>CAZJJC010000110.1:0-2992 GCA_964546195.1 uncultured Enterobacteriaceae bacterium | reverse complement strand
GTTACATGGACGGCACGCGCGAGAAGGCGCGCGCACAAGGCTTCGTGGAGACGGTGTTCGGCCGCCGGCTATGGCTGCCGGAGCTGAAGAGCGGCGCGCCGGTCCGGCGCCAGGCGGCCGAGCGCGCCGCGATCAACGCGCCGATGCAGGGCACCGCCGCCGATCTGATCAAGCTGGCGATGATCGCCGTTCAAAGCTTCCTTGAAACAGAAAACCTGAAAACGCTGCTCATCATGCAGGTGCACGACGAGCTGGTTCTGGAAGTGCCGGACGAGGAGCTCGAAGCGGTAAAGGCCAAGGTGGTCGAGCTGATGCAATCGGTCGCCACGCTCGATGTGCCGCTCGTGGTGGAGACCGGCGTCGGCAGCAACTGGGACGAAGCGCACTAATTCGTGTTCAGGACGAAGCCAATCTTTTTATTCGCCTGCGTGTGCGGTGAGAAAGAGCGACTTCTCCAAGGAAGTGAAGAAGTCCTGGTACGGCTTGGGATCCTCAATTGGCTTGATGTTGAACTGCGCGTTGGCCCTTACTAAAATCTGCTCCTTGCCCTTTGTTCGCGTAGAGACAGTCATCTTTAGTTGGTAGACGTTCAGCTTCGTAGCACTAACTACACCTAATGTGTGGTCGGCTCGATCGATCACAAAACCCAAGTCTTGCAGGGTAGAAATGACTGCCCTTAGGACCTTGTCCCTATCCGCCGTATCGAAGGACCGTGATTGGTAAGCGCGCCGCTGGAGTTGGGTTTGATCTCCCGTATCCAAGACACGGTCTGTAGTAGTGGCCAAGCAGCCGGATAACAATAACGTCGCCAGTGCACAGGTAAATCCGGCTTTGATCATATTTTCTGAGCCTCAATGAACACCGCCTTGGATACTTTTTCAAAGAATTGCTCAAATAGCTCCGGCTCATTTAAAGATTCGGCAACGATGCTGCTGTCCGTACGCCGCACGATTCTTTGAAAGGTGACTCGAACGAAATGTTCTTTATCGGACGCTTGCCCGTTTGACATCAAAACCGGCCTTACGACAAGAGAAACGCGGATGGTTTGATCCTTACTAATTGCCATTGCGCCGCCGCCGAGAAGCGCGACCGCGATTGCCAGGCCCACCTCTTTGGCCGAGGTGGCGTCTCGTTCTTTACTTGCCGTCAAAACTCCTAGCTTCGCCTCGGAATTTTCTAAGGTAAAGCCAAGATCCTGCAATACGTTGGAGCATGCGATAAGAAGATCAGTATCGACAATCCCAGCGTATCGGCGAGTTTCAATCTGTCGTTGCTTGAGTAGCTCAGGGGTGAGGACGAAAGCGGCCGGCGGGACGGTAGCGCATCCAGTAACGGCCACAAGGCAAGCGACAACCGCAATTCGTTTCATATGGCGGCCGTTAGAAACTCGACTGGTGGTAAGCAAAATCCCTTACCCTGCTTGCCTTGTCGAATTTGACAATAACCGTGAGAGTTCTCTGGCTAGTGGACGCCGCACCTGCATTTGAACTACCGCTTCCGCCTGCCGCGATAGCAGTGTTACCCCCTATTCCAAGGATTAAGGCACCCACACCTCCGCTGCTAGTCGAGTAGACCCTGTCCGTCGCGATCTTGTCGTAGATCCAAACTTCCCGTCTTTCTTCGTCTGTGGTGACTATGTTTGGCGAACCCAGAACCTGCGCGACGTCGGCGCCGCTCATGCCTACCTTGATTTCGCGTTGCACCTTTCCAACGCTTAGCCGATCGGTCGAGGCGTCTTGTACTTGCGCCTTATGCTCCGCAGCCGTCTGGCAACCGCCAAGCATCGCGATCGGTATCAATACAGCCGGTATAAGGAACCTTGTCATCTTCCCTCCCTGCATAGGTGTACGCCTCTTTGAGTGGGCGTTGAGTTTTAGGCTCGAAGAAAGTATGCGCCCGATTTCTAAAAGGCGCCAAATTGTCGCTAGCGAATGGCGCCAAACACCCTCCGGATGATGTCTGAAGCGCTGCCCGCCGGATCGTCGCGGATCTTCCTTTCCTCCTCGGCCAGCACCACGAACAAGCCCTCGAGCGCCTTCTGCGTCACGTAGTCGTCGAGGTCGGCGTGCTCTTTCTTCACCAGGCCGAAGGCCACGCCGCGCGCGGCGTAGGCGTTGTACTGCCGGGCGAGGCCGACCCTCGCGGTGGCCTGCTTGACCAGCGGCAGGAAGCGCTTGCGCAGCTCGCCCTCGGTGCTGCGCCGGAAATACGCCGTCGCGGCGCCGTTGCCGCCCTGCAGGATGCTTCTGGCGTCCTGCACGCTCATGTTGCGCACCGACTCGACCAACAGCTGCCGCGCTTGCGGCACCGCCGCTTCGGCGGCGCGGTTCAGCGTGAGGATAAGCTCGTCGGCGTGCCGGCCCATGCCGAAGCGACGCATCGCGCGCTCTGCCCGCTGCAGCGATTCGGGCAGGGGGATCTTGACCTGCGGGTTGCCGAAGAAGCCGTCGGTGCGCCCGAGCGACGCCACCGCCGCGCGCGAGCCCTGCTCCAGCGCCGCCTTCAAGGCGGCGCTCGCTTCCCGGCCCGTGATGCGGTCGAGCTGAGCCAGCGCCGCGGGCGCGCAAGTCGCCGCGGCGACGCAGAACCACGCCAAAACAGCGGCTCTCACGGACGCGACTTAAGCGATGCGGCTTGAATTCGCCGCCCAGGCGGGCCGCGAAAGCTCGATGATCTTGCCCTGGGCGCGCGCCCGGCATTCCGGGTCCACCCACTCCACGATCGGCATGAACTGCTCGCGTTCCGCGGCGGATGCGAGCGGGTCCATATCGAAGATGCCCACGCCGCTTTCGGCGGCTTGGACGTAGGTTTCGGAATCGCTCAGCCGGGCAAGGAACGGCAGGCCGAGCGCGGCGAGAAAGCGCTCGAGCGGCTGGTACACCGGCGAAGCCCTGCGAACGCGGTTGGCCACCACGGCGAGCCGGATGTTGCGGGCCCGCAGCCGGCCGTTCAGCAGCAGGTCGCGCACGAAGTTGGCGGTCGCATGAATGTC
>CAZJJC010000109.1:0-15357 GCA_964546195.1 uncultured Enterobacteriaceae bacterium | reverse complement strand
GCCATTTCTTCGAGAACATGAAGCGGCGAGTCGTCGATGATGGCGTGCACCGCGTCGAAGCGCAGGCCGTCGAAGTGATATTCCTCGAGCCAGTAGAGCGCGTTGTGGATGAAGAACTCGCGCACCGCGCGCTGCCCGAAGTCGATCGCCGCGCCCCAGGGGGTCTTGTGCTTGCCGGTGAAGAACTGCGGCGCGTACAGATGCAGGAAGTTGCCCTTGGGGCCGAAGTGGTTGTACACGACGTCCAGGAACACCATCAGGCCCGCCCGGTGCGCGGCCTGCACCAGCGCCTTCAGCGCCTCCGGGCGCCCGTAGCGGCTGTCCGGCGCGTAAGGCAGCACGCCGTCGTAGCCCCAGTTGCGCCGGCCGCAGAAATCCGCGAGGGGCATGAGCTCTATCGCGGTGACCCCCAGGCTTTTCAGGTGATCGAGCTTCGATGCGACGCCGGAAAAGCTGCCCGCCGGAGTGAAGGTGCCGGCGTGCAGTTCGTAGATCACCGCCTCGGGCCAGGGGCGGCCGCTCCAGCCGGCGTCCTGCCAGTCGAAGGCGCCCGGATCGAGCACCTCGCTGGGGCCTTCGGCGTCCTTCGGCTGGAAGCGCGAGGCAGGATCGGGCACCTCGTGCCCGCCGTCGATGCGGTAGGAGTAGCGGCTGCCGGGCTGCGCCGCGCCGTGGATCAGCCGATACCAGCCGTGCGCTTCGCGCTCCATGGGAAAAAGCTGGTTGTCGAGCGACAGATCGACCTGCTTCGCCGCAGGCGCCCAGAGCCTGAAGCGCACCCCGCCCGCCCGTAGAACCTCGGCCCCGAAGGGCATCGCATGCCGTCTTACGGTCTTCGGCGTGGCCACCAGCGTTCCAGGAGCTCGGCCGCCCAGTCCTTGCCGCCGATGCCGAAGGCGAGCGCCAGCGCGAACACCAGCCCGGCGAGGACGATGAGGAAGCTCTGGCGGACGATGTCGCCGCCGATGTTCACCTGGTCGAGCGCGATGAGCACCACGAAGGTGACGATGGCGTACTGCGCGAGCCTGCCGAGAAGCTCGGCGTCCTGGATATGGATGTTCCTGCAGTAAACGGTGATCGCGTTGCCGATGAAGCGGGCGAAGTAGGACCCGAAGGCGAGAATCAGCAGCGCCACCATCACCTTCGGTACGAAAAGGATGACTCGCCCGATGAGGTCGGTGACGTAGGAAAGGCCAAGCGTATTGAAGCCGATGACCAGCGCGCCGAGGATCACCAGCCAGTACACCAGCACGCCGAGGATCTCGGTGGTGTCGCGCTCTATGCCGCCGTCGTGCAGGAAGCCGTCGAGGCCGGCGCGCTCGGTCACGACGTGGAAGTTCACCGCGCGCAGCCCCTTGACGATGGCGAAGCGCACCGCCTTGGCGATCAGCCAGCCGATGATCAGCACCAGGACAGCGAGCAGCAGCCGCGGCAGCAGGTCGCCCAGCTGGCGCAAAAACACGCGGATCGGCTCCAGGTACACGTCTATTTGGTTCATCCCCCCTCCTCCAGCATCGCCTTGATTCCGGCCAGCGGCACCTGCAGCCAGTCCGGCCGGTTGTTGAACTCGTAGCGCAGCTCGTACAGCACCTTTTCCAGCTCGAAGAGCTTCAGCAGGCCGCGCACGTCGTCGAACGACTCGAAAAGGCCGCTGCCTTGCGTGGCGGCCTCGTAGGCCGAAAGAAACGCCTTGCGGGTCTGCTGCTCCCAGCCATCCAATGAATTGGTGCGGGTGGCCGTCCACTTCGCGTAGCTGAACGAGCGCAGCATGCCGGCCACGTCGCGCAGCGGCGAATGCTTGCGCCGGCTCTCCTCCAGCGGCCGCGACGGCTCGCCCTCGAAATCGATGATGAAGAAGTCGTTGTTCGCCACCAGCACCTGCCCGAGGTGGTAGTCGCCGTGGTGGCGGATCCTGAGCGCCGGCCCGCGCGGCCCGCGGCAGCCCTCGATGAGCGCCAGGATTTTTTCCCGCTTCTGGAGCAATTCTTCCGAGCGCACCAGGGCCAGGGTCTCCTCGGCTTCCTTCCTCACACCGGCCTTCCACGCCTCCACGCTCGCCTCGTTCAGCGGCGCCGGATCGAAGGCCGGGTCGCCCGAAGGGGTGGCGAACGCCCGGTGCAGCTCCGCGGTGCGCGTGGCGAGCGCCTGGATGAGCAGGAGGTAGGCGCCATGGTTCTCCTCGCCGACGCCGAGCTGCGTCTCGAGGAAGCGCTCGAGGTAGTCCAGGGTATAGCTCCAGCCGTCGCCCTGGTTGGGCAGGTAGGACTGCAGCAGCGCAAGCGTGCTGGGCTCGCCGCTGCCGCTCGAGTACTCGACCGCGCCCGCCACCGGCACGCAATTCGGAAAGCGCGCCACCTCGGTGAGAAAGCGCCCCACCTCGAGCTCCGGGTTGATGCCGGCGCGCAGGCGCCGGTAGCACTTGAGGAACAGCCGCTCCCCGAGCGTGACGGAGGTATTGGTCGCCTGCGTATGCAGCCGCCCCAGGCTCAGGCCGGCGAGGTCCTCGCCGGCGATGTCGGCAAACGCCCTGGTCGGCGTGAAGCGCAGGCCGCCGTGCTCGGTCTGCAGGGTGCGGCTCTCTCCGATCGCCCGCACCAGGTTGCGGCAGAACGCCTCGTCGGCGATGGCGTCGCCCGCCACACCGACGTTGGCCTGCTGGCGCACGCGCGCCACGGTCGACTGGGCGAGCGCGCGCACGTGCGCCTCGTCTTCCTCCCAGGCGAGCGCGGTGGGCAGGAAGTACAGCGCGTCGCGCACATCGAGGATCAGCAGCAGCCAGCTGATGCCGCCGCCCGCCTGCCATATGGCGTGGTCCTTCAGCTTCGCGTTCTCGATCCGCTCTCCCTTGGAGGCGTACCAGCGCTGCGACTCGATGTAGCGCGGCAGCACTTCGTTCTCGAGCTGGGCGCGCAGCTTCTCCGCCATGCCCATGCGCCAGGGCACGACCTTTTCGCGGAAGAAGCTCGTCCAGCCGTCGAACAGCACGAGGATAGGCGCTTCCTCGGGCACGATCATCTGCGTATGCCAGGACGGCGCCGGCGCGTCGGTGGCCAGGCGGAACCAGTAGAAGCCGTGCGCGGGTATGGTGAGCAGGTAGGGCAGCTCGCCGATCGGCGGAAAGGGCGTGCGCCCGAGCAGCTCCACCGGCACCCGCCCCTTGTACCTGCGCAGGTCGAGCTCGACCGGCTGCGCCGAGCGCGACAGGTTGGCCACGCACAGGATCGCCTCTTCGTTCAGCTCCCTCAGGTAGGCGAGGATCTTCCGGTTGCCCGGCCGGAGAAACGAGAGCTTTCCCCTACCAAAAGCATGGCTCTCCTTGCGGATCGCCAGCATGCGCTTGAGCCAGTTCAGCTGCGAGCCCGAGTCGCGCTCCTGCGCCTCGACGTTGACCGCCTCGTAGCCGTAGAGCGCGTCCATGATCGGCGGCAGGAACAGGCGCTGCGGGTCGGCGCGCGAGAAGCCGGCGTTGCGGTCCGGGCTCCACTGCATGGGCGTGCGCACCCCGTTCCTGTCGCCCAGATAGATGTTGTCGCCCATGCCGATCTCGTCGCCGTAGTACAGGATCGGCGAGCCGGGCATCGACAGGAGCAGGCTGTTCATCAGCTTGATGCGGTCGGGATGGTTGTCCATCAGCGGCGCGAGGCGCCGGCGGATCCCCAGGTTGATGCGCGCCTGCATGTCCGCGGCGTACATGCGGTACATGTAGTCGCGCTCGCGGCTCGTCACCATCTCGAGGGTGAGCTCATCGTGGTTGCGCAGGAAGATGGCCCACTGGCAGATGTCGGGGATCTCGGGGGTCTGCTGCATGATCTCGACCAGCGGGTGGCGGTCCTCCTGCGCGATCGCCATGTACATGCGCGGCATCAGCGGGAAGTGGAACGCCATGTGGCACTCGTCGCCGTCGCCGAAGTACGGGCGCACGTCCTCCGGCCACATGTTGGCCTCGGCCAGCAACACCTTGTTCGGATAGCTCTGGTCGATGAGCGCGCGGATCTGCTTGAGCACCAGGTGCGTCTCCGGCACGTTCTCGTTGCTCGTGCCCTCGCGCTCGATGAGATAGGGAATCGCGTCCAGGCGGAAGCCGTCGACGCCCATGTCGAGCCAGAAGCGCATGGTGCGGAACACCGCCTTCAGCACGCTCGGGTTGTCGAAGTTGAGGTCGGGCTGGTGGCTGAAGAAGCGATGCCAGAAATAGGCCTTGGCCACCGGGTCCCAGGTCCAGTTCGACGTCTCGCTGTCGGTGAAGATGACGCGCGTGCCCTTGTACTTCTGCACCGTTTCGCTCCACACATACCAGTCGCGCTTGCGCGAGCCCGGCGGCGCGCGGCGCGCCGCCTGGAACCAGGGATGCTGGTCGGAGGTGTGGTTGACCACCAGCTCGGTGATCACCTTGAGCTCGCGCCGGTGCGCCTCGCGCACGAACTCCCTGAAGTCGTCGATCGTGCCGTACTGCGGGTGGACGTTCTGGTAGTCCGAGACGTCGTAGCCGTCGTCCTTCTGCGGCGAGGGGTAGAAGGGCAAGAGCCAGATGGCGTTAACGCCCAGCCCCTGGATGTAGTCGAGCTTCGCGGTAAGGCCCTTGAAGTCGCCGATGCCGTCGTTGGTGGAGTCGAAGAACGCCTTGATGTGCAGCTGGTAGATGACCGCGTCCTTGTACCAGACGGCCTGCTCGCGCATCTGGTCCTGCGGCACCACCATGTCTTCGGTTTTCACCCGAGGACCTGGAACACGTGGGCAGGCAGCGTGTGCGGGTTGAGCTCGACGAAATTGCGCCCGCGGCTCCACGTATAGCGCCCGCCGCTCAGCAGGTCGTGCACCTCGAAGCTGCCGTCGATGTCGAGCTCGACCCAGCCCGACTGGGGGTTGTGAAAATCCAGGTTGACGATGGCGAGGATGATATTCGCGCCTGCGCGCTTCGAATAGGCCAGAAGGTGGGGATTATCGACCGGATGGAAGCGCAGGCTCCAGTCACTTTGCAACGCCGCGTTCTCGCGGCGCACGCGGTTCAGGCGCCCGATCAGCTCCTTCAGGCTGTCCGGCCGGTCCCGGTCCCATTGCTTGACCTCGTACTTCTCGGAGTTGAGGTATTCCTCGCTGCCCGGCTCGCGCGGCAGGTGCTCCAGCAGCTCGTAGGCCGGGCCGTAGAGTCCGTAGCTGGCGGCGAGGGTCGCCGCCAGCACCACGCGCACGATGAACGCCGGACGGCCGCCGTGCTGCAGCGTCTCGTGCAGGATGTCGGGCGTGTTCGGCCAGACGTTGGGCCGGAAGTACTCGCGTGAAGGATGCTGCGTGAGCTCGGTGAAGTACTCGATCAGCTCCTGCTTGCTGTTGCGCCAGGTGAAGTAGGTGTAGGACTGGGTAAAGCCGATCTTGGCGAGCTTGTGCATGACGCGCGGGCGGGTGAACGCCTCGGACAGGAAAATCAGCTCCGGGTGGGCGCGCTTGAGATCGTTGATCGCCCACTCCCAGAAGTCGAAGGCCTTGGTGTGCGGGTTGTCGACGCGGAAGATCTTCACGCCGTGCCCGACCCAGAACTCGAACACGCTCTTCAGCTCTTGCCACAGCTCGCGCCAGGCCGGCGTGTCGAACTCGAACGGATAGATGTCCTGGTACTTCTTGGGCGGGTTCTCGGCGTACTGGATGCCGCCGTCGGGCCGCTTGCGGAACCACTCCGGATGCTCCTTCACGTACGGGTGGTCGGGCGAGCACTGGAAGGCGATGTCGAGCGCAATGGAGATGCCTCTTTTCCCCGCTTCCTTCACCAGGGCATCGAAGTCCTCGAAAGAGCCCAAGGCAGCGAGGATGGCCTTGTGGCCCCCTTCCTTCGCCCCGATCGCCCAGGGGCTGCCGACCTCGCCCGGCTTTGCGCTGACCGCATTGTTCTTGCCCTTGCGCGCCGTGACGCCGACTGGATGGATCGGCGGGAAATAGAGGACGTCGAAGCCCATCTCCTGCACGTAGGGCAGCAGCGCGATGCAGTCCTTGAAGGTGGCGTGCCTGCCGTCGCCGCGCGCCGAGCGCGGAAACATCTCGTACCAGGCGGAAAAGCGCGCGCGCACCGGGTCGACGACGACTTCCAGGGTCTTTTCATAAGTCGAAATCCTGGAAGGATGCGGGGGCGGCACCTCAGCCGCCATGGCCGCGGCGTAGCGCTCCTCCGCGGATCCGGCTTCATCTTTCAGTATTCTGTTGTCGATGAGTTGTGCGCCGATCAGGAAATCGACCGACAGGTCCTGGCCGGCGTCGCGCCGCTTCGCGAGGTCGCGCCGCCAGGTGAGGAAGGGGTCGGTCCAGGCGCGTACCGTGTACTCGTAGCGCCCGGGCTTGTCGACGGTGAAGCTCGCGGCCCAATGGTCGTTCTGCCGGAACTCCATGGGCGTGCTTTGCCAGGAATCCTCGCCGGAAAACCGCCAGAGGAGCTCGCACATCACGGCGTCATGCCCGTCGGCGAAGGCGTCGCACTCCACCAGCACCTGCTCGCCGAGCGCGCGCTTGATCGGATAGCGCCCGCCGTCCACCTCGGGGCGGACCGACTCTACGACCGCGCGCGGCGGCGCGTTCTTAGTCCGGCTTGAAGAAGGTGACCGCAAGGGGCGGCAGGGTCAGCGTGAGTGAGTGGCTGTATTCCTCGTAAGGCATGGGCACCGCGTCGGCGCCGCCCCGGTTGCCCAGGCCGCTGCCGCCGTAGTAGTGCGCGTCGCTGTTCAGGATCTCGCGCCAGTAGCCCCCGCGCGGCACGCCGACGCGGTAGTTGTGGCGCGGGATCGGCGTGAAGTTGCACACCACCAGCACCGGCGGCGCGCCTTCGGTGCCCAGGCGCAGGAAGGATAGCGCGCTTTGCTCCCAGTCGCCGCGCTGCACCCAGCGGAACCCTTCCACGGAAAAGTCCTTCTGATAAAGCGAAGGCTCTGCACGATAGATTCTATTCAAATCCGAAACCCAGCGCTGCACGCCCTCGTGCAGCGGGTGCTGCAGCACGTGCCACTCGAGGCTGTCCTCGTGGGTCCATTCGCGCCGCTGGCCGATCTCGCAGCCCATGAAGAGCAGCTTCTTGCCCGGGTGCGCCCACATGTAGCCCAGCAGCGCGCGCAGGTTGGCGAACTGCTGCCAGTCGTCGCCCGGCATGCGGCCGATGAGCGAGCCCTTGCCGTGCACCACCTCGTCGTGCGAGATCGGCAGCACGAAGTTCTCGTGGAAGGCGTACCACAGGCTGAAGGTGAGCGAGTCGTGGTAGTGCTTGCGGTACACCGGGTCGCGCTTGAAGTAGTTGAGCGTGTCGTGCATCCAGCCCATGTTCCACTTCATGCCGAAGCCCAGGCCGCCGAGGTAGTTCGGGCGCGATACCTGCGGCCAGGCGGTGGACTCCTCGGCCACGGTCTGGATGTCCGGGAAGTCGCGGTACAGCGTCTCGTTCAGGAAGCGCAGGAAGTCGATGGCGTCGAGGTTCTCGCGCCCGCCGAAGCGGTTCGGGATCCACTCGCCGTGCTTGCGGCCGTAGTCGAGGTACAGCATCGAGGCCACCGCGTCGACGCGCAGCCCGTCGGCGTGGTACTTCTCGAGCCAGAAGTGCGCGCTCGAGCTCAAGAATGCCCTTACTTCATTTCTTCCATAATTGAAGATCGCGCTCGCCCAGTCGGGGTGATGGCCCTGGCGCGGGTCGGAATGCTCGTAGAGGTGCGTGCCGTCGAAGAACCCCAGGCCGTGCGCGTCCCAGGGGAAGTGCGACGGCACCCAGTCGAGCAGCACGCCGATGCCGTGCTGGTGCAGCACATCGACGAAATGCATGAAATCCTGCGGCGTGCCGTAGCGCGAGCTCGGCGCGAAGTAGCCGGTGCACTGGTAGCCCCAGGAGCCGTAGAACGGATGCTCCATGATCGGCATGAGCTCGACGTGGGTGAAGCCCAGGCGCTTCGCATAGCCCGCCAGCTTCGGCGCGAGGTCGCGGAAGCCGAGCACCTGCGTCGGATCGTCCGGCGAGCGCATCCACGAGCCCAGGTGCACTTCGTACACCGAGTGGGGCGCATCGAGCGCATTGCGCTCTTTGCGGGTGCGCATCCACTCGGCGTCCTGCCATTCGTAGGCGAGATCCCAGACCATCGAGCCGGTGCGCGGCGGCGTCTCGGCGCGGAACGCATACGGGTCGGCCTTGTCGACCTTATGACCGGCATGCTTCGAGACCACATGAAACTTGTACAGGCTTCCCTGCTTCGCCTGCGGCACCCGGGCCTGCCAGATGCCGGCGTCGCCGGTGGGCTGCAGCGGATGCTTGCGCGGATCCCAGCCGTTGAAGTCGCCGACGACCGCGACCGAGGCCGCGTTGGGCGCCCACAGCGCGAACTCGGTGGCGCCCTCGACCACGTGCGCGCCGAGCTTCTCGTAGAGGCGCGAGTGCGTGCCTTCGCGAAAGAGGTACAGGTCGTGTCCGGACAGCGCGGTCCGGGGAGCGGTCACGGCGGCCATTGTTCTATATTTTCCTTTATCACCCCATAGCTTAAAGGCGACTTAAGCGTCTATATACTCGTTCGACTATGCAGACCGACTACGTTCAGCGCTTCCTGTTCGAGGACCTCGACATACGGGGTCGGCTCGTGTGCCTCACCGAGGCCTGGCAGCGCATGCTGGACGGGCGGGATTACCCGGAATACATCGCCTCGCTGCTGGGCCATACCACCGCGCTGAACGTGCTGCTCGGCGCCAATCAGAAAGGCTCGGGCCGGGTCACCCTGCAGGTGCAAGGTTCGGGCCCGGTCCGGCTGCTGGTGTCCGACTGTACGCCGGACCTGCGCATCCGGGGAATGGCGAGCTTCGAAAAGCCGAAAGCGCATGTACCCAATGAAAGAAGCCTCCTGGGCGACGGCCGCCTGTCGGTGACGCTCGAGGACACGAAGAGCGGCCAGTTCTACCAGAGCCTTGTGCCGCTCGAGGGTGAGACGCTGGAGCAGATCTTCAGGCACTACCTTGCGCAATCCGAGCAGGTGTCGGCGTTCCTGCGCCTGCAAGCCGACCGCGGCGCGCTCTGCGGGTTGCTGCTCGAGAAGCTGCCCGGAGCCGACGCGAAAGACCCAGACGGGTGGAACCGCATCACGCACCTCGCCGCGACGCTCGAGCTCGACGAAACCCGGGACGCGCAGCCCTACGACCTGCTGACCCGGGTCTTTCCCGAGGAGCTGATGCGCGTGTTCCGGCTCTACGCGGTCGAGTACCACTGCCCCTACGACGAGGACAAGGTGAAGGAGATGCTGCGCGGCCTGGGCCGCCAGGAGGTCGAATCAATCCTCGCCGAGCAGGGCGAGGTGGTGATCCGCAACGAGATGTGCAACCACGAGTACCGCTTCGACGCCCGGGCGATCGCCGAGCTCTTCCATTAGGCTGGCATGAATTTGGCTTCATGCGGGTCATGAAAACCGCCCTTTTCAGCGTTGCGGTCGCCCTTGCCCTCTATGGCTGCGGCCGCGAGGAACCGGTCGACCAGGCGAAGATCGACGAGACCCGCCAGGTGGAAAAGGCCGCCGACCAGGCGAAACCGCTCAGCGACAGCTCCCTCACCCAGATCGTGCGCACGGCCCTCGAATCGGACTCGAGCATCGACGCGCGCAGGATCGACGTCGAGAACCGCGACGGCGTGGTGGCGCTGCATGGGCGGGTCCACACCGAGGAGCAGAAGGAAAAGGCCGGGCGCATCGTCGGCAGCGTCGGCGGCGTCAAGACGGTGGAGAACCGGCTGACGGTCGACGACACGGCTTCGACCGGCGCCACAGGCGGAGCGCCCGAGCTTCCGAAGTAGGAAAGGTGCATCATGGCGGGCTAGGCTTCCAGGGAGTCCCGCCATGTCCAGACAACTCGCCGCCGCTCTCATCCTGGCGCTCGCGGCCTGCAGCGATCCGCCCCCGCCCCCGACACCCGCCGCGCCGGTAGCCCAGCCCGCGCCCGCCCCGGCTGCTCAGCCGGAGAAGGCCGTGGAAACGGCCAAGCCGGAGCCCAAGCCCGATCCCAATACCGAGCTCGCCGCGCGCGTGAGGCGTGCGCTCGAGGGCGAAGCCAAGGTGCAGGCCGCGGCGATCGACGTCACCGCGGCGGACGGTAAGGTGACGCTATGGGGCACCGCCGCCAGCCCCGGCGAGCGCTCGCGCGCCGCCCGGGTGGCCGGCGCGGTGGAAGGGGTGAAATCGGTCGAGAACAAGATCGCCGTGGTGCGCGGCTCCTGAGCCAATGGTCCTTCCGGAGGATGGCGGCCTTGCCACCATCGCCGGAAAATGGAGGGCACGCGGGAATAGCTCAGCTGGAAGAGCGCAACCCCTCCAGGGTTGAGGCATGAGTTCGAGACTCGTTTCCCGCTCCATATCTCTCGACGCCGATCGAGGCTACCGTCCCATCGCGGACTACGCCGCGATCGGCGACTGCCACGGCGGCGCGCTCGTCGCCTCCGACGGCGGCATCGACTGGTGCGCGCTCGGCCGCTTCGACGCCGATCCGGTGCTTTGCCGCCTGCTCGATTCCGGCCGGGGCGGTCATCTGTCGGTGTCGCTGGAAGGCGTGCGCACGGCGTCCCGCGCTTATCTGCCGGGCACCAACATCCTGCGCAGCGAATTCGCGTCCGACAGCGGACGGATCGCGCTCATCGATTTCATGCCGGTCGGCCGCACCGCGCACGCCGGGGCGAACGACTATGTCTCTCTCAACGCGCCGGGATGGCTGATCCGCAGGATCGAATGCCTCGAAGGCAGGGCAGCGCTGCAAGTGGACTACCGCGCCTCGGGCGTATCCAACCACCTGCTGCATTCTGATTTCCCTCTGGAAGGTGCGCATGATTTGCGCGCCGGCGAGCACCGCTACCTTGTGCTCGCGCCGCCTGACGCGGCTCCCAGCGAGGCGCGCATCGACGAGCTGCAGCGCGTCACCACGGCGTTCTGGCGGGAATGGATCGGCTACTGCCGCTATCGCGGCCCATGGAAGGAGCTGGTGCAGCGCAGCGCGCTCGCGTTGAAGCTCATGACGTACGCGCCGACCGGCGCCTCCGTCGCGGCCTTCACCACCTCGCTTCCCGAGGTCGTGGGCGGCGAGCGCAACTGGGACTACCGCTACTGCTGGGTGCGCGACGCGAGCCTGATGCTGCACGCGCTCGCCGCGCTCGGCTACTCGGGCGAATCCAAGCGCTTCCTCGACTTCATGCGCAAGGCGTTCCACGGGCCGGTCGAGGAGCTCCAGGTGATGTACGGCATCGGCATGGAGAAGGCGCTGGAGGAGCGCACGCTGGATCACCTCGAAGGCTACCGCGGCAGCCGCCCGGTGCGCATCGGCAACGCCGCCTACCGGCAGCGCCAGACCGATCTCTACGGCTACATCCTGGAGGCCGCGCTCGTCTACGAGCGGCTCGGCGGGCGCCTTACCGAGGCCGACCGCCGCGCCTTCGAGCGCATGGTCGAGTTCATTGCGGGCTGCTGGGAGGAGCCGGACCTAGGCCTGTGGGAAATGCGCGGCGAGCCGCGCCACTTCGTGCATTCCAAGGCGATGTGCTGGGTGGTGGTCGACCGCGCGATCCGGCTGTGCGGCGAGCGGCCGGACTGGCTCGCCTTGCGCAGCCGCATGCAGCGCGAGCTGATGGCGCGCGGCCGCAGCACCGAGGGAAACTTCGTGCAGGCTTTCGGCGATCCCGCCGACTGCGTCGATGCGGCGCTGCTGCACCTGCCGATGCTTGCCTTGCCGGTGGACGGCGAAACGTTCCGGCGCACGCGCGAGGCGGTCGAGCGCACGCTGCGCCGCGGCGATCTGCTCTACCGCTATCGCGGGCCCGACGGCGTCGGCGGCGAGGACGAGGCGTTCGTGGCCTGCAGCTTCTGGCTGGTGGAGGCCTTGCTCGCCGAGGAGCGCTACGAGGCGGCCGCCGCACTGTTCGAGCAGCTGGCCGCACGCGCCAACGATGTGGGCCTGTTCGCCGAGCAGATCGAGGTGCGCTCGGGCGCCTTCCTCGGCAATTTCCCCCAGGCCTTCACCCACCTCGCGCTTATCGGCGCGGCGGTCAATCTCGCTCTGTGCCGCCGCTACGGCCCGCAGGCGGCGCACGGCACCTTCGCGGACCGCGCCCACCGGGCGGTGCGGGCGACCATCGGCTGGCGCGGAATGCTGGCCGGGTTCCTGCAGGGCGGACGAGCCCGCCTGTTTTCGTCACGCGCCTCGCGCCTCCCGCTCAGCCCGTAAGGCGATGCCTGTCGCGCCGAGCCAGCGCCAGGCGAGATGGTCGACGGAAAACACGCCCGCGCCGCGGCTGAGCAGCACCAGCATCATCGCGCTCCACTGCAGATGCGTCGGCCAGGCTTCCGGATTGAATGCGAGCCAGGCGAAGGCGAAGTGCACGCCGCTTTCGATCGGGGGCAGCCGCTTGCCCTTGAGCGGCAGAACGTGACCGCGACCGGCACGCCGGCCACCGTGTCATTCACGATCTCGTGGTACAGGTTAGGACCGGGCCAGCTCGCGGAACCTTACAAGGCACGCGGTGCCGATGAGCGAGCGATGGCCTCGTCGATGAAGCTAAGATAGCCGCTCATGCAAGCGGACTTGCAATCGCCGCCCGACGGCGCCGATCTCGTCGAGTGGTATTACGAGCAGGGATTTTCCGACGGCCTGCCGGTGGTACCACCGACCCCCGCCGCCGTGGATGCGATGGTCGCGGCGCTGGGCGGCGAGCCCGAGCACCTCGAGTGCCGCGTGCCGCCGCGCTGGGGCGGGCTGACGCGCCAGGTGCTGGCGATCAACATGGTGATGGCGGGCTGCAGGCCCGAGTACGCGCCGGTGGTGCGCGCCGCGCTGCTCGCGCTCGCCGAGCCGGCGTTCAACCTGAACGGCGTGCAGGCCACGACCCACATGGCCTGTCCGCTGCTCGTGGTCAATGGGCCGATCGCCAGGGCGATCGGCATGAACGGCGGCTGCAATGCCTTCGGCTCGGGCAACCGCGCCAACGCCACCATCGGCCGCGCCATTCGTCTCGTGCTGCTCAACGTCGGCGGCGGCTGGCCGGGCGATCTCGACAAGAGCACGCTCGGGCATCCGGGCAAGTACACCTATGCCGTGGCGGAGAACGACGCCAGCCCGTTCGCGCCCTATCACGTCGAGAAGGGCTTCGCGGCCGGGGATTCGACTGTCTTCGTGCTCGCCGCGGAGGCGCCGCACAGCGTCACCAACCACGTGGCCAACGATCCGCAGGGCATCCTCGACAGCCTCTGCTCGGCCATGAGCACCTACGCGCACAACAACGCGGTGTCGAGCGGCCATTGCGCGGTGGTGCTCGGCCCCGAGCATGCCGCGACCATCGCCAAGGCCGGCTGGAAGCGCCTCGACATCCGCTCGTATCTCTGGATGTACTCGGGCAACGCGTTCCGCGAGCTGGCCTTCGAGCACCGCTACGGCAAGGTGTACAACCGCAACCTGCCGCTCTGGTACCGGCGCGAGCCCGACTCGCGCATCCCCATCGTGCCCAGCCCCGAGCACATCCACCTCTTCGTGATCGGCGGCGAGGCCGGACGCTTCTCCGCCTTCATCCCGGGATGGGGACACATGTCCGCTCCCGTCTTACGTCAAATCGGGGAAGGAAGCAGGGGCGAGGCGAGATGCGTCGATGGCACCTGTTTTCTTTGAGGAGAGATTGCATGAGCAACATCGTGTACGACCCGCGCGGGGTAGTTTCCGCCAATGAGAAGCCACTCGCGCCGCGCCTTCGCAAGCTCGAAGGCATCCGCCTGGGCATCCTGGACAACACCAAGTGGAACGCGAACAAGCTGCTGCGCCGCCTGCGCGATGAGCTCGGCAGCCAACATCGCCTCCTGGAAATCAACTACTACCGCAAGGAGAGCTTCTCGAAGTTCGCCGATCCCGCGCTCATCCGCGAGATCGCGGCGCGCAACGACGCAGTGGTGACCGCCATCGGCGATTGAGGGTCATGCACATCGTGCTGTATGCATGATGGCATGAGCCTCGAATCGCTCGGCATCCCGACCGCCGTGGTGATCACGCGCGATTTCGTGCGCGAGGCCGAGGTGCAGCGCGCCGCGCTCGGCATGAGCGCGCTTGCGCCGGTGGTCATCGAGCATCCGCTGTCCTCGCTCACCGACCAGGAGATCGGCGCGCGCGCCGCGCAGGCGCTGCCCGGCATCGCCGGCGTGCTGCTCGGCAAGGCGCCCTAAGCGGGCTTGCGCGCGAGGAACGGGTAGCCGTACACCTCGAACTGGCGCGCCTTCTTCTCGCCCGCGGCGTCGCCGAAGGTGTCGCGCGGCGCGCCGACCTGCACCTCGACGAAGCCGATCTCCTGCAGCATCGCCCGCCAGCCTTCGCACGGAAGGCCGCCGGCGATTCAAGCCGTCCAGAGATCGATGTTGCGTACCGCCGACGCGGGGACCGGCTTGCCGTTGGCGATGTCGGCGAACTGCAGGCGCCCGCCGGGGCGCAAGACGCGCCGGATCTCCTCGAACACCTGCTTCTTGTCGGCGCACAGGTTGATGACGCCGTTGCTGATCACCACGTCGGCCCAGCCGTCCTCGACCGGCATCGCCTCGAGCAGCCCCTCGCGGAACTCGACCTGCTCGAGCCCCATGGCGCGCGCCGCGCCGCGCGATTTGGCGAGCATCTCGGGCAGCATGTCGATGCCGACCACGCGGCCGCGCGGCCCGACCTGCTGTGCGGCGATGAAGCAGTCGAAGCCGGCGCCGGAGCCCGCGTCCACCACCTTCTCTCCGGGTTGCAGGGCTCTCAAGGAGAACGGATTGGCGACGCCGGCGAACGACTCGACCGCGGCGTCGGGCAGGGCATCGACCATCGCAGTGTCGTAGCCCAGCCGCTTCGCGAGCGGCCTGCCGGTGTGGAAATGGTATTCCCCGTGCGGATTCACCGCGACGTCGCGATACTTGCTCTTGACCTCCTCGCGCAGCACGGCGGGATCTACCGGTAGCTCGGCTTTCATCGGTTCTCCTTTAGAAGCTGAGGGTTGCAGCGCCCTTCTTGATCTCTTCATGCATGACGCTCGCGCCGGTGATGACCACGCCTTCGACCAGGTCCTGCTGCTCGTAGCCGCGCGCCTTGACGCAGGGCGTGCAGGCCCACAGCGTGCCGCCGCGCTTCATGAAGTCCTGCATAAGGTCGCGCAATGGGGAAAGCGGCGCGACCACCGTCGTGTCGACCGCCCGCTTGCGCACCAGGTCGACCGAGGCGCTGGTCAGGAAAATGCAGACTTTGAGCCCGGCGGTCAGGCCGCCGCAGGCGATGGTGAAGCCGACCGAGGACAGCTCGTCATCGGCTCCGTGCGTCATCAGTACGACTAGGCTGCGGCTGCTGGTTTCGGCCATGGCGTTCCTCCTCTCGTTTGAATGGACC
>CAZJJC010000108.1:0-2690 GCA_964546195.1 uncultured Enterobacteriaceae bacterium | reverse complement strand
ATGGTTTCCTTGCCGTAGGCCGAGTCGTGATAGATGTTCACGATCTTCTTGCCCTTCAGCTTGTCCATCCCGCCTTCCTTCTGGCCGATGAACTTGATCTTGGCGGTGTTCTGCGACCAGTAGGTCGTGATCAGCGGGAAGATGTAGGGAAACACGCGCCCGTCGGCCGCATCGGTGCGGCCGTAGCCCATGGAGATGACGGGAATCTTGTCGGCGGTCGCCTTCTCGATGAGCGAGTAGGTGATGCCGGTGGACAGCGGGTGGATCACGGTGGCGCCGGTGGGCCCTTTGTTCTTCGAGCGCTCGTAGCATTCGACGCCGCGCGCGTTGTTGTACTCGGTCTCGCATTTCTCCCACGTCAGCTTGACGCCGTTGATGCCGCCGTCGCGCTCGTTGAGCATGGCGAAGTAGTCGATCATGCCGCCGCCGAACCCCGAGCCGCCCGGCGCGTACGGGCCGACCCAGTAGAAATTGGCGGGAATGAACTGCTCGTTCTGCGCGGCGGCGGGGCCGGCGATGCCGGCCGCCGCGAGCGCCAGCGCGGCTGCCGCAATGGTCGTACGTTTCATTGTGCTGATCCTCCTCCTAAGGGGATACCGTTCGAGTATAGCCCGTCAACCGTATGCGTCAATGCGGGAACGGCCACAGACGCAGCTTTTCCTTCGCGATCTGCCACAGGCGGGCAAGGCCGAGGGGCTCTACGATCAGGAAAAAGATGATCAGCCCGCCGAAGATCATGAGCTCCAGGTTGGACACCAAGGCATGCGAGATGTCCATGCCGAAGGTATGGGACAGCCAGCCCGAGGCCAGGTTGAGGAAGATCGGGAACAGCGTGATGAACGCCGCGCCGAGGAAGGACCCCAGGATGGAGCCGACCCCCCCGATGATGACCATGAAAAGGATGCGGAACGAAAGGTCCAGGGTGAAGGCCTCGGGCTCGACGGTGCCCAGGTAGGTGTAGGCATACAGGGCGCCCGCCACGCCGCAATAGAAGGAGCTGATGGCGAAGGCGAGCAGCTTGGTCTTCATCATCGGGATGCCGACCACCGCGGCCGCGATATCCATGTCGCGCACCGCCATGAAGGCGCGTCCGGTTTCGCTGCGCATCAAATTCTTGGCGAGCAGTGCCATCACGGCGACCACCGCCAGGGTGAACAGATACTTGCGCTCGGGACTGTCGAAGGCGAACCCCAGGAGCGATATTTGCTGGGCGGTGACCACGCCGGTGGACGAGTAGTTCGTGAACCACGGCACGCGCTGCAGCGCCCAGAGGACGAAAAACTGGCAGGCGAGCGTGGCCACGGCGAGGTAGAAGCCCTTGATGCGCAGGCTCGGCAGCCCGAACACGATGCCCACTGCTGCGGCGCAAAGCCCGGCGAGGATGAAGGCCGGGATGACGCCGATCCAGGGCAGGCGCAGGACGAAGTTATAGGCCATGAACGCGCCCACCGCCATGAAAGCGGCGGTGCCCAGGGAGAGCTGCCCGGCGTAGCCGGTGAGGATGTTCAGGCCGAGCGCGGCGAGGGCGAAGATCAGGAAGGGCGTGATGATCGCGCCCAGCCAGTACTGGTTGCCGGCGAGCGGCACGACGACGAACGCGACGAGGAGCAGCAGCCCGATGCCGATGCGGTCCTGGCGGATCGGGAAGATCTGCTGGTCCTCGGCGTAGCTCGACTTGAACTGCCCGGCCTCGCGGTAGAGCATCTGCTGCCTTTTCTCCCTAGACCCTGTCTATGTGCTTCTCGCCGAAGAGACCTTCGGGCCTCACCAGCAGGAAAAGCAGCGCCACCACGTAGGCGAACCACGACTCGATGCCGCCGCCGACCATCGGGCCGAAGTACACCTCGGCCACCTTCTCCGTCGCGCCGATGATCAGGCCGCCTATGATCGCGCCCGGAATCGACTCGAAGCCGCCGATCAGCAGCACCGGCAGCGCCTTGAGCGCGACGAAGGTCAGCGCGAACTGCACGCCGTTCCTCACGCCCCAGATCAGCCCGGCGACCAGGGCGACGAAGCCGGCGACGCCCCAAACGATCGCCCAGATGTGCTGCAGCGGGATGCCGACGGCGAGCGCCGCCTGGTGATCGTCGGCCACCGCGCGCAGCGCGCGGCCGATGCGGGTCTTCTGGAAGAACACCGCGAGCACCGCGACCAGCACGCCCGCGACCCCGGCGGCGAACAGATCGAACTGGCTGATGTTCATGTTCCAGCGCTGCGACAGCCATTCCATCGGCACGTCCGGAATGCCGAGCTCCAGGCCGTGGGGCTGCGAGCCCCAAACGAGCTGCGACAAGCCTTCCAGCACGAAGGTGAGGCCGATGGTCGCCATGAACAGCGTGATCGGCGCCTGGTTGATGAGCGGGCGCAGCACCACGCGCTCGGTGACCAGCCCCAGCACCACCATGACTGCGAGCGTGACGAGCAGCGCAAGCCAGAAATTCCACTGCATCTCCAGCAGCGAGACGAAGGTCAGGGCGGCGAAGAACACCATCGCGCCCTGCGCGAAGTTGAACACCCCCGAGGCCTTGTAGATCAGCACGAAGCCCAGCGCCACCAGCGAATACATCACCCCGGCGAGCAGGCCGCCGACGAGCACCTCGATGAAGAAAATGACTTCAATCGGCATCAGTGCGCTACGCCCAGGTAGGCGTCGATGACCTTCTGATTGCTTCTCACTTCCTCGGGCGTGC
>CAZJJC010000107.1:0-3821 GCA_964546195.1 uncultured Enterobacteriaceae bacterium | reverse complement strand
GAGGAAGTGGTCGAGATGAAGGGCGGCCAGAAGCACATGTCGGAGCGCAAGTTCTTCCCCGGCTACGTGCTGGTCGAGATGGAGATGAACGACGACACCTGGCACCTGGTGAAGAACACCAACAAGGTCACCGGCTTCGTCGGCGGCACCGCCACCAAGCCGGCGCCGATCCCCGAGAAGGAAGTCGACGCCATCATGCAGCAGATGCGCGAGGGCGTGGAAAAGCCCAAGCCCAAGGTGCTGTTCGAGAACGGCGAGATGGTGCGCGTCAAGGACGGCCCGTTCACCGACTTCCAGGGCACCGTCGAGGACGTGAATTACGAGAAGAGCCGCTTGCGCGTTGCCGTAACTATTTTTGGACGTTCGACTCCCGTGGAGCTGGAATTCGGGCAGGTCGAGAAGGCTTAAAACCCGGGGAGAGGCGGCCAGCCTCGCTTGTACCCACACTAGGAGAGAAGCATGGCAAAGAAGATCGTCGGCCTGATCAAGCTCCAGGTGCCGGCGGGCAAGGCGAATCCCTCGCCGCCCATCGGCCCCGCGCTCGGCCAGCGCGGCTTGAACATCATGGAGTTCTGCAAGGCGTTCAACGCGCAGACGCAGAAGGTGGAGCCCGGCCTGCCGCTGCCGGTGGTGATCACGGCGTACGCCGACAAGAGCTTCAGCTTCATCATCAAGACGCCCCCGACCACGGTGCTGATCAAGAAGGCCGCGGGCATCGAGTCGGGCAGTCCCAGGCCGCACACCGACAAGGTGGGCAAGATCACGAAGAAGCAGGTCGAGGAGATCGCCAGGCAGAAGCTGCCGGACCTCAACGCCACCGACCTGGAGGCGGCGATGCGCATCGTCGCGGGCAGCGCGCGCTCGATGGGCGTGCTGGTGGAGGGCATGTAAATGGCGCACGTTTCCAAGCGCAGGAAGGCTTTCGCCGGCAAGGTGGACCACGCCAAGGCGTATCCGGCCATCGACGCCATGAAGCTGGTGAAGCAGACCGCCACCGCCAAGTTCGACGAGGCGGTCGACGTCGCGGTGAACCTGGGCATCGACGCCAAGAAAGGCGACCAGACGGTGCGCGGCTCGGTGCTGCTGCCCTCGGGCACCGGCAAGACGGTGCGCGTCGCGGTGTTCGCGCCCGGCGACAAGGCGGCGGCGGCCAAGGCGGCCGGTGCCGATGTCGTGGGCATGGAGGACCTCGCGGAGCAGGTGAAGGCCGGCAAGCTCGACTTCGACGTGGTGATCGCCGCCCCCGAGGCGATGCGCGTGGTCGGCGGCCTGGGCCAGATCCTCGGCCCGCGCGGCCTGATGCCCAATCCGAAGGTCGGCACGGTGACCGCGGACGTCGCCGCGGCGGTGAAGAACGCCAAGGGCGGCCAGGTGCAGTTCCGGGCCGACAAGACCGGGGTCGTGCAGTGCACGATCGGCCGCGCCTCGTTCACCCCCGAGCAGCTGCGCGACAACCTCGCCGCGCTGGTCGACGCGCTGAACAAGGCGAGGCCCGCCGCGATCAAGGGGATTTTCCTGAGGAAGCTTTCGGTGTCGAGCACGATGGGCGTCGGCGTGAAGGTCGACGTCTCTACGCTGCAGCAGCAAGCGTAAGTGCAGGCACAGCAATGACTTTGGCAGTAGTCGTCAAAGACCGTAGGCGCCGCAAGGCTTAATGGGCTCGTTTGCCTACGCAGACGGCGTTCCTGATTCCAGGTCGCCGTTTCACCGCAGCAAGGAGGTAGACCTTGGGTCTTAGTCTGGAGCAGAAGCAAGCGATGGTCGCCGAAGTCTCGGCCAGGCTGAAGGGCGCGCAGGCGGTCATCGTCGCGGAGTATCGCGGCCTGAACGTCGAGCGCGTCACGCAGCTGCGCTCGAGGGCGAGGAAATCGGGGCTGTACCTGCGGGTGCTGAAGAACACCCTCGCGCGCAGGGCCATCCAGGGCACGCCGTTCGAGAAGCTCAGCGACCAGCTCACCGGTCCGCTGATGTACGGCATTTCCCAGGACCCGGTGGCCGGCGCAAAGGTGCTGTCGGAGTTCGCCAGGGAGTTCGAGCAGCTCGTGATTCGCGCCGGCGCCATGCCGAACGCCATGATGTCCCCCAAGGACGTCAGGGCGCTCGCGCTGCTGCCCAGCCGCGAGCAGCTGCTGGCGAAACTGATGGCCACGATGCTCGCCCCGGTGACCACGCTGGTGCGCACGATGAATGAGGTGCCGGGCAGGCTCGTCCGCACGCTCGCCGCTTTGCGGGACCAGCGCGAAAAATCAGGAACCTGAAAACCTAGGAGAAACGATCAAATGGAACGTACGCAGATTCTGGAAGAGATCGGCAAGATGACCGTCCTGGAGCTCTCGCAGCTCATCAAGGACATGGAAGAGAAGTTCGGCGTCTCGGCGGCTGCCGCCGTGGCGGTCGCCGGACCGGCCGCCGCCGCCGCCGCGGCACCGGCCGAGGAACAGACCGAGTTCACCGTGATGCTGACGGCCACGGGCGACAACAAGGTCAACGTCATCAAGGCGGTGCGAGAGGTGACGAGCCTGGGCCTGAAGGAAGCCAAGGACCTGGTCGACGGCGCGCCCAAGGCCGTGAAGGAAGGCGTGTCGAAGGCCGAGGCGGAAACGGTGCTCAAGAAGCTCACCGACGCCGGGGCGAAGGCGGAGATCAAGTAGGGAACTTCGGAACTGCGGGAGGGTCGTAAAGACCCCCCCGTAGGACCGGACAGAGAAAGAACCTTGCGCGAGCAGGGTTTTTTCTCTGTCCCGCAGCATTTTTGGAGCGTCCATGACCTATTCGTTGACCGAGCGTAAACGCATCCGCAAGAGCTTCGCGAAGCGGGCGACGGTGCAGAAGGTGCCCTTTCTCATCGCCACCCAGCTCGAGTCCTACACCGCGTTCCTGCAGGCCCATGTGGCGCCGGAAGCGCGCAGGAACGAAGGACTGCAGGCCGCGTTCACCTCGATCTTCCCGATCGTCAGCCACTCGGGCAATGCGCGCCTGGAATTCGTCAGCTTCTTCCTCGGCGAGCCGCCGTTCGACGTCAAGGAGTGCCAGCAGCGCGGCCTGACCTATGCGAGCCCGCTGCGCGCCAAGGTCCGCCTGGTGATCATGGACAAGGACGCGCCCAAGCCGACCACCAAGGAGGTGAAGGAGCAGGAGGTCTACATGGGCGAGATCCCGCTCATGACCACCACCGGCTCCTTCATCATCAACGGCACCGAGCGCGTGATCGTGTCGCAGCTGCACCGCTCGCCGGGCGTTTTCTTCGAGCACGACCGGGGCAAAACGCATTCTTCGGGAAAGCTGCTGTTTTCCGCGCGCGTGATCCCCTATCGCGGCTCGTGGCTGGACTTCGAGTTCGACCCGAAAGACATCGTGTTCTTCCGCGTCGACCGGCGACGCAAGATGCCCGTGACGATTCTCCTTAAGGCGCTGGGCTACACGCCCGAGCGCATCCTGGCCGAGTTCTTCGAGTTCGATACCTTCCACATCAAGCCGGCCGGCGTGGAGTTCGAGGTGGTGCCCGAGCGCCTGCGCGGCGAAGTGGCGCGCTTCGACATCAACGACAAGAGCGGCAAGACCATCGTCGCCAAGGACAAGCGCATCACCGTCAAGCATATCCGCGACATGGAGGCCGCCGGGGTGAAGCGCATAGCCGCGCCCGACGAGTTCATCCTGGGCGAGACGCTGGCGCACAACGTGGTCAACGCCGACACCGGCGAGATCCTCGCCAACGCCAACGACGAGATCACCGAGACGCTGCTCGCGCAGCTGAGGGAGTCGAAGGTCGGCAAGCTGCAGACCCTGTTCACCAACGACCTCGACCAGGGGCCGTACATCTC
>CAZJJC010000106.1:0-15396 GCA_964546195.1 uncultured Enterobacteriaceae bacterium | reverse complement strand
CCACAGCGACTGGGGCGTGCGCTCCGCCGGGGGCAGGAACAGCTCCGGGTAGCGCACCGGCGCGTCCATCAGCGCCGCCCGACCCTGGCGTGCTCCTCGCTGCAGTACAGGGCGCCGGCTTCCCGGCGCGCCTCGGCGCGCGGCAGGTGGACGCCGCAATGCGCGCAGCGCACGAGATCGCCCTGCTGCAACGGCTTCGCCGGCGCGTCCTTCTTGCGCAAGGCCCTTCGCACCAGCCACACGGCGAGCACGACGAGCAGGATCAGCACGAGGAGGCGGCCCATCGCGCGATTATCTATCGGGAGAAAAGACGGGCGGAAGGAAAAAACGGACCGGGAGTTGGTCGGGGTGAGAGGATTTGAACCTCCGACACCTGCGTCCCGAACGCAGTACTCTACCAGGCTGAGCTACACCCCGAGGTTGGCCGCACGGGCTAGCTGCCGCGCGTCACAGAGAAGTACGCCAATTCTAGCAAACTATCCTTGAATTCCGACGCGGGCAGGCGCGCGACCGCGGCGACCGCGGCGGCGGCTTCGCGCTGCGCCGCCGCGCGGGCGTAATCGAGGGCGCCGGTCTCGCGGATCGCCTCGTGCACCCGCGCAAACTCGTCGCGCCCGCCGTCGCGGATGGCGTTGCGCACCACGGCGGCCTGCGTCGCGCTGCCGCAGCGCATCGCGAAGATGAGCGGCAGCGTCGGCTTGCCCTCCGCGAGGTCGTCGCCCAGGCTCTTGCCGATGGCGGCCGGGTCGCCGCAGTAATCCAGCACGTCGTCGATCAGCTGGAAGGCGGTGCCGATGTGCATGCCGTAGTCGGCAAGCCCGCTTTCCAGCGCGGGCGGACAGCGCCCGAGGATGCCGCCGAGGCGCGCCGCCGCCTCGAACAGCTTGGCGGTCTTGCGCCGGATCACCTCCAGATAGCGCGCCTCGTCCACGTCGGGGTCGTGGCTGCCCATGAGCTGCAGCACTTCGCCGCCGGCGATGGTGTTGGTGGCCTCGGAGAGCACCTGCATCACGCGCATGTCGTCGAGCTCCACCATCATCTGGAAGGCGCGCGAGTAAAGGAAGTCGCCCACCAGCACCGAGGCCGCGTTGCCGAAGGCGGCGTTGGCGGTGCTGCGGCCGCGGCGCAGCTGCGACTCGTCGACCACGTCGTCATGCAGCAGCGTCGCGGTGTGGATGAACTCCACCACCGCGGCCAGCGGATGGTGCTTTTCGCCCCGATACCCGGCGGCCCCGCTCGCGAGCAGCAGCAGCGCCGGCCGCAGCCGCTTGCCGCCCGAGGCGACGATGTGGCGGGCCACCTCGCGCACCAGCGTCACGTCGGACTCCAGGCGGGCGCGGATCAGCGCGTCGACCCGCTCCAGGCCGTCGGCGACCGGCGCCAGCATTGTTGCGAAGGCCATGATTCGCTTATAATTCCAAGTCTTTTTGGAAGCAAGACCAATCATGTACGCGATCATCAAGTCCGGCGGAAAGCAATACAGGGTTCAGTCCGGCGAGCAGCTGCGGGTCGAGGCGCTGGCCGCCGAGGTCGGCGCCAGCGTGTCGCTGGAAGAGGTCCTGCTCGTGGGCAGCGGCGACGCGGTGAAGGTCGGCGCGCCGTTCGTTTCGGGCGCCAAGGTGACGGCCACCGTGGTCTCGCACGGCCGCGGCGAGAAGGTCAGGATCTTCAAGCTGCGCCGGCGCAAGCACTACCAGAAATCGCAGGGGCACCGGCAGTCGTACACCGAGCTGCGCATCGACGACATCGTCCAAGGGTAAGGTATGGCACACAAGAAGGCAGGCGGCAGCTCGAGGAACGGCCGCGATTCGCAGGCCAAGCGCCTGGGCGTCAAGGTGTACGGCGGCGAGCGCGTCAACGCGGGCCAGATCCTGGTGCGCCAGCGCGGCACCGTGGTGCACCCCGGCAGCAACGTCGGCATCGGGCGCGACCATACGCTGTTCGCGCGGGTCAACGGGCAGGTGCAATACGCGGTGAAGGGCGAGAACAACAAGAAAACCGTGAGCGTCCTCCCGGCATAGCGGGTACTTCCCCAATACAAAGCCCTATCGCAGTCGGATAGGGCTTTTTTGTTCCCATGAAATTCATCGACGAAGCGAAGATCGAGGTGCACGCGGGCAGCGGCGGCAACGGCGCGGCGACCTTCCGGCGCGAGAAATACGTGCCGCGCGGCGGGCCCGACGGCGGCGACGGGGGCCGCGGCGGCAGCGTGTGGGCGCGCGCCGACCGCAACGTCAACACCCTGGTCGACTACCGCTTCGCGCGCATCCACCGCGCCGAGAACGGCGCCCGCGGCATGGGCTCGGACTGCAACGGGCGCTCGGGCAGCGACGTGGAGCTGCGCGTGCCGGTCGGCACGCTGATCCGCGACGAGGCGAGCCGCGAGCCGGTGGCCGACCTGGCGAAGGACGGCAGCCGCGCCCTCCTCGCCCGCGGCGGCGCCGGCGGGCTGGGCAACCTGCACTTCAAATCCAGCGTCAACCGCGCGCCGCGCCAGTTCACCCGCGGCGAGCCGGGCGAGAGCCGCAAGCTCCTGCTCGAGCTGCGCGTGCTCGCCGACGTGGGCCTGCTCGGGCTGCCGAACGCGGGCAAGTCGACCCTGATCCGCGCCGTCTCGGCCGCCCGCCCGAAAGTCGCCGACTATCCCTTCACCACGCTCCATCCGTCGCTCGGCGTGGTGCGGGTGGGCGAAGCGGGCTTCGTCATCGCCGACATCCCCGGCCTGATCGAAGGCGCCTCGCAGGGCGCCGGCCTGGGGCACCAGTTTTTACGCCATCTGGCGCGCACCCGCGTTCTGCTTCACATACTTGACTTGACCGGAGAAGATCCAGTGCACGACGCCCGCGTCATCGCCGCGGAGCTGAAGAAGTACGATGCGGCGCTCTACCGCAAGCCGCGCTGGCTGGTGTTCAACAAGATCGACGCCGTGCAGGACCCCGACGCCCGGGTGAAAACAATCCTCGGCGCATTGCGCTGGAAGCGGCCGTGGTTCAAAGTCGCGGCCATCAGTGGAGAGGGGTGCGGCGCACTCATGAAGGCAATCGCGCGCGAGCTGGCCGGCAGGTGATCGCACAAGCCAAGACCCTGGTGGTGAAGGTCGGCTCCTCGCTGGTCACGAACGAGGGCCGCGGCCTGGACGCCGCGGCGATCGCGCGCTGGGCGGCGCAGGTTGCCGCGCTGCGCAAGCTCGGCCGGCGGGTGATCCTGGTCTCGAGCGGCGCCATCGCCGAGGGCATGCAGCGCCTGGGCTGGGCGCGCCGGCCGCACGCCATGCACCAGCTGCAGGCGGCCGCGGCCGTCGGCCAGATGGGCCTCGCGCAGTGCTACGAGAGCTGCTTCCGCGGCCACGGCCTGCGCACCGCGCAGGTGCTGCTGACGCACGCCGACCTGGCCGACCGCCAGCGCTATCTCAACGCGCGCTCCACGCTGCGCACGCTGCTCGACATGGGCGTGATCCCGGTGATCAACGAGAACGACACGGTGGTCACCGACGAGATCAAGCTCGGCGACAACGACACCCTGGGCGCGCTGGTGACCAACCTCGTGGAGGCCGATGCGCTGGTGATCCTCACCGACCAGGCGGGCCTTTACGACTCGGACCCAAGGAAAAACAGCAGTGCCAAGCTCATCGAGAAAGCCGACGCACTCGACCCGAAGCTCGAGGCGATGGCGGGCGGCACCGGCAGCGCGCTCGCCAAGGGCGGCATGCTCACCAAGGTGCTCGCTGCGCGCCGTGCGGCGCGCAGCGGCGCCCACACCGTGATCGCCTCGGGACGCGAGCCCGACGTGCTGGTGCGCCTGGCGAACGGCGAGCGCATCGGCACGCTGCTCGCGGCGGGCACGGTGCCGCTCGCGGCGCGCAAGCAGTGGCTCGCCGATCACCTTACGGTGAGCGGACGGGTGCGCCTCGATGCCGGCGCGGTCAAGGCGCTGACCGGGGCCGGCAAGAGCCTGCTGCCGGTCGGCGTGGTCGAGGTCTCGGGCGATTTCGTGCGCGGCGAGTTGGTGGGCATCGTCGATGCCGACGGCCGCGAGCTGGCGCGCGGGCTGGTCAATTACTCCGCCGAAGAGACCCGCCGCATCATGCGCAAGCCCTCCGGGGACATCGAAGCCATCCTCGGCTACGTGGACGAGCCCGAGCTCATCCACCGCGACAACCTAGTACTCCTTTGAGAACACCCCCGGGTGGCCGCCGGCGCGCAGCGCCTGCACGCCTTCCCCGGCGCTCTGGATGGCGGCGCGGCCCGGGCAGAAATACCGCTTCATGAGGGCGTTCTGCGCGATGCGCTCGTTGCGCGGCACCGGCCGCCACGCGCCCGGCCTGCCGCCCCAGCCGCCATCGGGGCGGCCCACCGCGTAGATACGGTAGTCGCCCGGGCAGCGCAGCCCCTCGAAGCTGATGTTCTCGGCGCCGCTCGAGCTGCGCGCCACCATCGCGTAGCGCACGATGCGGTCGGTTCCGACGCTGACCGATGCCGGATCGATGAAATAGCGAAAGTCCGATTCGGCTTCCAGCCGCAGCTCGACCAGGCGCGAGCGGTCGAGTTGCGGCGGCGCGACCACCAGCTCCTCGGACTGCTTCAGGCGCTGCTCGTTCTCGCGCTCCCAGTCGCTTTGCACCTGGGCTGATGCGCAAGCGGCAAAAACCAGCGCTGCGCCGGCAAGGAGGAGTCTCAATTCAGGTCGGCGGCGAGCGCGCTGCGCACCTCGGGCGCCAGCTCGGCGCTCGCCCGGTACTGCGGGTGATCGACGCCCGCCGTGACCCTGGCGCCGCTGCGCAGCCGCTCGCGCATGGCCGCCGAGAGCTCGAAGCGCAGGAAGTGCACCGACGAGGTCTTGTCTTCGTTCTCGCGCTCCAGGTCCTCGTCGGCGATCGCGAACACCGGCTCGCATTCGTCCACCCGCACCCAGACGCGCCGCTCGACGCCCTTCAGCTGCGCGAGCATGCGGCGGCGCTCGTCGGCGTCCGGGTACTCGATCAGCATGGTCGCCTTCCAGTTGCTGCCGTCGGGGATCAGCGGGTTGTAGGCGTCGAGCTCGCCCTGGATGCCCTCGTCTTCGAAGATGCGCTCGATGCGCAGCATCTCCTGCACCTGGTAGCGGATGGTGAGCTCGTCCTCGAAGTCGAGCGCCACATGCCCGCCCAGGTAGACCTTGCGCTTCTTCTTGTGCTCGAGCACCTTCGCCCGGAATGCGTTGCGCTCCCGGGCGTAGGCCTCGAGCGACATCAGGCTGTCGCGCTTAATCACTCAAGCCATCGAGGGCTTTTTGAAAGCGGTTGGCGTGGCTGCGCTCGGCCTTGGCGAGGGTCTCGAACCAGTCGGCGATCTCGCCGAAGCCGTCGTCGCGCGCCTGCTTGGCCATGCCCGGGTACATGTCGGTGTACTCGTGCGTCTCGCCCGCCACCGCCGCCTTCAGGTTGTCGCGCGTGCGCCCGATCGGCAGGTTGGTGGCCGGGTCGCCCACCGCCTCGAGGTACTCGAGGTGGCCGTGCGCATGCCCGGTCTCGCCCTCGGCGGTGGAACGGAACAGCGCCGAGACGTCGTTCTGGCCTTCGACGTCGGCTTTCGCGGCGAAATAAAGATAGCGCCGGTTGGCCTGGGATTCGCCGGCAAACGCGGCTTTCAGGTTGTCGTGCGTCTTGGTCCCTTTGAGGGCTTTCATCGCGGTCTCCTTTGCGGGAAGCACAGGCTACGGCGGCCGGCGCCATAGATCAAATCGAAAATCACAATTCCTTTGATTGACAGCCGCTATCCGGCTTGAGCAGACTCGGACCGCCGCCCGCGCGCGCGGCGGTCGGCCTGCAGGTAGCGGAACAGCTCGAGCAGCGCCTGGCGGTACACGTCGCGCTTGAAGTCGATCACCGCCTCGAGGGGCACCCAGTAGTCGTGCCAGCGCCAGGCGTCGAACTCCGGGCGGCCGCTCGCGCGCAGCTTGACGTCGCAGTCGCGCCCCACCAGGCGCAGCAGGAACCACAGCTGCTTCTGCCCGCGGTAGGCGCAGCCGCTGTCCTTCGGCCGGCGCATCCAGCGCTCCGGCACCTCGTAGCGCAGCCACTCGCGCGTGCGCCCGAGGATGCGCACGTGCGCGCGCTGCAGGCCGATCTCCTCGCCGAGCTCGCGGTACATCGCCTGCAGCGGGGTCTCGCCGTGCTGGATGCCGCCCTGCGGGAACTGCCAGGCGTGCTGGTTCACGCGCTTGCCCCAGAACACCTCGTTCCTCTCGTTGGCGAGGATGATGCCGACGTTCGGACGGAAGCCTTCCTTGTCGAGCACCGGGCAAGCGCCTTAAGTTAGAATCCTCCGACGATTTTTCCACAGCCCACCCCGAATGACAATGCCGGTGGGACCCAATGAAAACCTCTCAGTTTTTCATCGCGACGCTGAAGGAAGTGCCCGCGGAAGCCGAGCTGGTGAGCCACCGGCTGATGCTGCGCGCGAGCCTGATCCGGCGCCTGGCGGCCGGGATCTACAGCTGGCTGCCGCTCGGCGTGCAAGTTTTACGCAAGGTCGAGGCGATCGTGCGCGAGGAGATGAACCGCGCCGGCGCGATCGAGGTCTCGATGCCGGTGGTGCAGCCGGGCGAGCTGTGGCAGGAGTCGGGGCGCTGGCAGGCCTACGGCCCGGAGCTGCTGCGCTTCAAGGACCGGCACGAGCGCGACTTCGTGCTCCAGCCCACCTCGGAGGAGGTCATCACCGAGCTCGCGCGCGCCGAGCTGAAGAGCTACCGCCGCCTGCCGGTGCACTTCTACCAGATCCAGACCAAGTTCCGCGACGAGCGCCGCCCCCGCTTCGGCATCATGCGCGGCCGGGAATTCGTCATGAAGGACGGCTACTCCTTCCACGCCGACTACCCGGACCTGGAGCGCGAGTACCGCAACATGCACGACACGTACACGCGCATCTTCACGCGCCTGGGCCTGCAGTTCCGTGCGGTGGCCGCCGACACCGGCGCCATCGGCGGCACCGGCTCGCACGAGTTCCACGTGCTCGCCGACTCCGGCGAGGACGCGATCGCCTTCTGCCCGCAGTCGGACTACGCGGCCAACGTCGAGCTTGCCGAAGCGATCGAAACGGAAAAGAGAACACCTCCCCGGGAGGCGATGCGCAAGGTCCCGACCCCCGGCAAGACCCGGTGCGAGGAGGTGGCCGCGCTGCTCGGGATCGACCTGAAGAAGACCGTCAAGGCGGTGGCGCTGATGCACGACGATGCCTTCCACCTGCTGCTCGTGCGCGGCGACCACGATCTGAACGAGATCAAGGCGCAAAAGACGATCGGCGCATTTCGCTTCGCCACCGAAGCCGAAATCCGAAATGCCCTGGGCTGCAAGGCCGGCTACATCGGCCCGGTGGCCGCGAAGGTCAAGGTCATCGCCGATCGCAGCGTCGCCGCCATGAGCGACTTCGTGTGCGGCGCCAACGAGGAAGGCTTTCACCTCGTCGGGGTAAACTTCGGCAGAGACTTGGAGGAGCCCGCGCTGGCCGACATTCGCAACGTGGTGAACGGCGATCCGAGCCCCGACGGCGAGGGCAGGCTCGAGATCGCGCGCGGCATCGAGGTCGGGCATATCTTCCAGCTGCGCACCAAGTACTCCGAAGCCATGAAGGCGTTGTTCCTCGACGAGAAGGGCAAGGCGAGGCCGATGGAGATGGGCTGCTACGGCATCGGCGTGACGCGCATCGTGGCGGCGGCGATCGAGCAGAACCACGACGCGCGCGGCATCGTGTTCCCCGCGCCGATCGCGCCGTTCGCCGCCTGCGTGGTGCCGATCGGCTATCACAAGAGCGCCGCGGTGCGCGAAGCGGCCGACCGGCTGCACGAAGCGCTCGCCGCCGCCGGCATCGAGGTCCTGCTGGAGGACCGCGACGAGCGCCCGGGAGTGCTGTTCGCCGACATGGACCTGATCGGCATCCCGCACCGCGTGGTGCTTTCGGAGCGCGGCCTCGAGGCGGGCAACGCCGAGTACAAGGGCCGGCGCGACGAAAAGCCGCGCGAGCTGCCGCTCGCCGAAGTGGTTGCATTCCTCGCCAAGGCATGAGGCTCGCGGCGCTTCTCCTGCTGCTGCTGCCGCTGCAGGCGCTCGCCGGCGCGCAGGAGCGCGAGCAGCTCAGCGGCAGCTTGCGCGACCGCCTGGCCGCCGCGCTCAGCGACCGGCCCGCGGCGCGCCTCGCTTTCAAGCGCAGCGACGACGGCGAGCGCTGGCTCTCGGCCATGTCGGAGCGCCTCGCGCGGCGCATCCCGGAGCGCAAGCAGCGCCTGGAGCTGCTGCGCACCCTGCATTTCGAGGCGCTGCGCGCCGGGCTGGACCCGCAGCTGGTGCTCGGCGTCATCGAGGTGGAAAGCGCCTTCAGGAAGTACGCGGTGTCGCGCGCGGGCGCGCGCGGCTACATGCAGGTGATGCCGTTCTGGAGCGCGGAAGCGCGCCGCCCGCGCGACAACCTGTTCCACCTGCGCACCAACCTCATCTACGGCTGCTGGATACTGCGGCATTATCTGGACCGGGAGAAGGGCGACTACTGGCGCGCTCTGGGCCGCTACAACGGCAGCCTGGGCAAGGCCGGATACCCCGACACGGTGCTCGCGGCTTGGAAAGGACGCTGGAAATATGACGGTCCGACGGCATGATCGGCGGCATCCTCGCGCGTAATCCGCGCCTGGCGAACTGGCTCTACGGCTTCGAGCCGCCGGAGCGCGGCACCGTGGTGCTGGGCCACCGGCGCGTGTACATCGTGCCGGCCCGGCTGGGCTGGCTCTACGGCGCCGCGCTCGCCATCCTGCTGATCGGCTCGATCAACTACCAGCTCGGGCTGGGCTTCGCCCTCACCTTCCTCCTCGCGGGGCTCGGACTCGCCGGCATGGTGCACACCGCGCGCAACCTGACACGCATCGGCGTCAGCGCGGGCCGCGCGCAGCCGGTGTTCGCCGGCGAGCGGGCGCAGTTCCGCCTGCACCTGGACAGCCGCGCGCGCTTCGACCGCCCGGCCATCCTGGCGCGCCATCTCGGCTCGGGCTCGCAGCTGGTGGTCGACATCCCGCCGCTGAGCATCGCCGAGGTGGTGCTCGAGGCGCCCGCCGAGCGCCGCGGCTGGCTGCCCATCGGGCGCCTGCTCCTCGAGACGCGCTTTCCGCTCGGTCTGTTCCGCGCCTGGACCTACGTCGAGCCCGACGCGCGCTGCCTCGTCTATCCGAAACCCGAGCGCTCGCCGCTGCCCCCGCCCGCGGCGCAAGCCGCCGGCGCGGCGCAGCGCGCGCCCGCCGCCGGCAACGAGGACTTTTCCGGGCTGCGCAGCTACCAGCTGTCCGACTCGCCGCGCCACGTGGCGTGGAAGGCGGTGGCGCGCAGCGACCAGATGCTGACCAAGCAGTTCACCGGCGAAACGGCGGCCGAGCTCTGGCTGGACTGGCAGCTGCTGCCGGCGGGCCTGGGCCTGGAGCAGCGCCTGTCGCGCCTGGCGGGCTGGGTGCTCGCCGCGCAGCGCAGCGGCGCGCATTACGGGCTGCGCCTGCCCGGCGTGGAAATCGCCCCGGGGCGCGGCGACTCGCATGCCGGCGCCTGCCTGCGGGCGCTCGCGCTGTACCCGCCGCCGTGACGCCCGCCGCGCACCCGCTCGCCCCCGAGCTGCGCCTGGTCTCGGTGCGCGACCTCGCCTGGCTGACCGGCTCGCTCGCCCTGGTGATCGCGCCGCACGCGCTGCGCGCGCCGTGGTGGCTCACGCTGCTCACGCTGTGCCTGTTCGCCTGGCGCTTCTACTATGCGCTCGACCGCGTGCCGCTGCCCTCGCGCTGGCTGGTGCTCGCCGTGGCGGGCGCCGCCATGCTCGGCGTGTGGATCGAGTACCGCACCCTGTTCGGCCGCCAGCCGGGCATCGTGCTGCTCATGCTGTTCGCCGGCCTGAAGCTGCTCGAGACCCGCACCCACCGCGACGCCGCAGCCGCGGCTTTCCTCGGCTATATCCTCATCATCACCAACTTCCTCTATACGCAGTCGATCCCGACCGCGGCCCTGATGGGCGCGGCGCTGTTCGCGATCACGGCGACGCTGATCGGCTTCAGCGCGCCCCACCGCGCGCCGCGGCCCAACCTGCGCACCGCCGCGCTGCTGCTCGCGCACGCCGTGCCGGTCGCGGCGGCGCTGTTCGTCCTCTTTCCTCGCGTCGACACCCCGCTGTGGGGATTGCCGCGGGATGCCTACGCCGCCATGACCGGGCTGTCGGACACGATGAGCCCCGGCAACCTGTCGAGCCTTGCGCTATCGGACGCCATCGCCTTTCGCGCCGAGTTCGAGGGCGCGCTTCCGGCGCAGGCGCTGCGCTACTGGCGCGGTCCGGTGATGTGGGACTTCGACGGGCGCACCTGGCGCAGCGCCGAGTACGTGCCTGCGCGCTTCGCTCCGCCGGCCAAAGGGCGCGTCGCCTACCGCTACGGCGTGGTGCTCGAGCCGCATAACCGCACCTGGCTGTTCGCGCTCGAGAGCGCGGCGAGCGTGCCGCGCAGCGCGCGCTACAGCGGCGACGGCCAGATCCTCGCGCCCCTGCCGGTGCGCACGCGCCTGCGCTACGATCTCTCGTCGGTGCTGGCGCCGGAGCCGCGCGTGCAGGAAACGCCCGCCTTGCTGCGCCGGGCGCTGCGCCTGCCGCCGGGCTTCAACCCCCAGGCGCTCGCGCTCGCGGCCCAGTGGCGCGCGGCGGCGCGCAACCAGGACGAGGTCGTGTCGCTTGCCGTCTCCTTCCTGCGGCGGGGGCGCTATGCCTATACGCTGGAGCCGCCGCTGCTGGGCGCCGACTCGGTGGACGAGTTCCTGTTCGACACCAAGGCCGGGTTCTGCGAGCATTTCTCCTCCGCCTTCGTCTTCCTGATGCGCGCCGCAGGCGTGCCGGCCCGCGTGGTGACCGGCTACCAGGGGGGCGAGCTCAACCCTGTCGACCGCATCATCACCGTGCGCCAGTCCGACGCCCATGCCTGGACCGAGGTGTTTCTGCCCGCGCGCGGCTGGGTGCGCGTCGACCCGACCGCGGTGGCCGTGCCCGGCCGGGAGTCGGGCCTCGCGCGCGCCGTGGCGCAAACCGAGCAGGCGCTGATGCAGCGGCCGGAGTTCCGATGGCTGCGCAACCTGCGCTACCAGTGGGAGGCGGCGGCGCACAAGTGGAACATCTGGGTGCTTGGCTACAACCCCGAGCGCCAGCGCGAGCTCATGAATCTCGTGGGCATCCGCGCCACCGACTGGCGCGCGCTCACCGCGACCCTCTTTACCGTCCTGGGCGTCATGACCGCCTTGCTGCTCCTGTGGTCGCTGCGCCACGTCGTGCGCCCCGACCCGGTGGAGCGCGCCTGGCGCGCTTTCTGCGCGAAGCTCGCCGCGCAAGGCGTCGAGCGCTCGCCCAGCGAGGGGCCGCGCGACTATGCCGAGCGCGCCGCCCGGGCGCTGCCGGCGGCGCGGCGCGCGATCCTGCTCATCGGCGCGCTGTACATCGGCCTGCGCTACGGTCCGCACGCGAGCGCGCGCCGCGCTAAGCAGCTGCGCCACCTGGTACGGAGCCTGCGCCTGACATGACGAGAATCCTTCTCCTGGGGGTCGCAGCGCTGCTCGCGGGCAGCGCTGCGGCCAGGAGCCCGAGCTATGCGGAGCGGCCCGAAGTGCAGGCGTTCATCCGCGAGCTCTCGGCGCGCCACGGCTTCGCCGAGCCGGAGCTGGTGGATCTTTTCTCCCGGGTGCGCCGCACCGAGCCGATCCTGGAGGCCATCCAGCCGCCGCCGCCGAAGGCGCGCTCCTGGGAGGAGTACCGCGCCAACTTCGTCAACCCGCAGCGCATCGCCGCCGGCAAAGCGTTCTGGAAAACCCACCGCCGCGCGCTCGAGCGCGCCGAGCGGCAATACGGCGTGCCGGCCGAGTACATCGTCGCGATCATCGGCATCGAGACCTTCTACGGCCGCTACGCCGGCCGCTGGCGCGTGGTCGATGCCCTCACCACCCTCGCCTTCGACTATCCGGCGCGCGCGCCCTACTTTCGCAGCGAGCTGGAGCACTACCTGCTCTTGTCGCGCGATACCGGCGCGGACGTGTTCTCGGTGCGCGGCTCCTATGCCGGCGCGATCGGCATCCCGCAGTTCATGCCGAGCAGCACGCGGCGCTTCGCCGTGGACTTCGACGGCAACGGCACCGTCGACCTGCGCCGCAGCCCCTCCGACGCCATCGGCAGCGTGGGCAACTTCCTGAAGGAGCACGGCTGGCAGGCCGGCGGCGAGGTGCTGTACGAGGCGAAGCTCAGCGGCGAGGCGTGGCGCGCCCTCGCCGACGGCAGCGTCGACCCCAAGCACTCGCTGGAGGAGCTGCGCAAGGCGGGCGTGGAGCTGCCCGAGCCCGCCGGCGAGGCGCAAGCCACGCTGGTCGAGCTCGAGACGCCCGAGCGGCCGAGCGACTACCGCGTCGGGCTGCAGAATTTCTACGTGCTGACGCGCTACAACCGCAGCGCCTTCTATGCCACGGCGGTGCACGACCTGGCGCAGGAGCTGCGCAAAAAATAAAGATCGGGGTCAGAGCCCGAATTCGTATCGCGCTGACGCACGAACAGAATTCGGGCTCTGACCCCGATCTTATGTTTTGGGCAGGTAAAGCATGGGGTCGACCGGCGCGGCGCCCTTGCGGATCTGGAAATGCAGCTTGGGGCGCTCGGCATCGGTGCTGCCGATCTCGGCGATCTTCTGCCCGCGCGCCACGGCCTGCTGCTCCTTCACCACGATGTCCTTGTTGTGCGCGTAGACGGTGATGAACCCGTTGTCGTGCTTGATCACGACCAGCTTGCCCATGCCCTGGATGCCGGTGCCGACATAAGTCACGCGGCCCGCCGCCGCCGCGACCACGGGGTCGCCCGGCCTGCCGTCGATGTCGATGCCCTTTTTGCGCGGCTCGGCGAACTCGGCGAGCACCCTGCCTTTCGCCGGCCACGCGAACCCGGTCGGCGCGGGCTGCGGGGCGACGACGGGCTGGGGGGCGACGACGGGCTGGGGCGGCGCCGATTTCGCTTCAAGCGCCCGGGCGTCGACCCTGCCCGCGATGCGCGCCGGGCCGACTTGTGCCTGGCCCGGGGGCGGTGTGACGCGCAGCCTCTGGCCCACCTGGATCTTCGTGGGATCGTCCAGGCCATTCCACTGCGCGAGCTCGCGGTAGTCGGCGCCGTGGTCCAGCGCGATGCTGTAGAGCGTATCGCCGCCCCGGACGATGTGGAAGTCGGCGCTTTCCCGGGGCGCCTTTTGACGTTCGACCTTTTGACGTTCCACGTTTTGACGTTCAACCTTATGACGATCGGGTTTGTGGCGATCCACGACCGGCGCCGGATAGCGCCGCGTGGCGCAACCCGCCGCCGCGACGATGAGCAACATGACCAGCGCCATCCTTGCCTTGTTCAAGCTTTTCCCGCCTCCATCGGCACGAAGCGCACCGGGTCGAGCTCCGACTCGGCGAATCCGCGCGCGCCGCGCTCGATCAGCACCAGCCGCTGGCTCTTGCCTTCGTGCAGCGGCAATACCATTCTGCCACCAGGCGAGAGCTGCCGTAAAAGGGCTTCGGGCACCTGGCGCGCGGCGGCGGCGACCACGATGCACTGGAACGGCGCCGCCTTCTCCAGGCCGGCGTGGCCGTCGCCGTGGGCGAGGCGCAGGTTCGCCAGGCGCAGGCCGAAGAGATTGGTGCGCGCGCGCTCGAGCAGCGCCTTGATGCGCTCGATCGAATACACCTCGGGAAAGATCTGCGCCAGGACCGCCGCCTGATAGCCGCAGCCGGTTCCCACCTCGAGCACGCTCTTGGGTTCTTTATTCCGGATCAGCACTTCGATCATCCGGGCCACGACATAGGGCTGCGAGATGGTCTGGGCGAAGCCGATCGGCAGCGCGGTGTCCTCGTAGGCGCGGCTGGCGAGCGCCTCCTCCACGAACAGGTGCCGCGGCACCGCGGCCATCGCGCCCAGCACGCGCTCGTCGCCGATGCCGCTCTCGCGCAGCCGCTCGATCATGCGGCTACGCGTGCGCTGCGAAGTCATTCCAATGCCTTGGGTTTTCTTCACTTCGAGAGCCATTCCCGGGCAAGGGACAGCTGGGCGTTGTGCGTGAGATCGAGCCGCAGGGGCGTGACCGAGACCTTGAAGTTGTCGATCGCGTTGAAGTCGGTGCCCGGGCCGGCGTCCTGCGCGCCGCCGGCGGGGCCGATCCAGTACGCCGTCTCGCCCCGCGGGGTCTGCAGCTTGACCACCGGCTCGGCCTTGTGGCGCTTTCCCAGCCGCGTGACCTCGATGCCGCGCAGGCGCGAAGGCTCGACATCGGGCACATTGACGTTGAGCAGCACCGGCTCGCCGATCGGGTCGCGGCGGAAGCGCTCGACCAGCTGCAGCGCGATGCCGATGGCGCTCTCGAAGTGCTCGCCGACCTTGCTGGTGAGCGATACTGCGAGCGCCGGAATGCCGAGCAGGTAACCTTCGGAGGCGGCGGCCACGGTGCCCGAGTAGATCGTGTCGTCGCCCATGTTGGCGCCGAGGTTGATGCCCGATACGATGAGATCGGGGGTGAAGTCGAGCAGGCCGGTCACCGCGATATGCACGCAGTCGGTCGGGGTGCCGTTGACCGAGAAATAGCCGTTCGGCGCACGCCGCACCGTGAGCGGCCGGTCCAACGTGAGCGAATTGGAGGCGCCGGAACGGTCGCGCTCCGGCGCGACGACGGTGACATCCCCCACTTGGCTCAGGGCCTCGGCGAGCAGGGTAATGCCCGGCGCGAAGTAGCCGTCGTCGTTGGACACCAGGATTTTCATGCGATCGATTCTACAACTCGGCGTCGCGGGCGCTGTCGAACTCCCGGTGCGTACCGTGGCCGCCATCATCGCTCTGCTGATGGCCGAGCTCGCCTGCGCGCAGCTGCAGTACCGGGTCGAGATCGAGGCGCCGGCCGAGATGGCGCGCACGCTGCGCCAGGGGCTCAACCTCGCGCGCTGGCAGAACGACCCGCAGATGACGCCCGAGCAGCTGCGCCGGCTCGCCGAGGAAGCGGTGCGCGAATCCCGCGAGACCGCCGCCACCGAAGGCTATTTCTCCGCCGAGGTCAACGTGAGGATCGAGGAAAAGCCCGAGCAGTGGATCGTGCACCTCACGCTCGACCCGGGCCCGCGCACGCAGGTGGGCGAGGTCGACATCCAGTTCCGCGGCCCGGCGACCGAGGACGAGGAGGCGCGCGAGCTGCTGCACCGCGTGCGCGAGGGCTGGACGCTGCGCCGCGGCCAGCCTTTCCGCCAGGAGGACTGGGATGCGGCCAAGCGCGCGGCGGTCCGCGTGCTCTCGAGCTGGCGCTACGCCGGGGCACGCGTCGCGGACAGCCGGGCGCTGGTCGACCCGGCCGCGCGGCGCGCCCCCCGGT
>CAZJJC010000105.1:0-9994 GCA_964546195.1 uncultured Enterobacteriaceae bacterium | reverse complement strand
CGCATCTTTCCCGACGCCGCCGGCAAGATGAACCTGTCTTTGCAGGACACCGGCGGCGAGCTGCTCGCCGTTCCCCAGTTCACGCTGGTCGCCGACACCCACAGCGGCACGCGCCCGAGCTTCTCGAGCGGCGCGTCACCTGAGGACGGCGCGCGGTTTTTTGAAAGATTCGTCTTTCATGCCAGCAAGCAGGCAAAAGTCAAAACCGGTCAATTCGCCGCCCACATGCGCGTCAGCCTCGTGAACGACGGGCCGGTGACTTTCTGGCTGCAGGTGCGGCCCGCGTCCTGAACACTGCGGGCGCCACCACTTCGATCATCTCGAGGTTCTTCGAGTGGCGGATCTCGCGATGGCGGATGTTGGGCGGCTGGTAGAAGCAGCTGCCGGCTTTCATCAGCACCCGGCCCACGCCCTCGTACTCGAACAGCGCCCAGCCTTTCAGCACGTAGACGAACTGCACGCGGCAGTCGTGCGCGTGCCATTCTCCGTGCGGCGCCTTGAGCGGGCGCGCGCGGATCACGTGCGCGACCACCGCGCCCTTGGTCGCGCGCTTGATGCCGAGGTCGCGGTACTCGAAGTAGCTGCGCAGCCCGCGGCGCGCGAACCTCGCGCTCTTCAGGTGCTCGACATGGAAGCGGCCGCTCATGCTGCGGGAATTCTAAGGTAAGCTTGGCCGCGCATGTTCGAGCAGTTCATCGGCACCAAGCCCGTCGAGGAGCGCCACCGGATCGATCAAGCGGCGCTGGAGGCATACCTTGGTTTCAAAATTCTTGAACTACAACAATTCAAGGGCGGCCAATCCAACCCGACGTACCGGCTGACGGCCGCCGACGGAAAGAAATACGTGCTGAGGCGAAAGCCGCCCGGCAAGCTGCTGCCCTCGGCGCATGCAGTCGACCGGGAGTACCGGGTCACCAAGGCACTTCACGAAGTCAATTTCCCCGTAGCGCGGCCGCACCGGCTGTGCGAGGACGAGTCGGTCATCGGCACCGCGTTCTACGTCATGGACTGCGTCGAAGGCCGCGTGCTGTGGGACCAGTCGCTGCCGGGCATGTCGAAGGGAGAGCGCGGCGCGATCTGGGACGAGCTGAACAAAGTGATCTCGAAACTCCATCGGGTGGACTATCGCGCGGTGGGGCTGGAGGGCTTCGGCAAGCCGGGCAGCTACATCGAGCGCCAGGTGGCGCGCTGGAGCAAGCAGTACCGGGCCTCCGAGACCGAGCCGATGGAGGCGATGGACAACCTCATCGCCTGGCTGCCGAAGAACATCCCGCCCGAGACCGGGACCACGGTGGTGCACGGCGACTTCCGCCTCGACAACACCATCTTCCACCCGGCCGAGCCGAAGGTCCTCGCGGTGCTCGACTGGGAGCTCTCGACCCTGGGCGACCCGCTCGCCGACTTCGCCTATCACTGCATGAGCTGGCACATTCCGCCCGGGCAGTTCCGCGGCATTGCGGGTTTGGATCTGCCTTCGCTTGGAATTCCGTCAGAGAACGACTATGTGGCGAGATACTGCGAAAGAACCGGCAGGGCGGGCATAGAGCAGTCGCATTGGGATTTCTATATCGCCTACAACCTGTTCCGCATCGCCGCGATCCTGCAGGGCATCATGAAACGCGTGGTCGACGGCACGGCGGCGAGCGTGCACGCGCGCGACGCCGGGTCGCGCGCGCGCCCGATGGCCGAGCTCGGCTGGCAAATGGTAGAAAAGATTAACGGTGGAGAATCCTCCGGGAGAGCCGCTTGAACTTCGATTACACGCCCAAGGTGCAGGACCTCAGGAAGCAGGTGAGCGCTTTCATGCAGGAGCACATCCATCCCAACGAGCGCAAGTGGGAAGCGCACGTGCGCGGCGAGCGGCGCTGGGAGCCGGTGCCGGTCATCGAGGAGCTCAAGCCCAAGGCGCGCGCGGCCGGCCTGTGGAACCTGTGGCGGCCCAAGTCCCACGGCGGCGCGCTCACCAACCTCGAGTACGCGCCGCTGTGCGAGATCATGGGGCGCGTGCACTGGGCGCCGGAAGTGTTCAATTGCTCGGCGCCCGACACCGGCAACATGGAGACGCTGCTCAAGTACGGCACGCCCGAGCACGTCAGGCAGTGGGCCGAGCCGCTGCTGGAAGGAAAGATCCGCTCGGCCTTCCTGATGACCGAGCCCGAGGTCGCGTCCTCCGACGCCACCAACATCCAGACCCGCATCCAGCGAGAGGGCAACGACTATGTCATCAACGGCACCAAGTGGTGGTCGAGCGGCGCCGGCGATCCGCGCTGCAAGATCTACATCGTGATGGGCAAGACCGACCCGGACCACAGCTCGCGCCACAGCCAGCAGTCGATGGTGCTGGTGCCGGCGGGCACGCCGGGCGTCAAGGTGCTGCGCCATCTGCCGGTGTTCGGCTACGACGACGCGCCGCACGGCCACATGGAGATCGAGCTCGAGAGCGTGCGCGTGCCGGCGTCCAACGTGCTGCTCGGCGAAGGCCGCGGCTTCGAGATCGCGCAGGGCCGGCTCGGGCCGGGGCGCATCCACCACTGCATGCGCCTCATCGGCCAGGCCGAGGTGGCGCTGGAGAAGATGTGCCGGCGCGCCACCGAGCGCGTGGCATTCGGCCGCCCGGTCGCCGACCAGACCGTGACGCGCGAGCGCATCGCCGAGGCGCGCATCATGATCGACTCGGCGCGCTTCATGGTGCTCAACGCGGCGTGGAAGATGGACACCGTGGGCAACAAGGGCGCGAAGAAGGAGATCGCCATGATCAAGGTGCTCGCGCCCACCATGGCCTGCAAGGTGATCGACTGGGCGATACAGGTGCACGGCGGCGGCGGCGTGTCGGACGACTTCGGCCTGGCGCGCGCCTACGCCGGCGCCCGCACCCTGCGCTTCGCCGACGGCCCGGACGAGGTGCATCGCAACGCCGTGGCCAAGATGGAGATCGGCGAGCAGACCTCGCTCGAGGACGCCCTAGCGAAGCGCGCCTGACTCCAGATGATTCAGCGCCACGTCCAGGATGTCGAAGTTGCGCAGCCGCGGCCTGCCGGGGATGCCGGCGGTGCGGCGGTTGAAGACGAGCGGCACCGTCTGCTCCGAGATGCCGCCGTGTGAGCGTAGCGGCGCATCGAGGCCCGAGAGGTCGTGGCGCGACACGCTCGTGCCGAGCACGACGTGCCTCGCCGAGACCACCACCAGATCGCCCATGCGGTCCGGCGGCAGCTCGAAGCGCCGGCTCGCTTCGGCGTTCGACAGCACGAGCTCGATGCCGTCGAGCTCGGCCAGGCGCGCCGCCACATGGCGCCGGTCCGCCTCCTCGACGTAGATCGTGGCAAAGGACCCCAGCGCGCCGTGGTGCACGACGTAGGGATCGGTGATGGGCAGGATGACGCGCGCGCGCTGCTTGCCGATCCAGCCGTCGATCGCGTCCTGCAGATAGATCACGTTGGGCGAGCCGTCGGCCCTGGTCTTCGCGTTCATGCCGTGGTCGGCGGTGAGCGCCACCACCGCGCCGAGCGCATCGAGCTGCGCGAGATAGCGATCCATCATGGCGTAGAAGGCGTTGGCGCCCTCGCTGCCGGGCGCGAACTTGTGCTGGATGTAGTCGGTGGTGGAGAGGTACATGAGGTCGGGCCGGCGCGCCTGCATCAGCTTCACGCCGGCAGCGAACACGAACTCCGAGAGCTCGGCGCTGTAGACCGAGGGCACCGGCATGCCCGCGAGCTCGACCACCCCCTCGATGCCGTTCTCGGCCAGGCTCGCCTCGTGCGCCTTCTCCGAGGAGAAGCAGATGCCCTTCAGCTTGAACCCGAGGAGCTTCCTCAGCTTGTCCTTGGCGGTGATCACGGCCACCTTGGCGCCGGCGTCGGCAAAGGCGGCCAGCACGGTGCCCGCGCGCAGGTACTTCGGGTCGTTCATCATCACCTCGGCGCCCGCTTCGCGGTCGAAGAAATAATTGCCGCAGATGCCGTGGACCGCCGGCGGCACGCCGGTGACGATCGAGAGGTTGTTCGGATTGGTGAAGGAGGGCACGATGCAATCGCCCTTGAACGCCGAGCCTTCGCGCAGCAGCTTCGCGAGGTAGGGCGTGCGGCCCGCGGCCGCGGCCTGCGTCAGGTAGTCGTATTCGCAGCCGTCGACGCACACCACGACGAGCGGATCGGTCATCCACCGATAGCGCCGGCCGTTTACTTCAAGGGTTCGCATTGCATCTCCTTCAGTTTTCGAGCGGCGCGCTCGAGCTCGGCGCGCGAATTGAGGATTTCGGGACAAAGGCGCAGGTACGCGCCGCGCGCGTCGGTCTTGATGCCTTCCTTCTCCAGCCGGCTCGCGAGAGCCTTGGCGTTCTCGTGCTTCAACACCACGAAGGCGCCGCCGCCGTCGGCCAAAGGAAGCAAGGACTTCAAGAGCGCCTTCTGCGCGAGGTTGTATTCGCGGATGCGCTCGACGCCCAGCTCGAGCGTGAGCTCGAGGCCGGCGAGCGCCTGGAAAGGCGCGAGCACCGGCGGCGTCGACTCGAGCCAGGCATCGCCGCCCGCGCCGAACTGCGGCGGCTCGGGGCGCGCATAGGCGAACACATCCTTCTTCGCGAACCAGCCGGTGTCGAGGGTGCGCAAGCCGTGGTGCCTCGGATGCACGTACAGCCAGCACGCGCCCGGGCCGCCGCGCAGGTACTTGTACGAGCCGCCCACGGCGAAGTCGGCGTCCAGCGCGGCCAGGTCGAGCGGCAGCACCCCGGCGTGGTGATAGACGTCGAGCAGAACTTTTGCTCCGTGGGAGCGTGCCTCGCCAACCAGTTTTCCGACTTCAGGGAAAATCGCCCCGGTCTGGAAAGCCACGGTAGAAACGACCACCAGCTCGCAGGGCTCAAATCCAAATTTGTCGAAAGGCAAAACCCTGAGCTCGATGCGGCCCTTGTCGCGGTACACCCGCAGGATGAAGTCGAGCGAATCGAACTCCGCATCGGTGGTGAGCACGCGCGGCTTGCCGGGCAGGGCGTTCAGCACCGCGCGCAGGCCCTGGCCGGCGCTCGCCTTCGGCACGATGCAGGTGCTTTTCACATTGAGGAGCCTGCCCACCAGGCTGCGAAAGGCCTCTCGTCCCTGCAGCCACAGCTTCCATGCGCCGTCCAGGTCGCGATACCAGGCGTCGATGGCCGTGCGCAGGTCATCGGCGGTGCGGTCGGGCGGCCGGCCGAGCGAATGGTTGGCGAGGTAAATCTCCGGCCTTTCCAAAGTTCTTTTGAAGCGAGGCCAGATGCTGCCCTTCAGCCAGGCTTCATCCAATTTCGGTGCGGACATCGATCAGCTCGGGAAACAGCGCGAGCTCCAGGGTCCTGCGCAGGAACGGCACGCCGGCGGTGCCGCCGGTGCCCTTCTTGAAGCCGATGATGCGCTCGACGGTCTTCACGTGGCGAAAGCGCCAGAGGAGGAAGTTCTCCTCCACGTCGACCAGCTTCTCGCACATGTCGTACTCGGCCCAGTTTCGCTCCGTATCCTCATAGATTTTCTTGAAAACAGAAGTGACCCCTGGGTGGCCCTCGTAGGGCTGCGACCAGTCGCGCTCGACGCGCTCGGCGGGCACCGGCATGCCCTTGCGCGCGAGGTAGCGCAAAAACTCGTCGTAGAGGCTGGGCGAATTTAGAAGTCTTTTGAGGTAATCGAAGGTTGGCGCGTCGTGCCGCTGCAGCTCTACCAGCGGCGCTTTCTTGTTGCCCAGAAGGAACTCGACGGCGCGGAACTGGAAGGACTGCAGGCCCGAGGCCGGGCCGAGCACGTTGCGAAACAGCGCGTACTCCGACGGCGTGAGGGTCTCGAGCACCGCCCACTGCTCGAACAGCTGGCGCTGGATCTGCTTCACCCGCGCCAGGATCTTGAAGCAGGGCGCGAGGCGATCGGCCTGCACATGCGCGATGGCGGCGCTCAGCTCGTGGATCATGAGCTTCATCCACAGCTCCGAGGTCTGGTGCTGGATGATGAACAGCATCTCGTCGTGGTGCGCCGAGCGCGGCCTTTGCGCGGCGAGCAGCTGGCCGAGCTGCAGGTATCCGCCGTAGGACGTCTCGGCCGCGAGGTCGGTGATGTACTCGTTCATGCGCTGACTATAATGCGCGCATGCTCAAATTGTGCGGATTTCGGATAAGCAACTACCACAACAAGGTGCGCATCGTCCTGCTCGAGAAAGGCATCGCGTTCGAGGAGGACGACAGCCAGCGGCCTAAGCAGACCGACGAGTACCTCGCGCGCTCGCCAATGGGCAAGGTGCCCTTCCTAGAGCTTGACGACGGCCGCCGGCTGTCCGAGTCGCAGGTGATCTGCGAGTACCTCGAGGAGGTTTATCCGCAGCATCCGCTGCTGCCGAAGGACCCCGTCGAGCGCGCCAAGGTGCGCGAGCTGCTGATGCACATCGAGCTGCACCTGGAGCTGGTGGCGCGCCGGCTCTACGGCCAGGTGTTCTTCAAGCGCGGCAATCTTTCCGAGGAGGCGAGCCAGGCGGTGCAGCGCGACCTCGGCAAGGGCGTGCGCGCGCTAAGCGCGCTCGCCAGGTTCGAGCCCTACATCGCCGGCCAGGACCTGACGCTCGCCGACTGCGCCGCCTTCGTGCACCTGCCGCTGGTGTCGCTCGCGAGCAAGCTCGCCTACGGGCGCGACTTCCTCGAGGACCTGCCGCAGGTGAAGTCGTATCTCAAGATGCTGGGCGAGCGCCCGGCCTTCCATAAAGTGAACGAGGAGCGCAAGGCCGCGCAGAAGGGGTGAGCGGCTACCAGGACTACCTGCGCTTCCTCGTCACGCTGACCGCAGTGCTGGACCCGTTCCTCGCGGTGCCGATCTTCCTCAGCGTCACGGCGGCTGGCGACGAAAGGGCGCGGCGGCGTCTCGCCGGGGCGGTGACGCTCACGGTGTTCGTGGTGCTGGCGGGCGCGGCGATCTTCGGCGAGGCGCTGCTCAGCTTCCTCGGCGCCAGCCTGCCCGCGTTCCAGGTCGGCGGCGGGCTGGTGCTCCTGCTCATGGCGCTCGCCATGCTGAACGCGCAGGCCGGGGGCATGCGCCAGTCGCGCGCCGAGGCCGAGGAGCTCGAGTCGGGCGCCATGTCGGGCGTGGTGCCGCTGGCGGTGCCGCTGCTCGCCGGGCCCGGCGCGATCAGCACCACCATCATCGCCGCGCAATCCGGCGGCATCGCGCATACCGGCGCGCTGATCGGCATCATCGCGCTGGTGTGCCTCGTGCTGTGGTCGATCCTGCGCGTGGCCGATGCGGTGGGCCCGCGCATGGGCACCACCGGGCTCAACATCGCAACCCGCCTGCTCGGCCTGCTGCTCGCGGCGATCGCCATCGAGACCATGGCTTTCGGCCTGAGGACGCTTTTTCCCGGCCTTAACTAGCCCGCAATGCTGGATCTCCATGGCCTTGCCTCCATTAGCGGGTATGGACAGGATTTTCCAGACGGCGTAGCGTCCATGTTTCATCAAGAGGTGAAATATGCATGACGACCCCGGCGTTTCCCGCATTGCCCATCTGCTTGCCGACCCCGCCCGGGCGAGGATCCTCTGGGCGCTGATCGACGGCACCACGCGTCCGGCCGGAGAGCTGGCCTACGCCGCCGAGATCTCCGCGCAGTCGGCGAGCGGGCACCTTGCCAAGCTCGTCGACGGCGGGCTGCTGCGCAGCGAAGCCCAGGGTCGCCATCGCTACTTCCGCATTGCCAGCGCGGAGGTCGCAGGCGTGATCGAAGGCATGGCCTCGCTCCATGCGGCCACCCGGCCCCGGGTGCCGCGCAGGCCGGCGCTGCCGCGCTCAGAGCCTGCGCAGTTCCTCCACGCCAGGACCTGTTATGGCCACCTCGCCGGCGAGATGGCCGTCAGGGTTCTCGAGGCGATGCTGAAAGCGCGCTGGCTCGCTGCCGAGGGGCAGGATTTCGCGGTCACGGCGCTCGGCGAGACCAGGCTTGCCGCGCTGCAGGTCGATATTGCGGCCACCCGCCGATCACGCCGGGTATTCGCGCGCGCCTGCGTGGACCTCACGCAGCGCCGTCCGCATCTGGGCGGCGCCTTGGGGGATGCGCTGCTCCAGGTCTATGTTTCGAGAGGCTGGATCCTGCGCCAGCGGCGCTCGCGCGTCGTGAGCATCACGCCTGCCGGACGGGAGAATTTCAGGCTCCTGTTCGGAGCCTAAAGGCGCAGCGGATCGCGCGGCGCGCGCTCTTCGAGCACGTCCTCCATGCGGGCACGGATCGCGCCCTTGATAGCCGGGTGCGTGAGGATGTAGAAGTGGTTCGCCTTCACCGCCGCCACCACCTGGCGCGCCACGTCGTCCGCGGAGAGCTTGCCGGAAGCTACCGCTTTTTTCAGATTGCCATCCCGGGCAGTTTTCAAGGACAACCCCAGTTCCTTCGGCCGGTTCCTTTCCGACTCCGCAATGCCGGTCGGCACATAGGCGGGACAGAGCACCGACACGCCGACCTTCGAGCCGCGCTCGCGCAGGTCGTGGTGCAGCGATTCGGAGAGCGTCACCACGGCGTGCTTGCTGACGCAGTAGGCGCCCATGCCGGGCGGCGAGATGAGGCCCGCCACCGAGGCGGTGTTGACGATATGGCCTTCGTCCTGGGCGAGCAGGCGCGGCGCAAAGGCGCGCACGCCGTTCACCACGCCGCGCAGGTTCACGCCGAGGATCCATTCCCAGTCGAGCTCGCTGTTCTCCCAGACCGCTCCGCTGAGCGCGACGCCGGCGTTGTTGCACACGAGGTGCACGCCTTTGAGCTGCGCGGCGGTGCGCTCGGCGAAGGCCTCCACTTCGGCGGCTTTCGAGACGTCCACGTGCATCGCGAAGCTTTTGACGCCGTGGATTGCGCCTTTCACCGAATTCAGGTTTTGCAAATCTACGTCGGCGAGCGCTACATGCATCCCCTCGGAGGCGAACGCGAGCGCCATCGCTTTTCCCAGGCCGCTTGCCGCGCCGGTGACGGCGGCGACCTTGCCGCTAAGCGGATTCATCGGCTACCTCCATGAATGCCACAGCATGAACGCGCCGCCCACCAGGATCAACGCCTCCATGAAAAGGACATGCAGCTTCGCGCCGACGCGGGTGACGAGCCAGGCGGCGATGGCGCTTCCCGGGATGGTGGCGAAGCCGATCACCACGCCGGTCGAGAAGGCCTGCGCGTCCAGCAGGTCGAAGCGCTGGAAGAGGACCGCCTTGCACAGGTCGAGCGCGATGCTGACGAGCGCGTCGGTGGCGAGCACCGCCGGCCCGCTCAGCCCGGTGCCGAGCAAGAGCGACACCAGGATCACGCCGGTCCCGGTGGACACGCCGCTTGCCAGGCCGAAGACGCCCGCGCCGATCGCGAGGCCGCGCCTGTCGAGAAGAATCTGTCTTGCTCTCAGGATGCGCCGCAAAGGGACCGACGCGATCACCGCGATCCCGAGGATGGTGCCGACGGCGCGCGCGTCGAGCACGCTGTAGAGCCAGGTGCCGAGCACGAGGAACGGCAGCGCGCAGGCGAGCACCAGGCCGAGCGGGCCGCGCTCGAGGCTGCGGCGGTAGAACCAGAAGCGCCCGGCGTTGATGATGACGCCGGCGACCGCCAGCACCGGGACCAGCGCCTTGACGCCGATGAGCGGCACGAGCGCGGCGGTGAGGATGACGCCGGTGCCGAAGCCGCTCATGCCGCCGACGATCGCGGCGCCGAGCGCGAGCACGGCGACCGCGGCGAGCGTCGGCGCGTCGAGCAGCAACCTAGCGGGGCGGCACGGGGCGCGGGCGCCCGCGGGCATCGATGGCGACGTAGGTGAGCGTCGCCTCGGTGACCTTGACCACCTGCGGATCGGTCGGGCGGCGCTCGGCGAACACCTCGACCGTGACGGTGATCGAGGTGGTGCCGATGCGCTCAACGTCGACGTAGAACGACAGCAGGTCGCCCACCTGCACCGGCTGCTTGAACACGAACTCCTTCACCGCCACCGTGGCCACGCGGCCGCGCGCGATCCTGCCGGCCGCGGTGCCGCCGGCGA
>CAZJJC010000104.1:0-4845 GCA_964546195.1 uncultured Enterobacteriaceae bacterium | reverse complement strand
GGTCTATACCGACGAGTCGATCTACCGGCGCGAGCTCGAGCGCATTTTCGAAGGGCCGACCTGGAGCTACCTCACCCTCGAATGCGAGATTCCCAACCCGGGCGACTACAAGCGCACCTGGATCGGCGACAAGTCGGTGCTCGTGGTGCGCGCCGAGGACGGCGCGATCAACGGATTTCTCAACCGTTGCGCACATCGCGGCACGCAGCTCGTGCAGCACGCGATCGGCAACGTCGGCAGGCAGATCATGTGTCCGTACCACCAGTGGACCTACGACCTGGAAGGTAAGCTCCGCGGGCTGCCGTTCGTCCGCGGGGTGAAGGGCGTGGGCGGCATGCCGGCGGATTTTTCCATGGCCGATCACGGCCTCACGCCGGTCCGCATCCATGCGCGCCGCGGTGCGGTCTTCGGGTCGCTCAGCGCCGAAGCACCGCCGCTCGAGGAATACTTCGGCCCGAAAATGCTCGGCTTCTACGACCGGGTGTTCGACGGCCGGCAGTTGAGGCTCCTCGGCTACTCGCGGCAACGGCTCGCTGCCAACTGGAAGTTGATGCTCGAGAACATCAAGGACACCTGCCACGCGAGCCTGCTGCACGTGTTCTTCGTCACCTTCGGCCTGTTCCGCGTCGACAACCCCTCCAAGGTGCGCATGGACGAAACGGGGCTGCACACCGCCCTCGTCTCCGAGCGCGGACGCCAGGAGCTGAATGAAGGCACCCGGCAGATGCAATCGTTCAAGGGAGAGCTCACGCTGCAGGATCCGCGCATCATCGATGCGGTTCGCGAGTTTCCGGGCGACGCGACGGTGATCATGCACACTTTCTGGCCGAACCTCATCCTGCAGCAGCAATCGAACACGCTCGCCACCCGGCAGATCGTGCCGCGCGGCCCGCACGAATTCGACCTGCACTGGGCCTTCTTCGGCTACGCGGACGACGACGAGGCGATGAGCGAGCGGCGTCTGCGCCAGGCGAATCTCATGGGCCCGGGCGGCCTCGTCTCCATCGACGACGGCGAGATCATCGCCCGGGCGCAGGACGGGTTTCGCCAGGCCGCCGAGGCCGCCGGCATCAACGAGATGGGCGGGCGCGACTATGCCGATGCCGATCACATGGTGACGGATGTGGCGCTGCGCGCCTTCTACCGGGGCTACCGCAGAGTCATGGGGCTATGAGCCTGCGCGGCGAGGTCGAGGACTTCTACGCCGAATACAGCGAGGTCATCGACAGCGGCAAGCTCGAGCGCTGGCCGGAGCTGTTCGTCGAGCCCTGCCTTTACCGCATCGTCTCGAAGGAAAACCACGACAAGGGGCTGCCGCTCTCCCTGATGCGCTGCGAGAGCCTCGGCATGCTGAAAGACCGGGCGCTGGCCTCGCAGAAGCTCAATGTCTATGCGCCACGCGCCTGGCGGCACAGCATCACGCAGATCCGCGCGCACGAAGAGCACGAGCGGATTGCCGTGCGCGCCAACTTCGTCGTCTTCGAGACGCTGCAGGACGAGCACACCCGGGTGCTGTGCGCCGGCCGCTACCTCGACACCCTGGTGCGCACGGAGGCGGGGCTCAGGCTGCGCGAGAAAATCTGCGTCTACGACGCCGCGCTGATCCCCGGCTCGATCGTCATGCCGCTGTAGGAAGCGAGCTGTCTACTTGCTCGTCGCCTTGGCCCGCGCCACCATGAGGTCGTAGGCCGCCTTGAGGCGCGGGTCCTTTTGCGCCACTTCCTCGCCGGCCGCGCGCATGAGCCTCTGGAACTCCGCCTGGTCGCGCCCGGTGAGGCGATGGATCTGGCCGCCGTGCGACTTCCAGACGTCCTCGGCCTTGCGGTTGAGGTCGATGGTGTAGCGGTTCATCTCGGGCTCGAGCGCCTTCGCCGTATCGGCCACCAGCTTCTGCACGTCTTTCGGCAGGCGGTCGAACCAGTTCTTGCCGACGTAGAACAGCGAGAAGATCATGCCGTCGCCGTCGGCCATCGTGATGCTCTTGACGAGGTCGTAGTACTTGAAGGTGGTGAAGATCGTTATCCCGGTGCGGGCGCCGTCGATCGCGCCGGAGGAGATCGCCTGCACGGCCTCCGAAGGCGGCATCGCCACGCCGGTGGCGCCGATCTTGGTCATGGGCACGCTGTGCATCGGCGAGGCGAGCACCCGGATCTTCATGCCCTGGAAGTCGGCCAGGGTCTTCACCGGCTTGCGCGTGGCGTAGGTGTGGCCGCCGTAGACGACGAGCCCGATTCCCCTGAGGCCCTTCGCCTCGCCGAAACCGAACAGCGCTTCGCGGAGCTTCATGTCCTGCGAAAGGCGCGCCGCATGCTCCAGATCCTTCACCAGCCCGGGGGCACTGGCGATCTGGAAGCGCGGGTCGACGCCGACGATGAACTCGGGCGGCCCGATCACCGCTTCCACCGTGCCGATGGTGAGGCCTTCGAGCATCCGGGCGTTGTTGCCGAGCTGCTCGGCCGGATAGACCTCGACCTTCAGCTTGCCGGGCGCCTGCTTCGCCACGCGGGCGGCGAAGCGGTTGGCCCACTCGTGCTGCACGTCGTTGATGGTGGCGGTGCCGATCTTCATCACCGGCTGGGCGAGCCCCGGTGCGGCGGCGACGCCCAGGGCCAGCGCCAGTAACCAGCTAAGCCGGATTGGTTTCATGTTTCATCCTCCTCTCATTGGACGAATTGAACGAGATACAGGGACAACCACGGAACATAAGTAATCAGCAGCAAAGCTGCAAGCTGCAGAGCGAGAAAGGGAGCGACGCCGCGCATTATGCGGCCGAGGGGCACCTTGAACAGGCTCTGGGCTACGAAGAGATTCAGGCCGAAAGGCGGGGTAAACATGCCGATCGAGAGATTCACGGTCACGATAATGCCGAAATGCACCGGGTCGATGCCGGCGGCCTTGACGATCGGCACGAGAAGCGGCGTCAGGACGAGCACCGCCGAGCTGGGATCGATGAAGCACCCTACGATGAGCAGGAAGACGTTGATGATCACGAGCAGCATCACCGGCGAGACCTGCTGCTGGGACATGAATGCCACGATCGCCTGCGGTACGCCGCTGATGGTCAGCAGCCATGAGAACACGCCCGAGGCCGCCACGATGATCATGATCTGGGCGGTGAGGAAGGCGCTGCTCACCGAGAGCTCGAAAAGCCGGCGCCAGGTGAGCGTGCGGTAGATGAACCGCGTGACGAGGGCCGCATAAACGCACGCGATGCCGGCGGTCTCGGTCGGCGTGCTGATGCCCCCGTAGATGGTGCCCAGGATGATCACCGGCGCGAGAATCGCCCAGATGCCCTCGCGCGTTGCCTGTAGAAGCCGCCGCAGGCTGAAGCGCTCCGCCGCGCGCAGATCCCGGGCATGGGCGTAGTAAAGGATGTAGCCGGCGATGAACACGCCCACGAGGATGCCGGGCAGCACGCCGGCGATGAACAGCTTGGCCACCGACTCCTCGGCCGCCGCCCCGTAGAGGATCATGGTGATCGAAGGCGGAATGATGCCGGCGATCGCTCCGCACGAGGTCACGAGCCCGAGCGAGAAGCGCTCGTCGTAGCCGCCCTGGCGCAGCGCCGGGTACAGCGTCTTGCCGATCGCCGCCACGGTGGCCGGGCTGGAGCCCGATATCGCGCCGAAGAACTCGCAGGTGCCGACCGTGGTAAGGCCCATGCTGCCGCGCACGCCGCCGAGAAGCGACTGCACCCAGCGCACCAGCCGCTCGGAGATTCCGCCGTTGCTCAGGATCTCGCCGGCGAAAATGAAGAACGGAACGGCAAGCAGGGCGAATTTGTCGATCGAGCCGAACATCATTTGCGGCACCGCGGTCAGCGGCACGTTCATCACGAAGGCGAGCGAGAGCGTCGCCGTGACCAGCAGGATGATGAAAATCGGCATGCCCGCGAAGAGCAGCACGAACGGCAGGGCGATCAGCAGGAGCTTCATCGCCGCCGCCGCAGAAGGCCGATGACGCGCACCAGCGCGAACAGCCCGATCAGGGCGAACCCGACCACGAACACGCTATAGGGAATGGCGAGAGGAATCTCCAGCACGACGGTGCGCGTGTCCATCGCCAGCATGCCGCTTGCGATGCGCCACGACATCGCCACCACCACGAGCGCCACGGCAACGGTGAGGATGCCGGCCACGACGTCGAGCCAGCGGCGCAGGGACGCGGGCAGCAGATGCTCGACGGCATCCATGCGCAGGTGCGCGTTGGCGCGCGTCACGAGCGCCGCGCCGATGACGACGAAGCCGATCTGCAGGAAGCCGAGCGCCTCCTCGGCCCAGGCGAGCGGCTGGCTGAAGACATAGCGCCCGACGACGTTGCTGAAATTGATCGCTACCGCGGCGAGGAGCAGCAGCGCCACGAACCAGGATACGAGCCGTGCAAGGCGATTCATCGCCTTGCGGTCTACGCGCGCGGATCGATCGGCGTTTTCACCGTCGACCGGGCCTCGAGCGCCTCGCCGGCCGCGAACAGCACTTCCTCCGCAAAGCGGCCCGAGACGAGCTGCACGCCGACCGGAACGCCCTCGGCGAGCGTGGCCGGCGCGGCGAGGCCGGGCAGACCGAGGGCGGAAGCGGCGAGAAGCGGCACCTGGGCCTTGAGCAGCGCGGCCATGGCGGCATCGCCTTTCTGGTCCTGGTCCACCGCAAAGGGCCGCTGCCACGACACGGGCAGCAGAACGAGCTGGTAGCGCTCGAAGAACAGCATCCACTGGCGCAGCAGCGCGGCCCGGCGTGCGAGCGCCGCGACGTAGCCCTCGTAATCCAGCGCCGGGATCGAGGCCACGGTCGATCGGCGGGCGCGCCTGGCCGGCTCGTCGCCCAGCGCTTCGATCGCCTTCGTGGT
>CAZJJC010000103.1:0-4280 GCA_964546195.1 uncultured Enterobacteriaceae bacterium | reverse complement strand
CGGCACCCACGGCGGGCTGCAGCCACACCTTGTACTGCAGCAGCGCGGCGATGACGTTGCGATGGGTGAGGATGGCGCCCTTGGAGACGCCGGTGGTGCCGCCGGTGTATTGCAGGTAGGCGATGTCCTCATGGCCGAGCGCCGGGGTGTTGAGGCTTTTGCCGCTGCCTTCGTTCAAGGCCGCCTTGAAGGCGAGCGCGCCGGGCAGGTCGAACGGCGGCACCATCTTTTTCACCTTGCGCACCACCAGGTTCACGATCAGGCCCTTCAGGCCGAGCATCTCGCCGAGCGAGGTGAGCACGACGTGCTTGACGGGGGTCTTGGCCCGCACCTGCTGCAGCACGGCGCCGAAATTCTCCAGCACCACGATGACTTCGGCGCCCGAGTCTTTGAGCTGGTGCTCCAGCTCGCGCGCGGTGTACAGCGGATTGACGTTGACCACCGTGCAGCCGGCGCGCAGCGTGCCGAACATGGCGATCGGGTACTGCAGGCAGTTCGGCATCATGATGGCGACGCGCGCGCCCTTGGCGAGGCCTCTCGCCTGCAGCCAGGCGGCGAACTGCCGCGACAGCGCGTCGAGCTCGCCGAAGGTGATGGACTTGCCCATGCTGTGGTACGCCGGCCGCTCGCCGTACTTCCTGATGCTGGTGTCGAACAGCTCCACCAGGGAGCGGAACTCGTTCGGATCGATGTCGGCGGGCACGCCGGGGGGATAGCTCTTCAGCCAGATGCGCTCCATGTCTCCTCCTACCTGGGCCTTTTATTCATTCTAACCACTAGTGGCGCGGCGAGGCAGCCGGCGCCGATGGCGGCATAGGCCGCCACCCAGGCGAGGGGGCTGGCCGCGCCCCCGGCGGCGTCCAGCGCCGCCCCGAAGATGATCGGCCCGAGCATCCCGCCGCCGAAGCCGAGCAGCGAGTAAAGGCCCAGGGCGGCGCCGCGCAGCTCGGCCGGAGCGGCGGCGACCAGGCCGGCGGTGAGCGTGCCCGACTCGGCCATGACCAGCATCGAGTACACGATGAGCAGCGCCAGCACGACGGCCCAGTGCCAGGGCGCGCCCAGGCCCACCACGATGCCGCCCGCCCCCGAGCCCACCATGGCGATCAGGATCCAGCGCTGGCGGCCGATGCGCAGCGCGACCTCGTTGCCGACGATCGATGCCGGCACCGCGAGCAGGTTCACCACCGCGGCGATGGCCGCGAGGTTCCACGGAAAGGCGTTGCCGGACTGACTCGAAAAAGCGAGGAAGGCCACCATCCAGGCGCGCGAGCCGAAGAGTTCCAGGCAGTGCACCATGTAGCCGAACGTGTAGCCGGCGCTGGCACGGTCGGCGAGCACCTTACGCCAGGCCGCGAGCGGGAACAGGCTTGCCAGGCTGAAGCGGCCTTTGGCGGCGGGTTTACTCTTGCCGATCACGATGAAAACCCAGCCACCGGCAAGCAGCGGCCCTGTGGCCGACACGAGGAAAGCCGCCTGCCAGCCGTAAAGCGCCGCGAGCCAGCCTGCCGCCGCGAGCGACAGGGCGGTGCCGATGCCGAAGAACGAGGTGTAGAACGAGATGTAGCGGCTCTGGTAAGGGCCTGAGATGCGGTCCGACAGCAGGCGCAATCCCGGCATGTAGGTCCCGGCGATGCCCACGCCGATGAGGACCTGAAAAGCCGCCGCGGACGGAAATCCCGATGCCGCGAGGCCGAAGCCGGCGCTTCCCAGCGCGGCGAGCAGGCTTCCCGCGAGATAGACCTTGCGCGCGTCGGTGCGGTCGGTGAGCGCGGTCCAGAACGACACCGTCCCCGCGTACCCGGCAAAGAACATCCCGCCGATGATCCCGGCCTGCGAATTGGACAGCGCCCAGGCATCGCGCAGCTCCGGCAGCAGCGCGGCGTAGGTGGAGAAGCCCAGCATCGACAGGATGTGGGCGCCGAGCAGGGTTAAGGCAGCCTTGTTTATAGTTTTCGAATTCGGGGTCAGGGTCGTAATTGTTCGCAAATAGGGGTTTTTCAAACCGCGCGCGATTTGCCGGCCGCGCGACTACGTCACGGTTTCGTCAATTACGACCCTGACCCCGAATTATTTGTTCTTGAAGCTCGGCTTGCGCTTCTCGAGGAAGGCGGCCATGCCCTCTTTCTGGTCTTCGAGCGCGAACTGCGAGTGGAACAGGCGCCGCTCGAACAGCACGCCCTCGGACAGCGTGGTCTCGAAGGCGCGGTTGACGGCCTCCTTGATCATCATCACCACCGGGGCCGAGCTCGCGGCGATCTTCCCGGCCACCGCCAGCGCCTCGTCCATCAGCTTGTCGAGCGGCACCACGCGCGACACCAGCCCGGCGCGCTCGGCTTCGATCGCGTCCATGCTGCGCCCGGTGAGGCACAGGTCCATGGCCTTCGCCTTGCCCGCGAAGCGGGCCAGGCGCTGCGTGCCGCCGGCGCCGGGCATGACGCCCAGGTTGATCTCCGGCTGGCCGAACTTGGCGTTGTCCGCGGCGATGACGATGTCGCACATCATCGCCAGCTCGTTGCCGCCGCCAAGCGCGTAGCCCGCCACCGCGGCGATCACGGGCTTGCGGATGCGGCGGATGTGCTCCCAGTCGCGCGTGATGTAGTCCGACATGAAGGCCTCCAGGTAGCTGAAGTCCTTCATGGCGGCGATGTCCGCGCCCGCGGCGAAGGCCTTGTCGCTGCCGGTGAGCACGATGGCGCCGATGGCCGCGTCGCCGTCGAGCTCGGACAGCGCCTTGGCGAGCTCCTGCATGAGCTGCGCGTTGAGCGCGTTCATCTGCCTGGGGCGGTTCAGCGTGACGACGCCGACGCGGCCCTTTTTCTCGCAAACGATGAGTGGGTCGTCCACCTTAGGCCTTGCCAGCCTTGAGCTCCGACAGCGGAATCGACCCCGGAATGTCGATGCGCTTGCGCCCGGGCTCCACCGCGGTGAGGGCTTCCACTTCCTGCATGGTGGCGGCGCTGCGCAGCGCGAGCTGCTGGTAGAGGTGCATGTTGTCCTTCTTCCAGCGCAGCTCCTGCTCGGTCAAGGTACGCAGTGCCCGCGCAGGGATCCCGGCGGCCAGCGTTCCAGGTGAAATGCGCGCCTCGGCCCTGACGAAGGCGAGCGCGGCGACCATCGCGTCCTCGCCGACCTCGGCGTTGTCGTTCACCACCGCGTTCATGCCGACGAGCGCTCCGCGCCCGACCACGCAGCCGTGCAGCACGGCGCCGTGCCCGATGGTCGACTCGGCGCCGACCACGGTGTCCTTGCCGGGAAAGCCGTGCAGCAGGCAGCTGTCCTGGATGTTGGCGCCCTCCTCGACCACGATGCGGCCGAAGTCGCCGCGCAGCGAGGCGCTCGGCCCGATGTAGGCGCGCGCCGCGACGATGACGTCGCCGATCAGCACCGCGCTGGGGTGGACAAAGGCGCTCGGGTCGACCACAGGGGTGATCCCGTCTATGGCGTAAACCTTGGGCATGGCGGAAATTCTAAAGAAAAATAGGGTACGTCCCCATTTTTCGGTAAGCTTTTCCGATGGCGTCGATCCTCGTTTCGCTGGACGCGGGCGTGCTCGGCATCACCCTGAACCGCCCGGAAAAGCTCAACGCGTTCAACCCGGAGATGCACCAGCTGCTGCGCAAGGCGCTGGAGCAGGCGCTGGACGAGGCCGCGGTCCGCGCGGTGCTCCTTACCGGCGCGGGGCGCGGCTTCTGCGCCGGGCAGGACCTCGCCGAGCGCAAGGTCTCTTCCGAGGCGCCGCTCGATCTTTCGGTCAGCCTCGGCTCGCACTACAACCCGCTGGTGCGGCGCCTGCGCGAGCTGCCCAAGCCGATAGTCTGCGCGGTCAACGGCGTGGCCGCCGGCGCCGGCGCCAACATCGCGCTCGCCTGCGATCTGGTCATCGCGGCGCGCTCCGCGAGCTTCGTGCAGTCGTTCGCGCGGCTGGGCCTGGTGCCCGACTCGGGCGGCACCTGGTTCCTGCCGCGCCTGGCCGGCGGCGCGCGCGCCATGGGGCTCGCGCTGCTGGGCGAGCCGCTTACCGCGGAGCAAGCCGAACGCTGGGGCCTGATCTGGAAGGTGGTGGATGACGACAAGCTCGGCGCCGAGTCGCTGAAGATTGCGAAAACCCTCGCCGCAGGCCCCACGAGGGGCTACGGCCTGGTGAAGAAGGCGCTGCGCGCCTCTCCGGGCAATTCGCTCGACGCGCAGCTCGACCTGGAGCGCGACCTGCAGCGCGAGGCGGGCCTGACGCAGGACTACCGCGAGGGCGTCTCGGCCTTCCTGCAAAAGCGCAAGCCCGA
>CAZJJC010000102.1:0-12160 GCA_964546195.1 uncultured Enterobacteriaceae bacterium | reverse complement strand
ACGCCCAGAGCGCGCCATGCTTCGGCTCGCGTCCGTCGAGCTGCTTCAGGCATATCTCCTGCCAGCGCTTGTACACCGGGGTGCCGGGCCTCTCCAGGCCGGCCTTGGCGGCGACGATCTGCACCGAGTACTCCTCGCCGTAGTCGACGCTGAAGTTGCTGCAGTCGGTGAAGTTGCCCAGGCCGGGATGGAAGAAATCCACGTGATAGACCTCGAGATAGGTCTCGATGAAGGTCTTCCAGTTGATGCCGTACTCGTCCACGCGCACCGAGTCGAGCACGTAGCCGCTGAAATCCCAGTCCGCCACGGTGCTGACGCGGGCGAGGTCGCGGCGCGGGTCGCGCGGGCCGCTGAAGAGCAGCCCGTTCCAGCTGGTGAGCGCCCTGGAGCGCAGCCTGACGCACGGGCTTTCGGCGAACTGCGGCGCACCGAGCAGCTCGCCGTTCAGGTCGTAGGTCCAGCGGTGCAGCGGGCAGACGATGTTCTCGACGTGGCCGCGGCCGCTCAGCATGATCGACTGGCGGTGGCGGCAGACGTTGGAAAGCAGCTCGACGCCCTGCGGGGTGCGCACCAGCATCCAGGCGTCGTCGGTCCAGGGCAGCACATGGTAGTCGCCGACGTTGGGCACCATCAGCTCGTGGCCGACGTAGTTCGGGCCGGCCTCGAACAGGAGCTTTTTCTCCAGCTCGAAAATGCCCGCGTCGAAGTACCACGCGACCGGCAGATTGGGGCGGGCCGGGCGAACTCGCCTAAGCTGCGCAACATCCGACATTCGTTGTAAAGCTCCTAAAAAAACAGTATTTTACTAAAAGATGAGCAAGCCTTCAGGCGAGCTTTCCTTCGAGAAAGCGCTCGCCGAGCTGGAAAAAATCGTAGCCCGCATGGAAAGCGGCGAGCTTTCGCTGGAGCAGGCGCTGGCCACCCATCAGCGCGGGCTGGAGCTCGCGCGCTTCTGCCAGCAGAAGCTGGAGGCGGCGCAGCAGCAGGTCAAGGTGCTCGAAGGCGAAGTCCTCAAGCCCTTGGCCGCCGCAGCGGATTCCGATGAGAGTCATCGAGACTGATTTCCAAGCGTGGATGGGGGGTATCCAGGCACGCATGGAAAGCGTGCTCGGCCGCCTGCTGCCCGCCCCGCACCTCGCCCCCGCGCGCCTGCACGAGGCAATGCGCTACGCCGTGCTGGAAGGCGGCAAGCGGGTGCGGCCGCTGCTCGCCTTCGGCGCGGGCGAGGTGGCGCGCGCTTCGCCCGAGCGCCTCGAGACGGTGGCCGCGGCGCTGGAGCTGATCCATGCCTACTCGCTCGCGCATGACGACCTGCCGTGCATGGACGACGACGTCCTGCGGCGCGGCAAGCCCACCGTGCACGTCGAGTACGGCGAGGCGACCGCGCTCTTGGTAGGCGACGCGCTGCAGTCGCTCGCCTTCCAGCTGCTGGCGGAGCATCGCCTTGCCGACAGTCCCCATGCGCAGCTCGAGATGGTGCGCACCCTGGCGCTGGCCGCGGGCTCGCGCGGCATGGCCGGCGGGCAGCAGATCGACCTCGAGTCGACCGGAAGCACGCTCGGCCTGCCGGAGCTGGAATTCATGCACATCCACAAGACCGGCGCGCTGATCCGCGCCGCGGTGACCCTCGGTGCCGGCTGCGGGCAGGTGGGTGAGCACGACAGGCACAAGCTCGACCACTATGCCAAGGCGATCGGACTCGCTTTCCAGGTGGTGGACGACGTGCTCGACTGCGAGGCGAGCACGGCCACGCTCGGCAAGACCGCCGGCAAGGATTCGAAGCAGGGCAAGCCGACTTATGTTTCGATACTCGGGCTCAACCGCGCGCGCCAGTTCGCCGAGGAGCTGCGCGCCGAGGCGCACGCCGCGCTGCAAGCCTTCGGCGGCCGCGCCCGGCGCCTCGAACAGCTCGCCGACTTCATCGTTTTGAGAAAGTTCTAGCCATGAGCGCAATCACGGGCGAGCTGCCGCACGAGCACTACAATCCTTCGATGTTCGAGCTCTTGAAGACCATCGACGAGCCTGCGCAGCTGCGCGCGCTCGAGCGCCGGCAGCTGCGCCGGCTGGCCGACGAGCTGCGCGCCTATGTGCTCGAGTCCGTGTCCAGGACCGGCGGCCACCTGTCGTCGAACCTGGGCACGGTGGAGCTCACCCTCGCGCTGCACTACGTTTTCGACACGCCCGAGGACCGCATCGTCTGGGACGTGGGCCACCAGACCTATCCGCACAAGATCCTCACCGGGCGGCGCGAGGCCATGGCGCGCCTGCGCATGGTCGACGGCATCTCCGGATTCCCCCGGCGCAGCGAGTCGCGCTACGACACCTTCGGCACGGCGCATTCGTCCACCTCCATCTCGGCTGCGCTCGGCATGGCGGTCGCCTCGAAGATCAAGGGCGAGGAGCGCCATTGCATCGCGGTGATCGGCGACGGCGCGATGTCCGCGGGCATGGCCTACGAGGCGATGAACAACGCCGGCGCCATGGATGCCAGGCTGCTGGTGATCCTGAACGACAACGAGATGTCGATCTCGCCGCCGGTCGGGGCGCTCACCAACTACCTCGCGCGCCTGCTCTCGGGCCGCATCTACTCGACCGCGCGGCGGGCGAGCGAGCACCTGCTCAAGCGCGTGCCCGGGGTGTGGGAGCTCGCGCGCCGCGCCGAGGAGCACATGAAAGGCATGGTGACGCCCTCGACGCTGTTCGAGGAGTTCGGCTTCAACTACATCGGCCCGATCGACGGCCACGACCTCGACGCGCTCATCCCGACGCTGGGCAACATCCGCAAGCTCAAGGGACCGCAGTTCCTGCACGTGGTCACGCGCAAGGGGCAGGGCTACAAGCTGGCCGAGGACGATCCGATCGCCTACCACGGGCCCGGCAAGTTCAACCCGGCCGAGGGCCTGAAAAGCGCCGCCGGCGCGAAGCCCACCTATTCGCAGGTGTTCGGCGACTGGCTGTGCGACATGGCGGCGCAGGACGCGCGCCTCATCGGCATCACGCCGGCGATGCGCGAAGGCTCGGGCATGGTGAAGTACTCGGAGCTGTTCCCCGAGCGCTACTTCGACGTCGGCATCGCCGAGCAGCACGCGGTGACCTTCGCCGCCGGCGCGGCCTGCGAAGGCATGCGGCCGGTGGTCGCGATCTACTCCACCTTCCTGCAGCGCGGCTACGACCAGCTGATCCACGACGTGGCGATCCAGAAGCTGCCGGTGCTGTTCGCGCTGGACCGGGGCGGACTGGTGGGCGGCGACGGCGCCACGCACAACGGCGCCTTCGACTTCGCCTACCTGCGCACCGTGCCGAACCTCGTGGTGATGGCGCCTTCGGACGCCGACGAATGCCGGCAGATGCTGTACACCGGGATCACGCACCACGGTCCTGCAAGCGTGCGCTATCCGCGCGGGGCGGCGCTCGGCGAGGTGCGCAAGGAGATGAGCGCGGTTCCGCTCGGCAAGGCCCAGCTCAGAAGGAACGGAAAGCGCGTCGCCATTCTCGCGTTCGGCGCGATGCTCAAGCCGGCGCTCGAGGCCGCGGAGGCGCTGGATGCCACGGTGGTCAACATGCGCTTCGTAAAGCCCCTGGATCTCGACATGCTCAAAGAGATCTCTCTTAATAACGAGTTGCTCGTGACCGTCGAGGAACACCAGGTCATGGGCGGCGCCGGCTCGGCGGTGTGCGAAGCGCTGAGCCAGCTCAACATCGAGAAGCGGGTGCTGCTGCTCGGCCTGCCCGATCGCTTCATCGACCACGGCGACCCGGCGCGGCTGCTCGCCTCGGTGGGGCTGGACGCGGCAGGCATAGCGCAGTCGATCCGCGGGGCCCTGGCGCAGTAAAATAGGCCCATGAAGTCCAGAGACCTCTACAACATCGCGGACGTGCAGAGCGCCCCGGATTCGCGCAAGCTCGCGATCGACCAGGTGGGGATCAAGGCGATCCGCCACCCGATGAAGATCCAGGAGCGCTCGGGCGGGGCGCAGCACACGGTCGCGACGTTCAACATGTACGTCGGCCTGCCGCACCACTTCAAGGGCACGCACATGTCGCGCTTCGTGGAGATCCTGGAGGCGCACGAGCGCGAGATCACCGTCGAGAGCTTCCTCGCGATGCTGACGGAAATGGTCGACAAGCTGGAGGCCGAGGAAGGCCACATCGAGATGTCCTTCCCGTACTTCATCGAGAAGCAGGCCCCGGTGTCGCGGGTCAAGAGCCTGATGGACTACGAGGTCACGTTCACCGGCGAGGTGCGCAAAGGCAGGCAGAGCTTCACCATGAAGGTGGTGGTGCCCGTGACCAGCCTGTGCCCCTGCTCGAAGAAGATCTCGGCGCGCGGCGCGCACAACCAGCGCTCGCACGTCACCGTGACGGCGCGCACCAACGATTTCGTCTGGATCGAGGAGATCGTGGACCTCGTCGAGAAGCAGGGCTCGAGCGAGCTCTACGGCCTGCTCAAGCGGCCCGACGAGAAGCACGTCACCGAGCGCGCCTACGACAATCCCAAGTTCGTCGAGGACCTGGTGCGCGACGTCGCCGCCGTGCTCAACCTCGACGAGCGCATCGAGGCTTACGTGGTGGAATCGGAGAACTTCGAGTCGATCCACAACCACAGCGCCTACGCCCTCATCGAGAGGAACAAACGGGAGCGTTAGCCGCTTTCGTGCTGGGCATGCTGGGCTTCGGCGCCGCGGAAGGGCAAGACCTCGCGAAGCTGCGCGAGCGCATGGTCTCCGAAGTGCAGGCCATGTACGCCGAAACCCGCGCCGAGACCGGCCTCGCCATGATGTCGCCGGCGGTGCGCGCGGCGCTGGGCAAAGTCGAGCGCCATCGCCTGGTCCCTCCGGCGCAGGCCGGCTCGGCTTACCGCAACCATCCGCTGCCCATCGGCAGCGGCCAGACCATTTCCCAGCCTTATATCGTCGCGCTGTCGACGGATCTGCTGGACGTCCGGGCCGACGACGTGGTGCTCGAGGTCGGGACCGGCTCGGGCTACCAGGCCGCCGTGCTGGCCGAGATCGTGAAGCAGGTGTACAGCATCGAGCTCATCGAGAGCCTCGGCCGTACGGCTGCCGCGCGCCTGGCGGAGCTCGGATACCGGAATGTGGAAGTCAGGGTGGGCGACGGCTACCAGGGCTGGCCGGAAAAGGCGCCGTTCGACGCCATCCTGGTCACCGCCGCCGCACCGCAGGTGCCGCCCGCGCTGGTGGCGCAACTGAAGACCGGCGGCCGCATGGTCATCCCGGTAGGCGGCAGCGACGACATCCAGTACCTCAAGGTGCTGACCAAGCGCGCCGACGGGGGCTATGACGAGCGGCGGGTCCTGCCGGTCAGGTTCGTTCCGCTGGTGCCTGGAAAGTGATCGTGCAGCTAATTGTTGTGGGTGGTCCGGGCAGCGGGCAACGGCCTTACGAAATTGGACAAAAAGCCCGTGACTTTTGCCCGAATTCTCCGTTCCTGCATTTGCGCAAGCGCGATGGCTTCACTAGAGTGGGTGTGTCGATAAGGGCAAACCTGCCGAAAGGCAGGGACGCAAAGTCTCCGGTCTAAAAGGCCACCAGGCCTCACGATAGCGGGATCGCCGGCAGTCTGCTTCACGCGGTGTCGCAGCCGCGACGGGTCCCTTATCAAGGCGCGCGCCTAGGGCGCGCACTCTCTTCGATGAAAGGGGGCCCAAGTGAAACAGGAGATCTCTTCCCAGCCGCCCGCCCGCGAGGCGGAGGTCCGCCGGTTCGTCGACCAGACCTGGCCGTGGAACCCGCTGGAGGAGCGCAAGGTGCTGCTTTGGCGCGCTGCGGGACGCACCACCCTTTTCATGCTCCTCGCGTTTTCGGGCCTGCAGTACTACTTTTTCGACGTCTACCTGACCATCATGGCGATGCCCAGCGTGACCGTGCTCGCCGCGCTGCCCTAGGAGGCACATGGAGCTCATACCAAGCGAGCGGGCGGTGCTCACGCAGATTCGCGAGCTGTTCCTGGAGGCCTCGGTGCGCACTTACCGCCTGAGCATTTTGACCGCACGATGGCCGGCCACCCATTACGACGCCTATTGCGGCGGCTACGTCGGTCTCGCGGTGAAGGGCCTGATCGCCAGATCCTCGGACGGGCAGCTGTTCAGCATCACGAATGCCGGCATGAAGGCGATGGCCTAGATGAAAGACGGCGCATCGGCGCAGACGCTTCGCAGCCGGGTGGTACGTCAGGCTGCCGAGCTCGTTGGCACGCAGCAACTGGCCGATCGCGTCAATGTGTCACGCGCGATAGTGCACAGCTGGCTGGCCGGGACGGTTACGCCGCCGCCACGCGCTTTCCGCAAGATGCTTTACTTGCTGCGCAAAGCCGATCCGACCTACCGTCCCCTGGAGGAGGCGGGTTGAATGCCAGGGGAAGGCCGGTTATCGCAACGATGCGGACGTTTTCCAGACCCGGCTCATATTTGAACTGCTGGGCGATTTCATCGCCTTTGAAATCGGGCAGGCCGATGTCGAGCAGTATCACTTCAGGCCGGAAGCTGCGGGCAACGGCAATGGCGGCAAAACCGGCCGCCTATGTTGTTTTCGTTGTTGAACGGCCCCTAGACGGTCTATCGATTCCAGAATGCCGGCGTAAAGACCACGAGCAGCGTGAACAATTCCAGGCGGCCGAGAAGCATAGCTGCAATGCACACCCACTTTTGCATGTCGTTCAACGACGCGTAATTGCCTGCCGGGCCGACCACCCCTAGTCCCGGGCCGGTGTTCGTAATGCACGCGATCGCCGCTGTAGTCGCGCTCAGAAAATCCAGCCCGGTTGCAGCCAGTAGCAATACGGTAAGCACGGTCGTAATCCCGAACATCAGCATAAAGGCCAGCGTCCCCAGGATCACGTGGCTCGGGATCGGAACATTGCGTAGCTTGACCATCAGATAAGCGCGGGGGTGGAGCAGCGCTTTCAGCGCCTGCCCGCTGTTGATCCAAAGGAATTGGGCGCGAATCATTTTGATGCCGCCGCCGGTCGAGCCGGAACAGCTGGCGAATACGCACAACGCGAGCATCCACAAGGGCGCAATAAGCGGCCACTGCGCGTAATCGGTGCTCGCATAGCCGGTTGTCGTGGCAATCGAGACGACGTTGAACGTGGCGTAGCGCAAGGCCGTGGCTACGTCGCCGTAAGTTCCTGCGAGCACGAGGTACGCCGTGACGCCCACGCAGCTGAGAACCAGGACGAGCAGGAAGGCGAGGACTTCCGGGTCCTTGCGGTAAGGCGATAGCGTGCGACTGTGGAATGCCAGGAAGTGGGTGCTGAAATTGATGCCTGCGATCAGCATGAATACCACCGCAACCGCCTCGATTACGGGCGAATCGAAAAAGCCGAAGCTGGCATCGTGGGTTGAATAACCGCCCAGCGGCATCGTGGTGAAGGCATGCACCATCGCGTCCAGCCAGGTCATCCCGGCGGCGCGGTAGGCAAGGATGCAAAGGCCGGACAAAAGGAAGTACACGGCCCACAAGCCCTTTGCGGTCTGGGCGATCCGCGGTGTGAGCTTTTGGTCTTTCATCGGCCCCGGGGTCTCGGCACGGAAAACCTGCCGCCCTCCCACGCCGAGCATCGGAAGTATGGCCACTGCCAGCACCACCACGCCCATGCCACCCAGCCACTGCAGCATCGCGCGCCAGACGTTGATCGATGCGGGGAGCGAGTCGAGGCCGACCAGCACCGTCGCGCCCGTGGTACTCATCGCCGACGCCGTCTCGAAGTAAGCATCCGTGAATGACAAGCCCGGAATGCCGATCATCAGCGGCATGGCGGCAAACCCGGGAAGTACCGTCCAAGTCAGCGCCACGAGCAGATAAGCATGGTGGACCTGCAGCTCTGCGCGGTAACTCCGCGTGAAGAGCCAGAGCAAACCGCCGGCCATAATCGTAATCGGGGCAGAGTAGTCGTAGGCCAGTCGCCCGCTGTCGGCGAACAAGTGCGCAACACCGAGCGGCAAAAGCATGGCCGCCCCGAACAACACGATGACGGGGGCCAGGACGTGCACGACCGGGAGCGGGCGGACCATTTCCTTTGGCCAAGCGAGTACAGGCTACGATCGGGCGCAGCCTAGAAGCGCCGGATCAGGACCATCGACTGGCCTTCGCGCTTCATCTCGACGCGGTTGAGAAAGCTCATCCCGAGAAGCGCGATGTTCAGCCCCTGCTCGATCACCACGGCATCCACCGCCGTGACCTCGATGTCGCCGAGCCTCACGCTGTCGAGGGTCACGCTGTAGGTGGCCACCACCCCGTTCGCCGTCTGGTTCAGCCCGCGCTCACCTTTGCGGTAATCCAGCCCGAGGCGCTCGGCGTCGCGTCCGGGAAGCACGACGGAAGTCGCGCCCGTGTCCACGAGAAAACGCACCGGATTGCCGTTCACCGAGCCTTCGGTGACGAAGTGGCCGCGCGCATCGGCGGCCAGCGTCACGAGCTGGCGGTCCGTTTTCACCGGCACGCCCCGGTAGTGCTGCCCCAGCTGCAGGGTCCGTTTGCGGCCGTCGATCTCCACCGTGGCGCGGTCCTTTTCGACCGACAGCACGGCGATGCCGTTCCACCGCTGGCCCAGCTTGACGGTCTTGGGCTCGCCGCCGTCCACGGCCAGCACGGCGGCCCGGTCGCCGATCACGCCGATCAGTGCGACGTCGGCGGCGGCCGCCGCGCCGCAGGCGAGGCAGGCCAGAAGCGCAATAATGCGAGGCATGAAAGCCGTCGCCATTTTTCGAACCTCCCGGAGCGAGGGACCGGCCTATTTTGCCACCTATCTCGAGCGGCGCTCGATTCCCTTGCAACTGATTGCACTGGACGAGGGCGCGCCGGTACCGCGCGATCCGCGCGCCTTCTCGGGCCTTTGCTTCATGGGCGGACCGATGAGCGTCAACGACGCCCTGCCGTGGATCGCGCCCGCCCTCGAGCTCATCCGCGAAGCGGTGCGCAAGGACGTCCCGGTCATCGGCCATTGCCTCGGCGGCCAGCTCATGGCGAAGGCGTTCGGCGGCGTGGTGCGCGCGAACCCGTACGAGGAGATCGGCTGGGGCGAGGTGCGCGTCGCCGACAACGGCGTCGCGCGCGAGTGGCTGGGCGGGCTGCAGGCTTTCGAGGCCTTCCAGTGGCACGGCGAGACCTTCAGCATCCCGCCCGGAGCCACGCGCGTGCTCGAGAATCCGCACTGCGAGAACCAGGCCTTCGCGCTCGGCAAGCACCTGGGCCTGCAGTGCCACGTCGAGGTGACGCGGGAGCTGGTCACGCTGTGGCTGCGCGGCGGCGCCGACGAGCTCCGTGCAGCAGCCGCGAGCCCCGCAGTGCAGTCGCCCGAGCAGATGACCTCGGACATCGAACACCGGCTGGAGCGGCTCCACGAGGTGGCGAACCGGCTTTACGACAAGTGGACCGAGAACCTCACAAGGGGGTAAACGGGGGAACGGGTTCCCCCGTTCCTAATCCCGGAAATTGATGAACTGGATCGGCAGGTCGGTGACGTCCTTGCGGATGAGCTGAATCGCGGCCTGCAGGTCGTCCTTCTTGGCGCCCGACACGCGCACCGCGTCGCCCTGGATGGACCCCGCCACCTTGAGCTTCGAGTCCTTGATCAGCTTGACGATGCCCTTGGCCCTGTCCTGGGCGATGCCGATGCGGACGTTGAGCGCCTGCTTCAGCTTGTCGCCGGAGATCTTGTCGATCGCGCCCGGCTCCAGCGAGCGCAAGTCGACGTTGCGCTTGGCCAGGCGTGCGCGCAGCACGTCCATGACCTGGCCGAGCTTGAACTCGTCGTCGGCGAATACCGTGAGCTCCAGCTCGTTCTGCTCCACCCGCGCGTCCGACCCCTTGAAATCGTAGCGGTTGGCGACCTCCTTGTTCGCCTGCTCGATGGCGTTCTTGACTTCCTGCGCGTTGACCTGCGAGACGATGTCGAACGAGGGCATTCACTTCTCCGTCATCTAATGGCCGTTCAGGCGTTGCAGGTCGTCGACCCAGCGCGCGGTGACCGCGCGCACCCATGCCGCGTCCTGCGCCGAGTCGTAGGCCGTGAACACGTGCAGGTTGAGCGCCTTGCCGCGCACCAGCATGAGCGTGCTGCTCGACAGCATGTAGTTCTGGCGCTCGTCGCTGCCGAAGAGGCGCGGGATCCTGGTCGGCGGCAGGCGCGTGCCCTGCAGCAGCGACAGCACCGCCGGGTCGCGGCGCAGCGCGGCCAGCGCGCTCGCCTGCCCGACCGGCTGGCCCTCCAGGACCTTCGCGATATCGCTGCCCTCGGGCAGCGGGGTAAAGCCGCGCATCGCGTCTGCCGCCATGCGCTCGAAAGCCGGCGGGTCGATGCGCTCGCGCTCCAGGACTTTCGGCGTCGCCACCAGCATGTAGCGGCGCAACTCGGGCGGATCGCCGACGCTGAACCGGCGCAGGTCGCCGTCGCTGATGGCGAAAAGCAGGACGCGGTTGGACGCCGAGGTCAGCGCCTCGGCGAGCTCCTGCAGGCGCGGCGAGCCGGTGAACGTGGTGTCGGCGTAGCCCGGGGGCGCGTCCAGCACGACCCGCGCATCGCCCAGTTGGACCGCAAAAGGCGCGCCCCACGCCGGAACGGCGAGCGCAAGAAAAACGAGAAAGAACTTCCTTATTTGCGCCCTCGTTTGGCGGCGATGCGCAGGCGCAAGGCGTTCAGCCGGATGAATCCGCCGGCGTCGGCCTGATTGTAGGCGCCTTTGTCGTCCTCGAACGTGGCGATGGACGCATCGAACAGCGAGTCTTTGGAGGCGCGGCCGCTCACCAGCACCGTGCCTTTGTACAGCTTGACCCGCACGCTGCCGTTCACCGGCGCCTGCGAGGCGTCGATGAGCTGCTGCAGCAGGCGCCGCTCGGGGCTGAACCAGTAGCCGTTGTAGATCATGCGCGCGTAGCGCGGCATGAGGTCGTCCTTCAGCGCCAGGACTTCGCGGTCGAGCGTAATGGACTCGATCGCGCGGTGCGCCTTGAGCATGATGCTGCCGCCGGGGGTCTCGTAGCAGCCGCGGCTCTTCATGCCGATGTAGCGGTTCTCGACCATGTCGAGGCGTCCCACCCCGTGCCGCCCTCCGAGTCGATTGAGCTCTTGCAAAACCCGGCCAGGGCTCAGCTTGCGCCCGTCGACGGCAACGATATCGCCCGTGCGGTACTCGAGCTCGACATATTGCGGGCGCGACGGGGCCTTCTCGGGGGACACGGTGATGCGCCACATCGACTCTTCGGGCTCGTACTGCGGGTCCTCCAGCACGCCGCCCTCGTAGGAGACGTGCAGCAGGTTCGCGTCCATGGAGTAGGGCGCGGCGCCTTTTTTCTTCTTGAAGTCGACCGGGATGCGATGCTTCTCGGCATAGCGCAGCAGCTTGTCGCGCGACAGCAGGTCCCATTCGCGCCACGGCGCGATGATCCTCACCTCGGGCATGAGCGCGTAGGCGCCGAGCTCGAAGCGCACCTGGTCGTTGCCCTTGCCGGTGGCGCCGTGGGAAATGGCATCCGCCCCGGTCCGCCTGGCAATTTTTACGAGATTCTTCGCTATCAGCGGCCGCGCGATGGACGTGCCCAGCAGGTATTCGCCCTCGTACACGGCGTTCGCGCGGAACATGGGGAACACGAAGTCGCGTACGAACTCCTCCCGCAGGTCCTCGACGAAGATGCTTTTGACCCCCATCTTCTTCGCCTTTTGCCGCGCCGGCTCGAGCTCCTCGCCCTGGCCGATGTCCGCGGTGAACGTGACGACCTCGCAGCCGTACTCGTCCTGCAGCCATTTCAGGATGACCGAGGTGTCCAGGCCGCCCGAGTAGGCGAGGACCACCTTCCTGATCTTCGTGTCCGTCACTTCTTCCCCAGCACCAGGAATTCGAGCAAGGCCTTCTGCGTGTGCAGCCGGTTCTCGGCTTCGTCCCACACCACGCTTTGCGGGCCGTCGATCACCTCGGCGGCCACCTCCTCGCCGCGGTGGGCGGGCAGGCAGTGCATGAACAGAGCGTCCTGCTTCGCCGCCTTCATCATCTCGGCGTCGACCTGCCAGTCCTGGAAGTCGCGCCGGCGCGCCTCGTTCTCGGCCTCGAAGCCCATCGAGGTCCACACGTCGGTGGTCACCAGATGGGCGCCCTCGCAGGCCTCCATCGGGTCGGCGAACTCCTCGAAGTGATCGGTGCCGTAGA
>CAZJJC010000101.1:0-3949 GCA_964546195.1 uncultured Enterobacteriaceae bacterium | reverse complement strand
TGCGACGACTGCCAGCTCGTTTGCCCGTGGAATCGTTTCGCGCGCCTTTCGAAGGAAGCAGATTTCGAGGTTAGGAATGGGCTCGACAAGGCAAAGCTGGTTGAGCTCTTTGGTTGGAGCGAGACCGAGTTCGACGAGCGGCTGCGCGGCTCCCCGATCCGGCGCATCGGCTACGAGCGCTGGCTGCGCAACCTGGCCGTGGGGCTGGGCAATGCGCCCACTACGGCGGAGGTAGTCGCCGCCCTGCATGCACGCGAGAACCATCCCTCAGAACTCGTCAGAGAGCACGTCCGCTGGGCGCTCGCACGACATGAGCGCGTGGCGGCCTGACGCCTTGCTCGCGGGCTTCGAAGCCCTCGAGCTGCCGTTTCCCGAGGACAACGACGGCCCGGTGAGCGCCTCGCTGGTGCGGCTGCGCGCGGGCGAAGCGCCGCGCGGCGCCGTGCTGTATCTGCACGGCTTCGCCGACTATTTTTTCCAGCGCCACATGGCCGAGCGCTTCGCCGCGGAAGGCTATGCGTTCTACGCGCTCGACCTGCGCAAGCACGGCCGCTCGCTGCGCGCGCACCAGCATCCCAATTTCTGCAAGAGCTTGACCGAGTATTACGCCGACATCACGGCCGCCCTGGACGAGATAGGCGAGGGGCTGCTGCTGGCGGGCCATTCCACCGGCGGCCTGCTCGCCGCGCTGTACGCGAAGGAGGGCAAGCGGCGCGACGCGGTGCGCGCGCTGTGGCTCAACAGCGCGTTTTTCAGCTGGCGGCTGCCCGACTGGCGCGTGGCGCAGCTGCACCTCGCCGCCGCCTGGGGCCGCTTCTTCCCGTTCTTCAAGGACGAGAGCACGCTGCGCCCCGACTACGTCAACAGCCTGCTCGAGGACTGGGAGTTCGATACGCGCTTGAAGCCGCCGCGCGGCTTTCCGATCTACTACGGCTGGCTCGGGGCCATCACCGACGCGCACGCCAGGGTGCGCCGCGGCCTGCATCTCGAGTGCCCGGTGCTGTCCATGCATTCCGACGAGGCCGACATCGTCCTCGATTGGCGCCACATCGCGAAGGGCTCGCGCATGCTCGGCAGCCGCGTGACGGTGCTCGCCTTTCCCGGCGGCACGCACGACCTGGTGCTGTCGCGGCCGCCGGTGCGCGAGGAAGTGTTCAGGCAGCTTTTCGCCTGGGCGGACCGAGCCGCGATGGCGCCGGCGTAGCGCCCGCCTTCCACCCGAGGTAGCCGACGGCGAGGACCAGCACGGCGACGAGGGCGGGCGTCGCGAAGCGCGAGGACTGGGAGAGAAAGTGCAGCGTGCCGCTTTCGAGCCCGACGAACGCGAGACCCAGCACGGGGAGTATCGGCGCGCCGCAACCCGAGACGCTGCATGCGCCGGTGGACAGCCCGAACAAGGCCGCCCCGCCGCCCGCGATGCCGCCCCCGCGCACTGCCTGCGCGCCGCCGAGGGCAAGCTCGCGGTAGCGGCGCCACAGGGCGAAGTACAGCCCGAAGAGCGCCGAGACCAGGACGATCCGCCCGAGGTCGGTGACGTCCACGGCGAAGCCCCACTCGGCGCCGCCGTAGGCGGCGTTGGCGGAGAACCAGAACAGCGCAAGATCGGGCAGCTTGCCGAGCTTCTCCCCGAGCGTCGCCTCGTCGGAGGCGAGGTATTCCGGAAGGCGCTTCAGCCACGGATTGAAGGCGTAGTAGTCGAGCGGCTTGCGCACCGCCGAGAGGATCGCCACCGGCGCAAGCACCTGCAGGGCGGCCACGGCAAGCGTCACCGAGGCGAACACGCCAGGATGCGCGGCCAATGCCGACCCCGCTCCCCGCAATGCCCCGGCCATCCACCGCATGGCGCATTCTATCGCCCGCTCTCGACGATCGGCTGGGCGAGAATCCACAGGCTCAGCATCGTGTAGGCCACCATCAGCGCGGCGAGCGGATACTGGCTGCGGCGGGCGCTGCGCCGCTCGCGGAAGCGCGCGAGCGCCAGGCGGTGCGCCACGTACATCGCGAGCACGTGGCCGGCCACGATGGCGGCGACCGACGTGTACCAGGCGAAGCGCGCCCCGACGATGCCCACCGCGACCTGGTAGCGCGCCGTGCCGAAGAGGTCCCAGCCCCGGCCGAGCGGATCCGAGGCGAGCGGCATCACCACCTGGCCGGCCACCAGCAGGTAGGAGAGGTAATGCGCGACGTGGTAGGCAAGCGCGATCGGCAGCAGGGTCGGCACGAAAAGGCGCGCGAGCTCGCCCGCCGAAGCGCCGGTGAGCGAGGCCATCAGGGCGCAAGCGCCGAGAATCACCAGTGCGAAGAGAAGAGGAAGCGCGAGCAGCCCCGCCGTCGTCGCGGCCGTCCACAGCGCATCACCTGCCGCCCAGAGCGGCGTCTCGCGCAGGCCGTCCAGCATGACGATGGCCAGCATGACGATCACGAAGGACGCTTCCGACGTCGAAACGGGACGCGCACCCAGCAGTCCGGCCGCGGGCGGGCGCAGGTACCACTTGCCGGAGCGCAGTTCGGCGGGGGCGAGCCGGGCGAGGAAGCCGAAGTAAACCGTGAACATTTCGGCGCTGTGCAACCACGCCTCGCGGCCGAAAACGAACATGCCGGCCCAGGTGAGCAGCGAATAGCCGAGCGCGAGCCACGCGATGTTGGCCGGCACCGCGTTGCCTTCCCAGACGATCTCGATCCAGGCGAAGGCGAGCAGCAGCCCCGTCGCCGGCCACACGCCGACTTTCGCCGGCAGGCCGCGGCGCAGCCCGAAGCCCTCCGCCGGGTAGAGCGCCTTCCAGGGATTGAGCAGCGTCCACACATCGCCCACCAGCGCAGTCAGATACGTGAACCCGATCCACCACGCGATCCAGACGAAGGCGGGCGCGAGGTTGCGAAAGGGATCCTGCGTGCCGAACAGCCCCGCCGCGATGAGAACGAAAAGAACGCCCACCCCTACGGCGCGCAGCGCCGCGACAACTAGCGGATGCAGGCGCAGCAGCGCAATCCGCCGGTAGGAGGCGCCGGGCCGCAGCGCAAGCGCGAACACCAGGAACGACAGCGCGACCGCAAGGCCCGCCGCCGCGAGCCACAGGGTAAGCGGCAGCGGCAGGTCGTAGCGCTCGCCGAAGGCGTGCGCCGCGGCCTCCCCCGGCAGCAACGTCAATGCAGCAAGGCTAGCGAGGATGAATCTCGACATGCAGCAGCGCGCTATGCCGATGCCTCGCGCCGGCCTCGCCGTGGATCGCCACGCGAAAGCGGCCCGTCAGGCGCGCCGCGAAAGCCGTGACCGCCGGCCTGCCGGGCGCCACGCGCGTCTCGATGTCGTAACCGTGCAGATGCAGCACGAGCGCTCGTCGGCGCTCCAGCGCAGCTCGACCCGCTCGCCCTCGGTCGCGCGCAGCACGCGCTGCGCCGGCGGCACGCGGCGCTGCTCGATGCGAAGCTCGAACGTGCGGATAACGCCTTGCGGGCCTTCGGCGCCGGCCGGGACTGGCAGTGCCAGGCACGCGCCAAGCGCGGTGACAGCCGCGACCATCCTTGCCGCCAGCACCGCGCGATCGTAACACTAGGCAGGGCTCCTTTTGAATTTCGGGCACAATCCGGTGGACTTTTCCCATACTTCATGCGTCGCCTGAAAAAATCTGAGATAGAAGAGTTTTACGACGCAGGCTATGTCGTCCTGCCTGGAGTCTTTCGCGACACTGAAATCCGGGAAATCGGCAAGGCTTTTGACCGCCTCCGCGACACGGCGATTAAACTGACCCGGCCTCGGATGATCAAAGGCTCTTACTTCGTCGTTAATGACCACCGCATCAATCGCATCGTCTGGTGTGGAGCGGCCGAGCCGGTCCTTCTGAAGTACGGCGAGGACGCGCGGCTCACGTTCCCGTCGAGCCAACTCCTGGGAAGCAACGAAATGGAGCAGCTCATCTGCCAGGCCCACTTCAAACTGCCGGCCGACGGG
>CAZJJC010000100.1:0-7997 GCA_964546195.1 uncultured Enterobacteriaceae bacterium | reverse complement strand
ATGGACCCCTCCTCGTTGCGGGAAATTATACGTTTCCCTGCGGGCGCTTATACGAAACCCTGCGGGCGCTTATACGAAACCCTGCGGGCGCTTATACGAAACCCTGCGGGTTGAGGGTCTGCCAGCGCCACACGTCGCGGCACATCTCGTCGAGGCCGAAGCGCGTCTTCCAGCCGAGCTCGCGCGCGGCGAGGTCGGCGTCGGCGTAGCAGGCGGCCACGTCGCCGGGGCGCCGCGGCGCGAGCTCGAGCGCGATGCGCCTGCCCGAGGCGCGCTCGAAGGCTTTCACCGCGTCGAGCACCGAATAGCCCTGCCCGGTGCCCAGATTGACCGTCAAGGACCTTCCTTTATCGCTCAAGAAGCGAAGGGCTGCCAGATGGCCCTCGGCGAGGTCGACGACGTGGATGTAGTCGCGCACGCCGGTGCCGTCGGGCGTGCCGTAGTCCGTGCCCCACACGTTGAGCGCCGCGCGCCGGCCGACCGCCACCTGGGCGATGTAGGGGAAGAGGTTGTTCGGCACGCCGGCCGGGTCCTCGCCGATGCGCCCCGAGGGGTGCGCGCCGGTGGGATTGAAGTAGCGCAGCGCCATGAACCGGAAATCGGGGTCAGAGCCCGAATAGTCATGCAGGAGCTTTTCGATGACGAGCTTGGTCTGGCCATAGGGATTGGTCGGCCCGAGCGCATGCGTCTCCGGGATCGGCAGCTTCTGCGGCTCGCCGTACACCGTGGCCGAGGAGCTGAACACCAGCTCGCGCACGCCGTGCTTCGCCATCGCGCCGAGCAGCGCGAGCGTCCCGCCCACGTTGTTGCCGTAGTAGAGCAGCGGTTTTTGCACCGACTCGCCGACCGCCTTCAGGCCGGCGAAGTGGATGACCGCCTCGATTCTTTCCGATGAGAATATTCCTTCGAGGGCGGCATGATCGCGAAGGTCGGCCCGGTGAAAGGCGATGCGCGCCCCGGGCGCGAGCTCGCGGATGCGCTCCAGCACCAGCGGCTTGGCGTTCGACAGGTTGTCGACGATGGCGAGGCCGCAGCCCGCCTCGGCGAGCGCGACGCAGGTATGCGAGCCGATGTAGCCCAGGCCGCCGGTAATGAGTATGGTTTTCTTCAATTCCTGAGGGGCATGTGCGCGAGCCACTTCGCGACCTCGGCGGGCTCGGAGAAGAGGGTCTCGAGCTCCGCGCGCGCCTCGTCCTCGGTCTGCAGCACCGACTGCACCACGCCGGGCTTTCCGCCGCTCCGGTCGGTGGCAAGCTCCAGACGCGTGCCGAAGGGGTCGAGGAAGTAGGCCGACCAGAAGCGCCCGCCGAGCGGCACCGGGCCCACCACGTGCACGCCGCAGGACCTCACGCGCTCGACCATGGCGTCGAAGCTCTCGGGCGGCACATGGAAGGCGACATGCTGCATGCCGCCGACGTGGTCGCGCACCTGCTTGGGCAGCCCCTTCGGGTACTCGAAGATGGCGAAGAGCGAATCGTTGCCCATGTCGAAGAAGTAGTGGCGCAGGTTGTCGTAGGGCGGCTGCCAGCGGTCCTGCTCGAAAGGCACGCGGCGCACGTGCACCAGGCGAAACCCCACGACGCGGGTGTAGAAGTCCATCGCCGCCGGCATGTCGTCCGAGACGATGGCGAGATGGTCGATGCCCCGCGTGTTCATAGATCGGTTTCCCATCTTTTCACTGCGGCCAGAAACCCCTGCGGATTGTCGCCGGCGATGTGGTGGCCGGCGTCGATCTCGATGACCTGCAGGCGCGGGTTGGCGGCCTGCATCTTGTGCGCCGTCTCGGGCGCGTACATGTCCGAGCGCGTGCCGCGCAGGGAGAGGATCGGGCAGCGCAGCTCGCCGATGAGCTGCCACAGGTCCACGCCGGGCTTGGGCCGCTCCCCGCCTTCCAGGATCCTCTTGAATTGATCCCGGAAGAAGGGGTCGCGCTTCACGCTCCAGCCCTGGTCGGTCTTCTTCAGGTACTGCTCGAAGCGCGCTCGCTCGCTCTTGCCGAAGTACTGCATCGCCGCTTCGATGCTGGCGAAGGAATCGGGCGTGTTGCCGACGATCTCGGTGGTACGCCGGGTGCCCTGGGGCGCGTTCTCCGGCGTGTAGTCCACCAGCACCAGGCCGGCGACGCGCTCGGGGTGCTTCGCGGCGACGTAGGTAGCGCTGCGCCCGCCCATGGAGTGCCCCGCGAGCAGCGCGCGCCTCCAGCCGGCGTGATCGAGCACCGCGACGATGTCCTGCGCCATCGCCGGCACGCTGTAGTCCTGCGCCGGGCTCCAGTCCGAGTCGCCGAAGCCGCGCATGTCCATCGCGATCACCTCGCGCTCGGCGCCGAGCGCCTGCGCCACCTCCAGCCAGTCCCACGAGAAATAGGAAAGGCCGTGCACCATGAGAATCGGCGTGCGGCCCGGTCTTCCGAGCCTGCGGAAGTGGATCTGCAGATCGCCGGAACGGGCAAAATCAGTGACAGTCACCATTTTTTGATTCTTTGAGTCCGGCATAAATCGGGGTGAAGTCCGGCGCGGTGTCGCGCATGAGCTGCGCGAAGGAGTCGATCACGAAGTAGCGCTCCTGGTAGCGGTCGATGAGGTACTCGGTGCGCATGATGCGCTCGAGGTCGAAGGGCAGGCGCTTGGGGCGCGCGTCCTCGACGCTGTAGGCGAGCTCGCCGCCGGAGGACATCAGCCCTGCGCCGTAGGCTTTTACGCCGGAAGGCGTTTTCATCAGACCGAACTCGATGGTGAACCAGTAAAGCCGCGCGAGGAACTTGACGGCATCGAGGCGCATGGCCTTCAGGCCGCCTTTGCCGTACTCGTAGAGATGGTCGGCGTATACCGGGTCGAAGAGCAGCGGGACGTGGCCGAAGAAGTCGTGGAACACGTCGGGCTCGACGATGTAGTCGAGCTCCTCGGGCTTGCGCAGCCACACGGTCACCGGGAAGCGCCGGTTGGCGAGGTGGGTGAAGAAGGCCTCGTCCGGGATGAGGCCCGGTACCGCCACGATTTCCCAGCCGGTCGCCTTGCGCAGTTGCTTTGTTATTGCACTGAACTTGGGTATCTGTCGTGACGCGTCGAGATGGGCAATGGCGGCAATCCATTCCGCGCAGGCGTAACGCGGCACGAGCTTCGACTGCCGCTCGAAAAGCCGGCGATAGAGCTCATGCTCTTCCGGCGTGTATTTCTCCCAATCCTGCGCTACCGAGAAATCGGAGCCGGCCCGGCTGTAATCGCCCCTCAAGCTCATTTCGCGGGCGCCAGCACGCCGCGGCGCACCTGGTCGAGCTCCATCGACTCGAACAGCGCCTTGAAATTGCCTTCGCCGAAGCCCTCGTCGCCCTTCCTCTGGATGATCTCGAAGAAGATCGGGCCGATCAGGGTCTTGGTGAAGATCTGCAGCAGCAGCCCGCCGCCGGGGCTGCCGTCGAGCAGGATCTTTCGCTTCTTCAGCTCTTCCAGCGGTTCGCCGTGGGCGGGCAAGCGCTGGTCCAGGAGCTCGTAGTACGTGTCCGGGGTATCGAGAAGCTGCACTTTCAAAGAATCTACGGTCTTGTAGATATCGGCGCTATGCAGCGCGATGTGCTGGATGCCTTCGCCGTGATAGGCGTCGAGATACTCCTGGATCTGCGAGCGGTCGTCGGAGGACTCGTTGATCGGGATGCGGATCCTGCCGCAGGGACTGGTCATGGCCTTGGACTTCAGGCCGGTGAGCTTGCCCTCGATGTCGAAGTAGCGGATCTCGCGGAAGTTGAACAGCCGCTCGTAGAACTCGGCCCATTCCTGCATGCGGCCGCGGTGCACGTTGTGCGTGAGGTGGTCTACGTAGAGCAGGCCGGCCCCTGCCGGCGCCGGCGCATCGCCGCGCCACAACGCCTCGAAGCCGGGCAGCGGCCGGAAGTCGACGTCGTAGATCGTATTGCCCCAGGCATTGTCCGGATAGCGGTCGACAAGATAGATGAGCGAGTCGCCGATGCCCTTGATGGCCGGGATGTTGAGCTCTCCCGGCCCGGTATGCGCCTCGACCCCCCAGGCGCCGCGCTCGATCAGGCGCTCGTAGGCGTGCGCCGCATCCTTAACGCGGAAGGCGATGGCGCACACGCTCGGGCCGTGGCGCCGTGCGAAGTTCTGCGCAAACGAGCGCGGCTCGGCGTTGACGACGAAATTGACGTCGCCCTGCTTGTACAGCAGCACATCCTTGTGCCGGTGGCGCGCCACCGCCTGGAAGCCCATGCGCTCGAACAGCGCGCCGAGCGCCTTCGGGTCCGGGGCGGCGTACTCGACGAACTCGAAGCCGTCGGTGCCGACCGGGTTTTGCCCATCCTTGCCCATGGTGGAGATGGTACGCCTCCACCCCGGGGTGCGCCGCGCTTAGGCCAGCCCGCCCGGCGGGCCGGAAGACAGGTGGTGCTTTTCGAGCAGGCGGTAGAGCGTGACGCGCGAGACGCCCAGCATGCGCGCGGCGGCCGAATAGTTGTTGTCGCTCATCTTGAGCGCCTGGCCCAAAGCCTTGCGCTCGGCCGCTGCGCGCGCCTTGTCCAGGTGCACGATGAGAACCTCCTGCAGGGCGGTCTGCTCCAGGTCGAGATCGCGGGGGGTAATCCAGTTCCCGTCGCACATCACGATGGCGCGGCGCACGCGGTTGATGAGCTCGCGGATGTTGCCCGGCCAGGCATGCCGGCGCACGGCCTCGAGCGCCCGGGTGGTGTAGCCCATCACCTTCTTGCGCGAGTCCTTCAGGAACTGGGCGAGGAAATAGCGCGCGAGCAGCTCGACATCCTCGCCGCGCTCGCGCAGCGCAGGCGCATGGATGCGAAGCACGTTCAGCCGGTAGTAGAGGTCCTCGCGGAAGCGCTCCTGCTTCACGGTCTGTTCGAGGTCCACGTTGGTGGCGGCGATCACGCGCACGTTGATGCTGATCGGCCGGGTGCTGCCCAGCCGCTGCACCGTCGACTCCTGCAGGAAGCGCAGCAGATTGCCCTGCATGTCGAGCGGCAGGTCGCCCACCTCGTCGAGGAACAGCGTGCCGCCCTGCGCGCACTCGATGCGACCCGCCTTGCGCTGGGCGGCCCCGGTGAAGGCGCCTTTCTCGTAGCCGAACAGCTCCGACTGAATCAGGGTCGCGGGGATGGAGCCGCAATCGACCGCGACGAAAGCCCCCTTGCCCCGCGACGAGCGCTCGTGGATGGCGCGCGCGGCGAGCTCCTTGCCGGTGCCGCTTTCGCCGGAGATCAGGACCGGCGCGTCGGAGGCGGCGACTTTGCGGATATCGCGAAACAGCTGGCGCATCAGCTCGCTGGTACCGACCATCTCTGCCTCGTCGGAGGCGAGCGTTCCCTGAGCGCGCTCCACGACCAGCGACATGCCATAGGCATGGCCGGCACAGGCGCACAGGCGCTCGCGCTCGACCGGCGCAGTCAGGTAGTCGAAGAATTCATGCGCGATGAGCCCGGCGAGCCCCTCGTTCATGGGCGACTCGGAAGACAGCAGCGCAAGCCATTGCACCCGGCGATGCCGCGCACGCAGGCTGGAGAATTTTTCCAGGTCTTCGCCGGTCAATTGCGGGCCCTGCGTCCAGACGCCGACCCGTATGTCGCGCTCGGTGGCGAGCAGCGCTTCGGCAGCCTCGGTCGAGGGCACGTCGACCAACCGCCAGCCGCAGCCGTTGCCGAACTCCCCCCTGATCCGCGCGGCATCAAGGCCGCCGAGGACGATAATCTGCCTTTCAGAGTGTTCCACTGTCGAACCGCATTCCCAAAGTTGCATTGCCCGCCTCGTTTTGTCGGGCTAGCGAGACGTTGCTTGTGGAAAATTCATCATAGCGAACCGAATCGCCGCTTGTCACGCGTTATCTCTCCGGAATATTTTTTAGGCGCGCCTGTAAAGGCCTGTAAAGCCGATGCTACACAAGCGCTCGACTGAATCGCTACCCTTCCGCACACGAAGTTCCATCCATTCAGAGGCATGCATAGGTGGCATAGGCGTTGCTAGTCCAGCGTAGCCGGGCTTACCGGGGCAGACCCGGCGGAGGAGAACTGCGTGCGCACTTGGATGAAATCGGCCGCGATGGGCTTGGCTTGGGCGCTTTTTTGCAGTAGCGCACTGGCCGAGGATCGTGTCGAGCTGAATTCCCGCGCGCTAGAGGGCGTCGATAGCCTCTACACGCAAACCCAAGGCCGCCCCCTCGACGATCAGCAGCTGGACCAGCTGCGCGGGCGGCTGGCTGCACCGATGCCGCAGCAGGCCGGCGTCGTCCTGTGGGACGAGCCGAGCAAGGGGCTGCCGCCGGTGCGCGGCACAAGCGAGCCGCACAACGGGTCGAGCGTCACCACCACCTTCACGATCCACCTCAGGTCGCCATGATTTCGCGCGCCACGGTAACCCCCGTGCGCGCGCAACTTGCCGCCGTCGGCACCCTGCTCGTCCTGCAGGTCTGCGTGCCGCCCGCCGTAAAGGGCGAGCCGATGCAGGCGCTCGATCCGGTGCAGCAGGTGCTGGTGGGCGATCTGTCGCGCCGCTACCGCATCGCAGGGGTGGCCGCCGGGCAGGTGGTCGACACGGCCTTCCGCGCCGCCAAGGCGGTGGGGCTCGACCCGCTGGTGGTGCTGGCGGTGATCTCCATCGAGTCGGGCTTCAACCCGCTCGCCGAGAGCGTGGCCGGCGCCAAGGGGCTGATGCAGATCATTCCCAGGTTCCATCGCGACAAGCTGGCCGAGCACGGCGGCGAGCACGCCGTGCTCGACCCGGAAAGCAACATCCGGGTCGGCGCGCGCATCCTGCAGGAATACGTGCAGCGCGCCGGAAGCCTGCTGGGCGGGCTGCAGTTCTACAACGGCGCCGCCCGCGACTCGACGGCCAGATACGCCCACAAAGTGCTGGCGGAGCACAAACGGCTGCTGAAGGTCTCGTATTCGTCCAAGGAGTGAGCGCCATGGAACCCATCCTGCCCATTGAACGGCCCGACCCGAAACCGAAGTACGACTACAAGGTCATCCGGCCGAACGGTCCGTGGGTCCATTCGATGCACACCGATGTGTCGAAGACCTGGGCGAAAGCCCGCGAGCAGTTCAAGCAGCAAGCCCGGCCGCGCGCCGGCAAGTAACGAATCGCGCTTTTCTTGTCTAGCGCGGGCGCCGTGCCGGCCGGCCTGAGTTATTGCTGTGGCTTCCCGCGCTTAGGACGCGAGCTGTAAACCAATCCGTACACATTCCTTCCATGCCCGGCGCAGCGCCGCTCGGCGCTGTCGCAAATCGCAGACAGCTCATAGGCTTAGGCGTTGACCGGGCCGCGACCGCATGAGCCGGGCAGCGCAGCAGAATGCCAACTATGTCACAGCCTTGGAACAGTCGCGGGTTTCCGCCTTCACCCCGAAAAAGCCATATTGTCGTTCAGATTCAACGTACTTAAGTCCCTGGCACAAACGGTGCTGTACAAGGGCCACGACCCGGCAGGGGCTGGGCGTTTCAACCTTTCGGAGGAAGTATGAAGAAGACAGTACTGGCGACAGCAGTCGCCCTGGCCCTGGGCGTCTCGGCGCCAGCGTGGGCCTTCTTGGGCGGCGGTGACACCACCGAGATCGACGTCGATGTGTACAAGAAGACCGATATCCGTGTCTACAAGAAGGAAACGGACATCGATATCGACAAGACGACGACCGTCACCAAGACCGACGTCGACATCAGCGACATCGCGGCCGCCCTCGGCAGTCGCTCGGGCGCGTTCAGCAACTCCGACGGCAACACGCTCGACTGGTCCAAGAACATCACCATCAACAAGGCCATCGCGGTCCAGAAGCTCGACGGCTACATCACCAACAACGGCGTGTATGGCCAGGGCAATAAAGCCTACGGCGAAGAGGGCGGCAAGGGCGGCAGTTCTTACGGCGGCAACGGCGGCTACTCGAAGGGCGGCAGCGCCGATGCGGATGGCGGCAAGGCCAGCGCCAGCTCCAGCTCGGCGGCCATCGGACTCTCCGTGGCGAAAAGCAAGAGCGGCGACGCCAACGGCGAC
>CAZJJC010000099.1:0-3457 GCA_964546195.1 uncultured Enterobacteriaceae bacterium | reverse complement strand
GCAGCAGGCCGCCACCAGCTCCTGCGAGCTCGGACCCCCGCCATCGGCGCCTGAATGATCGGCAGGCGTGTACCAATCTTTCGTGCGAATGGCGTCATGACTTCGAGGTCATTGGGTCTCGGTGAAAAGCTCGCGGCCGATCAGCCAGCGGCGGATCTCGGAGGTGCCGGCGCCGATCTCGTAGAGCTTGGCGTCGCGCCACAGGCGCCCGGTGGGCGTTTCGTTGATGTAGCCCATGCCGCCGAGCGCCTGGATCGCCTCGCCGGCCATCCAGGTCGCCTTCTCGGCGGCATACAGGATTGCGCCCGCCGCGTCTTTGCGGGTCGTTTCATTTCTATCCAGGGCTTGCCCCACCGCGTACACATAGGCGCGGCAGGCGGAGAACGTGGTGTACATGTCGGCGAGCTTGCCCTGCATGAGCTGGAATTCGCCGATCGGCTGGCCGAACTGCTTTCGCTCGTGCACGTAGGGGATCACGACATCGAGGCAGGCGGCCATGATGCCCAGCGGCCCGCCGGCCAGCACCGCGCGCTCGTAGTCGAGGCCCGACATGAGGACTTTTACGCCTTCGCCTTCCTTTCCGAGGACATTTTCAGCGGGGACCTCGCAGTCGCGAAACACCAGCTCGCAGGTGTTCGAGCCGCGCATCCCCAGCTTGTCGAGCTTCTGCGCGGTGGAAAACCCCTTCATCCCTTTCTCGACGAGCAAGGCGGTGATGCCCTGGTCGCTCGCTTTGCCGTAGATCACGAGCACGTCGGCATCGGGCCCGTTGGTGATCCACATCTTGTTGCCGTTGAGGAGGTAGCGCTCGCCGCGCCTTTCAGCTTTCAACCTCATTCCCACCACATCCGAACCGGCACCGGGCTCCGACATGGCGAGCGCGCCCACGTGCTCGCCCGACACCAGCTTCGGCAGGTACTTGCGCTTTTGCGCCTCGGTGCCGTTGCGGCGGATCTGGTTGACGCACAGGTTGGAATGCGCGCCGTAGGAAAGCCCGATCGAGGCCGAAGCGCGCGAGATCTCCTCCATGGCGACGATGTGCGCGAGATAGCCCATCGCGCTGCCGCCGTAGTCCTCCTCGACCGTCATGCCGAGCAGGCCCAGGCTGCCGAGCTTGCGCCACAGGTCCGGCGGAAACTCGTTCGCTTCATCGATCTTCGCCGCGCGCGGCGCGATCTCCCTGGCGGCGAAGGCCTGCACCGACTCGCGCAGCATCTCGATGGTCTCGCCATGATCGAAGCGAAGCAGGTTCATTCAGGCCGGTCCGGGGTGTTCGCGAGCATCATGAGGGTCTGCTGCATCGAGGCGACATGCTTGCCGCCGTCCTCAGCGTACACCTCCGCGCGGGCGATGGTCAGCGTGCGGCCGGGTCTCACCACCTGGCCCTTGGCGAGGAGCGCGCCGCGCGCCGGCGACAGGATGTTGATCTTGTATTCCACCGTCACCAGCGAGCAATCGGCCGGCATCAGCGAGAAGGCGCTGTAGCCGCAGGCGGTGTCGGCGATCATGCCGAGGATGCCGCCGTGGACATAGCCCTTCTGCTGCGTAAGATCCTCGCGGAAGGGCAGGCGGACCTCGACATAGCCCGGCTCCACCACGCCGAGCGCGGCGCCGATCAGCGCCATCGCCTTCTGGCGGGAAAAGCTTTCCCTGCAGCGTTGCTCGAAGCCTGGATCGGCCGGCGCGTTCATCCTGCGAGGCTACTTTACGTTTACGTAAACGTCAACTATTCCTTCAGCCGCTTTTTCACTTTCTTTTCAAAGGAATGCAGCTCGGCGAGCTGCGCCTCGATGTCCGCCTGCTGCTGCAGGAGGCTCGCCTTGTGCGACTCCAGCACCGCCAGGAAGCGCTCCAGCTGCGGCCGCTCGTCGCGTCCGGGCTCGTACATGTCGATCAGCTCGCGGATCTCCGACAGGCTGAGGCCGAGGCGCTTGCCGCGCAGCGTGAGCTTGAGCCGCGTGCGGTCGCGCGGCGTGTAGATCCTGCGCTGGCCGTCGCGGCGCGGCGCGAGCAGCCCCTGATCCTCGTAGAAGCGGATCGCGCGCGGGGTGACGTCGAACTCGCGCGCCAGGTCGCTGATCGAGAACTCGGCGCGCTCCGTTTCCATGATAGGGTTCACGCTCGATTTTATCTGATGTCCTCTCTCGAGTACCCCTGGCCGGAAACGCCGCAGCCCGGAACGACGCTCGAAGTCGCGCCCGGCGTGCGCTGGCTCAGCATGCCGCTGCCGTTCCAGCTCGATCACATCAACCTGTGGCTGCTCGAGGACGACGATGGCTGGACGATCGTCGATTGCGGCATCGGCGATTCACCCACCAGGGCGTTGTGGGATCGCATTTTCGAAACGATAGGGCCGGTCAAGAGAGTCATCCTCACGCACTATCACCCGGACCACGCCGGCAACGCCGGCTGGCTGTGCCGGCGCTTCGGCGTCGAGCTCTGGACGACCCAGGGGGAATACCTGACGGCGCACGCGGTGCGCAGCTCTGGCGCCGGTTACACCAGCGAGGCGGTTCTCTCGGTTTTCAACAGGAACGGGCTGGATCCCGAGCGCAGCCGCGCCATGGCGGCGATGCGCGGCAACCACCGCTATGCCGAGCTGGTGCCCGAGTTCCCGCAGGCCTACCGCCGCATCATCGCGGGCGACCGCATCCGCATCGGCGGCCGGGAATGGCGGGCCATCGTGGGGCATGGGCATGCTCCGGAGCATCTGTCCCTTTTTTCAGACGAGCTCAACACCGTGATCGCGGGGGACATGCTTTTGTCGACGATCTCCACCAACGTGAGCGTCTGGTCGATCGACCCCGAGGGCGACCCGTTGCGCCTGTTCCTGGAATCGATCGCGCGCTACCGCGAGCTGCCGCAGGACGTGCTGGTGCTGCCGTCCCACGGCAAGCCTTTTCGCGGGGCGCACACGCGGGTCGAGCAGCTGGAGAAGCATCACGAGGACCGCCTTTCGGAGCTTATGCGCTCCATGGGTGAGCCAAAGAGCGCAAACGACCTGATCCCGGTGCTGTTTCGCCGCCCGCTCGATACGCACCACATGTTCTTCGCCATGGGCGAGGCCATGGCCCACCTGCACCATCTGTACTACGCCGGCAGGGCACGCCGCGCGCTCGGAGACGACGGTGTCATGCGCTACGCTAGGGCATGAACAAGCCGGTAGAAATAACGCAGGTTTGCAGGGACGTCGCGGAGCGCTCCTCGAAGATCCTGGGCGATTTCGCGCAGAAGCAGGCGCAGAGCATGTCGGCGGCAGTGCGCGACGAGATGGGCATCGCCAGGGCCTTCATGGATCTTTATTCCAGGATGGCGGCCGATCCGGCGCTCATGGCCTCGCTGTCGATGGGCCTGTGGGCCGACCACGTGCGCCTGTGGCAGGCGAGCTGGATGAAGCTGTTCGGCCTGCAGGCGCCCGCGGTGGCCGAGCCCGCCACGGGCGACGCGCGCTTCAAGG
>CAZJJC010000098.1:0-10957 GCA_964546195.1 uncultured Enterobacteriaceae bacterium | reverse complement strand
GTCGTGGCCGAGCAGCGCCTGCGCGCCGAGGCCGAGCGCGCCAACCGCGCCAAGGACGAGTTCCTCGCCATCGTGTCGCACGAGCTGCGCTCGCCGCTCAACGCGCTGCGCGGCTGGAGCCACCTGATGTCGACCTCGCGGCCGCTCGAGCCGCAGCTGGTGGAGCGCGCGGCGAAGGCCATCAAGCGCAACGTCGACCACCAGACGCGCCTGATCGACGACCTGCTGGACACCTCGCGCATCGTCAGCGGCAAGCTCAACATCGAGCGGCGCGTGGTGAACCTCGCCGAGATCGTCAACGCGGCGCTGGAGGCGGCGCGCCCCGGCGCCGCGGCCAAGCAGAGCGAGCTGCGCGTCACGCCGGGCGACGCCGGCATCATGGTGGTGGGCGACGCCGGCCGCCTGCAGCAGCTCGTGTCCAACCTGCTGTCGAACGCGGTCAAGTTCACCCCCGAGCGCGGCGGCGTGCATGTTTCGCTGCTGAAGAACGGCGAGCGCGTTCAGGTGGTGGTGCGCGACAACGGCCTGGGCATCGCGCCGGAGTTCCTGCCGCACGTGTTCGACCGCTTCACGCAGGCCGACACCACCTCGGCGCGGCGCGCCGGGGGCCTGGGCATCGGCCTTGCGCTGGTGCGCCATATCGCGCTGCTGCACGGCGGGCAGGTGCGCGCCGACAGCCCGGGCCTGGGCAAGGGCTCCACCTTCACCGTCGACCTGCCGGCGGCGCCGCTCGCCGCCGCGCTCGCCGCGATCGGCGCCCCCAGCCCGGAGCGCAGGCGCGCGATGGCCGAAGGCGCGCTCAAGGGCGTGCGGGTCTGGGTGGCCGATGACGACCCCGACGCGCACGAGGTGGTGGCGCTCACGCTGCGCCAGAGCGGCGCGCTGGTGCGCAGCTTCGGCTCCGGGCGAGAGCTGGTGAAGGCGCTGGAGGGCGCGCTCGCCAAGGAGCCGCCCGACATCCTGCTGCTCGACCTCGCCATGCCGGAGGACGACGGCTTCGAGACCCTGCGCCGCGTGCGCTCGCTCGAGCTCGCGAGCGGCATCGAGCAGCCGGTCGCCGCCCTCGCGCTTACCGCCTTCACCCAGGTCGAGCGCGAGCGGCTGCGCGCCGCGGGCTTCATCGACCGCGTCGACAAGCCGGTCGACGCCCACAAGCTGATCGGCGCCATCCGCGCCCACGCCAGGGAGCGCCCGCACGCCAAGACCGCCTGAGTGGTTTAAGATCTGTCCCCGAACGAGGAGGACCCATGAGGCTTTACATGCATCCGGTGTCGATGACCAGCCGCCCGGTGCGCCTGTTCATCGCCGAGCACAACATCCCGGTTGACGAGCAGGTCGTGGACCTCATGAAGGGCGAGCATTACCAGCCGCCGTTCACCACCCTCAACCCCAACCGCCAGGTGCCGGTGCTCGAGGACGAGGGCTTTCGCCTGACCGAGAGCTCGGCGATCCTGAAGTACCTCGCCGACAAGGTGAGCTCGCCGGCCTACCCCAGGGACCTGAAGCAGCGCGCCAAGGTGAACGAGATGATGGACTGGCTGAACACGCAGTTCTACCGCGAGTACGGCTACGGCTTCATCTACCCGCAGATCTTCCCCAACCACAAGCGGCCGAGCGACACGGCGCAGCAGGCCTGCCTCGAGTGGGCGAAGGAGCGCGCCCAGAACTGGCTGAAGATCCTCGACCAGCACTGGCTCGGCCCGCGCGCCAACTACCTGTGCGGCGAGAAGATCACCATCGCCGACTACCTCGGCGCGGGCTTCGTTTCGCTCGGCGAGATCATCCGCATGGATTTCGCCGGCACCCCGAACGTGAGGCGCTGGCTGGACAACATGAAGAAGCTGCGCAGCTGGCCGAAGGTGAACGAGGTGTTCTACGGCTTCCAGGGCGCGCTCAAGGACCAGCCGTTCGTCACGCTGTGATCAAGGGCCTGCACCACAACGCCTACCGCTGCCGCGACTCCGAGGAGACGCGCAGGTTCTACGAGGACTTCCTCGGCCTGCCGCTGGTGCAGTCGCTGCGCATCAGCGAGTCGAAGAGCGGGCGCCAGACCGACACGCTGCACACCTTCTACCGCATGGACGACGGCTCCTGCCTCGCGTTCTTCGAGGCACCCGACATGCCCTTCGAGTTCAAGCCGCAGCACGACTACGACCTGCACATCGCGCTGGAAGTGAAGCCGCAGGACCTGCGCCCGATGCTGGAGAAGGGCAGGCGTGCCGGCATCGAGACGCGCGGCGTGTCGGACCACGGCTTCATCGACTCGATCTACTTCCGCGACCCCAACGGCTACGTCATCGAGCTCACCGCCCGGCGCGAGAACCACGAGCGCGAGATGGACCCGGCGCTGAACCAGGCGCGCCGCAAGCTCGCCGACTGGCAGGCCGGCAAGGTCAATCAGGCGTAGAGCCGCCAGCCGCACCCGGCGCAGTCCCGGCAAGGCAGCACGCCCAGCTTGCCGGTGGCGTGGCAGGATTCGCATTCGTCCCACAAGGTATTCACCGCGCTCTTCGCGATGCCGGCGCAGCGCCGGCCGCTGACGATCTTGTCGCAACGATGATTGAGGGCCTCGTGCCGGCTGTTCGGCGCGCCGCACACGCTGCACACGCCGGTGGGCTTGGCTTTCTTCGTCAGGTCCATGACGGTCTCCAGTATAGGCATGTTAGATTTGCCGCATGGGGAAGACGCGCGTCGTCGAGCGCTTTGCCGCCTGGGCCGAAGCTGCAAGGAAGGCCCGTTTTCCGGACGACGTGGTGCACCACGCGAGGCGCGCGGTCATCGACTGGCATGCCGCGCTCTCTGCCGGCGCACGGCTGCCGCCGGCCACGCTGCTCGAGAAGGCGCTGAAGGACGAGCTCGGCGCGCCGCGCACCGCGGCGCTGATCAACGGCACCGCGGCGCACACCGCCGAGGTCGACGACATCTTCCGCGACGGCATCTATCATCCGGGCGCGCCGACCATCGCCGCCGCGCACGCCCTCGCCTTCGGGCGCCAGGGCTTCCTTCGAGCGGTCATCGTCGGCTACGAAATCTCCACCCGCATCGCTGCCGCCATGGGTCGCGCGCACTACGAGCACTGGCACAACACCGGCACCATCGGCTGCTTCGGCGCCTGCGCCGCGGCGGCCGAGGCGCTCGCGCTCGACCGGGGGCGCTTCGCGCACGCGCTCGCCACCGTGGCGACCTTTTCGGCCGGCCTGCAGGACGCCTTTCGCAGCGACTCGATGTCGAAGCCCCTGCATGCCGGGCGCGCGGCGGAAGCGGGCGTCACCGCGGCGCTGGCGGCGCGCGAAGGCGTCACCGGCTCGCTCGAGGTGATGCAGGGCTACGGCAAGGCGATGGGCGACGATCCGGACTGGGACCGGGCGCTCGCCACGCTCGGCGAGGACTTCCACATCAAGCGCATGACGTTCAAGAACCACGCCTGCTGCGGCCATACGTTCGCGGCGATCGACGGCGCGCTCGCTTTGAAGCAGAAGATGAATATTCCGGTGCAGGAAATGGAAAGCGTCGAGGTCGCGACTTACCGCGCGGGCCTCGAGGTGGCGCACTACGAGGCGCCGCGCACGGCGGCCGAGGGCCGCTTCTCGCTCAAGTACGTGGTCGCGACCGCGCTGACGCACGGCAGCGTGCGCCTCGCGGCTTTCGAATCCTCGAGGCTGAATGACCCGGCCACCCGGGCGCTGATGCACAGGATCAGCGTATCGCTCGATCCGCAGCTCGACGCGGCGTTTCCCCGCCAGCGCGCGGCGCGCGTGGCCATCCGGGCGCGCGGGCGGCGCGAGGAGCACCTGCAGCCCACCAGGGTCGGCGATCCGGATGCACCGCTGTCCGATGCCCAGCTCGAACAGAAGTACCTCGAGCTTTCGGCGCCGCTGCTCGGCGAAGCGAGGGCGCGCGAGCTGCTGGCGCGCCTGTGGCGCCTGGAGTGAGTCTCGCGCAGGCGCTCTTCGCGCCGCGCGCGGTGGCGCTGATCGGCGCCTCGGGCGACGCGGGCAAGAATACCGCGCGCCCGCAGCGCTACCTGCGCAAGCACGGCTATGCCGGCCGCATCGTGCCGATCAACCCGGCGCGCGGCGAGGTCCTCGGCGAGCCCGCCTGGCCGAGCCTCGCCGCGGCGCCGGGCGAGATCGATCACGCCTTCATCATGGTGCAGGACGTGGAGCGCGCGCTCGAGGACTGCGGCGAGAGGCGCGTGCCGGTGGCGAGCATCTACAGCGACGGCTTCGCGGATGCCGGAAAAGAAGGTTTGAAACGGCAACTCGCGCTGGTGACGCGGGCAAAGGCGCTGGGCGTGCGGCTGCTCGGCCCGAACAGCATGGGCGTGATCGACGTGCCCGGGCGCCTCGCGCTCAGCGTCAACGCGGTGCTCGAGATGGAGCGCCTGCCCGCGGGCGGCGCGAGCATGGTGTCGCAAAGCGGCACGATGCTCGGCACGGTGCTCTCGCGCGGCGCGGCGCGCGATCTGGGCTTCGCCAAGCTCGTCTCGCTGGGCAACGAGGCCGACATCGACGCGGGCGAGCTGGTCGAGCTGCTCGCCGCGGACGCCGCTACGCGCGTGATCCTGCTGTTTCTCGAAACCGTGCGCAACCCCGGAAAGCTGGCGCACGCAGCGCGCATCGCCCATGCCGCCGGCAAGCCGGTGGTGGCCTACAAGCTGGGCCGCTCGGCGCTCGGCGAAGCGCTCGCCCGCTCCCACACCGGCGCGCTCGCCGGCAGCGATGCGGCGCTCGACGCCTACTTGCGCGATTGCGGCATCCTGCGGGTCGACATGCTCGAGACGCTGATCGAGATCGCTCCATTGCTGGATGGGCGCAAGCCGCCCGGGCTCGCCCGTCCCGGCCGCGTGGCGGTCGTGTCGACCACCGGCGGCGGCGCCGCGGCGGTGCTCGACCGGCTGGGCCTGCGCGGCGTCGAGCTCGCCTCGATGCACGACCTCACCATGACGGCAACCCGCGACAGCTACCGCGCCACGCTGGAGCACCTGCTGGGATCGCCCGAGTGCGATGCGGTCCTCGCCGTGGTCGGCTCTTCCGCGCAGTTTCATCCGCAGCTCGCAGTCGAGCCGATCCTCGCGACCGCAAAATCGTCAAAGCCCCTCGCCGCCTTCATGACGCCGCACGCCGAGGCCTCGCTCGCGCTGTGCGCACGGCAGGGCGTCGCCGCCTTCCGCACGCCCGAAGCGTGCGCCGATGCGCTCGCGGCATTCCTGTCGTGGCATGCGCCGCGCAGAACGCCCGTGCTTCCCGTCCCGCAGCGCATACCGGTGGAACCCTTTGAATTGTTCGCCGCGCTCGGCGTACCGGTCGCGCCGTACGCGCTAGCGCAGGCGCCGCGTTACGTTCACGACATCGCCTACCCGGTGGCCGTGAAGCTCGCCGGCGTCGCGCACAAGACCGACCGGCAGGGCGTGCGCCTCGGCATCCGCAACCGGCAGGAGTTCGACCAGGCGGTGCACGCGCTCGGCGGCGGGCCGCTGCTGGTGCAGAAGATGGAGGCCGGGCTGCTCGAGGCGATCGTGGGCTACCGCGACGACCCGGTGGTCGGGCCGCTGGTGCTGGTGGGCGCGGGCGGCGTGCTGGCCGAGCTCTACCGCGATGTGGCGGTGCGCACCGCGCCGGTGACCCCGGAGGAGGCGGCGCAGATGATCGCGCAGGTGAGGGGCTTCGCGCCGCTGCTTGGCTATCGGGGCTTGCCCCGCGGGGACACCGAAGGCCTCGCCCGGGTCGTCTGCGCGCTCTCCACGCTCGCGCTGCTGGAAGGCCGGCCGGTTGCCGAAGCGGAGATCAATCCGCTGCTGGTGCGGGAAGCCGGCGTCGTCGCGGTCGATGCGCTCGTCGTGCGCAAGGAGTGAGCATGGATTTCCGCCTGACCCCGGAGCAGGAGCAGTTCCGCGACGCGGTGCGCCGCTTCGCCGGGAAGCATCTCGCCCCCGGCGCGCGCGAGCGCGCCCGCGCCCCCGGCTATCCGTGGGAGGTGGCGAAGCTGATGGCGCAGCAGGGCCTGCGCGGCATCACCCTTGCCGAAGCCGACGGCGGGCAGGGCGGCAGCCTGATGGATGCGGTGATCGCCATCGAGCAGATCGCCGCGGCCTGCCCGCGCAGCGCCGACGTGGTCCAGGCCGGCAACTTCGGCGCGATCCGCGTGCTGGCGGAATACGGCTCCGCCCTGCACAAGAAGCGCTTCCTCGCGCGGCTCCTTTCCGGCGAGAGCGTCATCTGCGTCGGCATGACCGAGCCCGAGGCGGGCTCCGCCGTGACCGATCTGCAGACCAGCGCGACCCGCGACGGCGACGGCTACCGCATCAACGGAACCAAGGTCTTCACCACGCATTCGGCGTATGCGCAGGTGATCCTCGCCTACGTGCGCTTCGCCCCGGGCGTAAGCGGCATCGGCTCGGTCTTGGTCGAGAAAGATTCCCCTGGACTTCGGATAGGCAAGCCTTCGGCCTTCATGTCCGGCGAGCAATGGGCCGAGCTGCGCTTCGAGGACGTGCGCGTGCCGGCGGACATGGTGCTGCTGGGCGAGGGCGGCTTCAAGAAGCAGATCGCCGGCTTCAACGTCGAGCGCATCGGCAACACCGCGCGCTCGCTCGCGCTCGGGCGCTACGCCTACGAGCGCGCACGGCAATGGGCCATGCAGCGCAGGCAGTTCGGCCGGCTGCTGTGCGAGTTCCAGGGCCTGCAATGGAAGTTCGCCGAGATGAAGATCAAGCTCGACGCCGGGCAGCTGCTGCTGTACCGCGCCGCGGCCAACGCCGACCGCGGCTTTCCCTCGGCCGAGGAGACCTCGATCGCCAAGGCCTTCTGCAACCAGGCGGGCTTCGAGGTGGCGAACGAGGCGCTGCAGGCCATGGGCGGCCTGGGCTACAGCGAGGAAGAGCTGGTCGAGTACTGCCTGCGCCGCTGCCGCGGCTGGATGATCGCCGGCGGCTCGATCGAGATCCTCAAGAACCGCATCGCCGAATCCGTGTTCGAGCGCAGCTTCTCGCAGCGCGGCTGACCTGCATCCAATTAGGACTTGGGTTTGCGCCGCCGGGGCGCGGCGCCCTCTTGCGCCAGGATGGCGCGCGCCGCTTCCTTGGCCCGCGGCGCGGCTTCGAGGTCGCCTGCGCAGGCGGCCACGATCGAGCCGAGGATCAGCATATGCCACTGGCGAGCGATGTTCTGCGCGTCCCGTACGCCGGCCTGCTCGGCAAGCTGTCGAAGGAAATCGCGTACCGCGGCGAAATGCTCTTCGGCGGCCGCCCGCAGCGGATGGCCGGCCTGCTCGACTTCCAGGACCGTCTTGACCACCGGGCAGCCCGCGTAGTCCGGCTGCCGGTACCATTTGTCGAGCGCGTCGAACACCGCGAGCAGGCTTTCGCCCGGGGAGAGATTGCGGCTCGCCACCTCGGCTTGCCAGCCGCGCGAGAATTCGCCCCGGCGGCGCAGGAACTCCAGCGCGAGCTGGTCCTTCGACGGGTAATGGCGATACAGCGTCATCTTGGCCACCCCCGAGCGGGCCACGATCGTGTCCACGCCCACGGCGCGGATGCCGTGGCGCGCGAACAGCTCGTATGCCGTTTGCAGAATGCGCTCGCGCAGATCGGGCGGCGGCCGGCGTGGCCGCCGATTTGCCTTGCGAAGGGATCTTGCGCCCACGTCCCTCAATACCACGGCTTTGGGCGCGCGTGTTGGCGGGCCCCCCGTCCGGGCGGACTGCGTGTAAATCCGCGCCGGCCGGAAAGAGTTACAAAAGACAGCTCTGTCTTGCGCGGGTAGACAAGCCTGTCTCGTTCGCAAGACAGGTTTGTCTACCGCTGGCACGGGGCTTGCGACCCCGCCGCACATGAACGAGGACGAAAGCCGCATCCCGGTGATGCGCGAAGAGCTCGCGGTCGGCAAGCGGGTGGTGGAAACCGGAAAGGGCGTGCGCGTGGCGAAGCGCGTTTCGCAACGCGAGGAGATCGTGGACGAGCCGCTCGCAAGCGACGAGGTGCGGGTGGAGCGGGTGAGCGTCGAGCGCGTGGTGGACGCCGGGCACGTCCCGCAGGTGCGCTACGAAGGCCAGACGATGATCGTGCCGATCCTCGAGGAGGTCGTGTTCGTCGAGAAACGCATGGTCTTGAAGGAAGAGCTGCGCATCACATCGACACGCCGCGAGATACGCAGGCCGCAGCGGGTGGTTCTTCGCAGCGATCAGGTGTCCGTCGAGCCTTTCGACGAACAGCAGTGAGGTTTTCCGCAGTCCGTAAGGCCCGGCGATCCTGCCGGGTGCAAGGGTATTTTCTTAAAGGAATGAATCATGGAAATGGGAAAAACGCTGGTAGCGGTATTCGACGAGCAAAGCGAGGCGCAGCAGGTGCTCGACGCCCTGTCCCAGGGCGGCTTTCCGGGCAGCAAGGCGCGGCTCACGGCGCGCGAGGACGCGCAGGAATCCTTCGGAGAGAAAGTCGCGCGCTTCTTCGGCTTCGGCGAGCAGCAGGAAGCCACGTATTCCGAGGCGCTGCGCCGGGGCGGCTGCGTCCTCGTGGTCGATGCGGCCGACGAGAACGAGGCCGAGCGCGCCATGGACATCATCGAGCGCTACCACCCGGTGGATATCGATCAGCGGCAGGCGCAATGGCGCGAGAGCGGCTGGCAGCCCGCGCTCACCCAGGCGGGCGAGACCACGCTTCCCGTGGTCGAGGAGCAATTGCAGGTCGGAAAGCGCGAGGTCCAGCGCGGCGGCATCCGGGTGATTTCGCGCGCGGTCGAAAGGCCGGTCGAGGAGACGGTGAGCCTGCGCGAGGAGCGCGCGAGCGTCGAGCGCCGGCCCGCCGACCGCACGGCGACCGATGCGGACCAGGCATTCAAGGAGCAGTCGTTCGAAGTCCGCGAGACTGCCGAGGAGCCCGTGGTCGGCAAGACCGCGCGCGTCGTCGAGGACGTGGTCATCGGCAAGGAAAGCAGCACGCGCGACAAGACCATCCAGGACACCGTGCGCAAGACCGACGTCGAAGTCGAGCAGCTCGGACAGGGCTCGCGCAGCGGGCAGCAGCCGCGCCGTTATGGCGGCGAGGAAAGGCGCAGGTCGAGCGCCGGCTACAACGGCATGGAACGCCGCACCGTCTGATTCTCTTTGGAAAGGAACACCCATGGCATCCGTAGTTCACGAAAGTCCCCGTTACGAGCGCTCCAGCGAGCGACGCCGCATCTCCTACGACCCGCCCCTGCGTGCCGACGGCATGAAGGTGTCGTGGGGCGGGATCTGGGGCGGCGTGCTCGTCGCAGTGGGCCTGCTGCTTCTCCTGACCGCACTCGGCCTGGCCATCGGCGTATCCGCCGTGCAGCCGGGCGAGACCGAGGGCGCCACGCTTGGCACCGGCGCGGGCATCTGGGCAGGGATCTCGCTCCTGCTCGCGCTCTTCGTGGGCGGCATGGTGGCGACGCGCATCGGGGCGATCACCGACCGCGCCACCGGGTTCTTCGAAGGCACGCTGGTGTGGGTCGTAAGCATCCTGCTCATGGCCTATTTCGCCGGCAGCGGCATCGGCATGCTCGCCGGCGGCGCGTTCAAGCTGGTGGGCGGCGCAACGCAGGCCATCGGCTCGGCGGTCCAGGGCCAGGGCGGCGGCGCCAACGTCGATTTATCGGGCGGCGTCGATCAGACCGCCGCGCGCCTGAAGGACCCGATGACCGCGCAGCAGATCGCCAGCGCCACCGGCATGCCGGTCAGCGAGGTGCAGGCCACTCTGGGCGCGACGGCGCAGCGCGTGGAGGCCAACCGCGACAATCCGACCCAGGCGGCCGCCGAGGCGAAACAGGGCATGGTGCAGCTCATGGAACAGGCCAGGTCGAGCGGGGCGCTCGAGCAGAAGGCAGAAGAGATGCAGCCTGCGGCCAGCAAGGCGGCGTGGATCACCTTCGGCGCGCTGCTCCTGTCGCTCCTGGCGGCGGTGTTCGGCGCCATGACCGGCCGGCGCGCCACCCTGCCGCGGGAGGCAGCAGCCTAAAGCTTCATTCCACCCTGGCTCCCGAAACCTTCACCACCTCGGACCAGCGCGCGAACTCCTCGCGCAGGTAGGCGTTGAACTCGGCGGCGCTGTTGCCCACGGGCTCGGCGCCCTGCTTGCGCAGGTGCTCGCGGATGCCGGGGTCTTGCGTGGCGCGGGCCGTCGCGGAGGAGAGCTGCTCGACGACGGCGCGCGGCGTGGCGGCCGGGGCGAGAAGGCCGTACCAGAGGGAGACTTCCACTCCCTCGATCCCGGCTTCCTTCATGGTCGGGACCTCGGGCATGACCTCGGTGCGCTTGCCGTCGGTGACCGCGAGGGCGCGCAGCTTTCCGGCCTTGACGTGCCCGCCGACCGCCACGGGATTGATGAAGCTGAGCTGCACCTCGCCGGCGAGCAGCGCGCTCATCGAAGGCCCGCTTCCCTTGTAGGGGATGTGGACGATGTCCGTGCCGGTGCGCAGCTTGAACAGCTCGGCCGCGAGGTGCTGGGTGGTGCCCGGCCCTGCCGAGGCGTAGTTCAGCTTGCCGGGGTGTTGCCTGGCGATCTTCACCAGCTCCTGCGCCGTCTTCGCCTCGAAGGCGGCAGGGACGACGAGCAGGTTGCTGGTCTTCGAGAACACCGACACGGCGGTGAAATCGCGCTCGAGGTCGTAGGGCGGCTTCGCATACAGCGCCATGTTGATCACCACGGCCGGGCTGTTCATGAAAAGGCTGTAGCCGTCGGGCGCGGACTTGGCCACCTCCACCGCGGCGATGTTGGTGCCGGCGCCGGGCTTGTTCTCCACCACGAACTGCTGGCCGAGGTACTCGGAGAGCTTGGAGGCGAGCAGGCGCGCGCTGATGTCGACGCCGCCGCCGGGGGCGAAGCCCACCACGATGCGCACCGGCCGGCTCGGATAGCCCTGCGCCGCCGCCGCGGCGGCGAAGAAACACAGCAGCAAAACGACTGCGCGTTTCATGGGCGTCGCGATTCTATAATGGC
>CAZJJC010000097.1:0-1682 GCA_964546195.1 uncultured Enterobacteriaceae bacterium | reverse complement strand
AGAAGGTCAACGTGAACGCGCAGCGGCGCGACCCCGAGTCCTTCATGAACTGGATCGCGCGCCTCATCCGCGTGCGCAAGGAATGCATGGAGCTCGCCTGGGGGAAGTGCGAAGTACTGGACACCGACGCCGACCCGGTGCTCGCCCTCGCCTGCCGCTTCCGCGGCGCCGCCATGGTCACCCTGCACAACTTCAGCGACGCCGCGCAGACCGTGCACCTCAAAGTCCGCGACCCCGGCGGCGAGCGCCTGTTCGACCTCCTCGCCAGCGAGCACAGCCGCGCCGACAACCGCGGCGCGCACGAGATCGCGCTCGACGCCTACGGCTACCGCTGGTACCGCGTCGGCGCCGTCGACGAAACCCTGATACGCGCGCCGTACTGATTGGGGTCAGAGCCCGAATCTTCTTGGTTCTCGCTTTTGGGCTCTGACCCCGAATTTGACTCTCGGGTTTTTCGGCTTTGCGACGTGGTATGATTTTTTCATACTGACCGGCGAAACGACCCCATGGCTGCGGCCGTCAAGAAAACCATCTCCCTGCCTGCCGACCTGGCGCGCGAGGCAGAAGCGCTCGCCAGGGCCGAGGGCAAGACGTTGAGCGCGGTGATCCAGGACGCGCTGCGCAGCGCCCGGGTCGACCGGCGGCTGCAGGAGCTGCGCGGCGTCCAGGGATACTGGAGCCGCAAGGCGCGCGAGCGGGGTCTACTTACCGAGCAGGACCTGGAGCGCTACCTGGGCGCGTGAAGGTCGTTTTCGACACTAACGTGCTGGTAGCGGCGTTGGTGTTTCCGGGCGGGCGGGGCGAAGAGGCGCTGTTGCGCATCGTCACGGAGCGTGACGAGCTGATTCTCTCCAAGCCGATCCTCGATGAGCTGCTGGGCGTTCTCGCGCGCAAGTTTTCGCGGGATGCCGAGGAGCTCGCCCGGGTGGCGCTTTTTCTTGCCGACATCGGCAGCCTGGTTAAGCCGCGCCGGCGGCTTGCCGTCCTGAAAGACACCGCCGACAACCGCATCCTGGAATGCGCCCTGGCCGGACGGGCGCAGGCGGTGGTGACGGGCGACAAAGCGCTTCTCGCGCTCGAGGAATACCGAGGGGTGCGCATTCTCAGCCTCGCGGACTACCTCGCAGAACGGTAAGCGCCCCCGCCGGGGTCAGAGCCCGAATCTTCTTGGTTCTGCTTTTAAGGCTCTGACCCCTGGTTTTCGGCTTAAAAAATGGTGACAGTCACCATTTATCCCCCACGCGACCTTCTTTGCGCTCCTTGGCGATGTCTTCATCTTCCCCATAAGGATGCACTCCAAACCCATGCCGCATCGCCACGATCGCTTTTGCCCACTCCTTCCTCTTATCCCTCGACTGAAACAACTGCATCACCGCCTGACTGATCACCGGCACCGCCACTTCCATCCTCAGCGCATCGGCCACCAGCCAGTTCACCTCTCCCGTGTCCTCGATGTGCGTGCCCGGCTTCTCCATCTTCGGATCGGCCGCGTAGGCCTGCGCCAGCAGGTCGACCAGCCACGAGCGGATCACCGAGCCGTGTTCTCGTCGTGGGCGAGGGGATCGAGAAGAAGTCCGGGGATTTCGCGGCCGAGGTCATGGCACAGGCAGGAAGCGCGCGCTAAAGCAAGCCCGTGACGCCGAAATACAAACGCATCCTTCTGAAGCTCTCGGGCGAGGCCC
>CAZJJC010000096.1:0-15658 GCA_964546195.1 uncultured Enterobacteriaceae bacterium | reverse complement strand
CATGCCCACGCGCGCGGAGCTGATCGCCGCCCACCGCAGCGAGGAGGAGGTGGCGCGCGAGATCGGCGCCGACGCGCTGGTCTACCAGGACCTCGAGGAGCTGAAGGACGCGGTGCGGCGCGCCAACCCGCGCCTCACGAGCTTCGAGACCTCTTGCTTCGACGGCGTCTACATCACCGGCGACATCACCAGCGACTACCTGCGCTCCATCGAGATCCGCCGCGACGCCAGGCGCGATTCGGCGGACGAGGACGTGGCGCAGCTCGATTTGAATTTGGCAGCCTGATATACTTTCGCATCGCGCCGATTTGAGCCACAGCTTGCGGGCGCGTTACAAATTCCGCTAAAGCGTGCCGAGAAAACCCGGTCCGCTTGAATCTGGAGGACCGGGTTTTTTATGGACAAGAAGCTCCAGCTTTCCACCCAGGCCGTGCGCGCCGGCCAGGCGCGCAGCCAGTTCCAGGAGCACGCGGAGGCGCTGTTCCTGACCTCCAGCTTCGTGTTCGACAACGCCGCGCAGGCGCAGGCGCGCTTCGTCGGCGGCGATCCGGGTGTGGTGTACTCGCGCTACACCAATCCCACGGTATCGATGTTCCAGGACCGCCTGGCCGCGCTGGAAGGCGCCGAGGCCTGCATCGCCACCTCCTCGGGCATGGCGGCGATCCTGGCGACCGCCATGTCGCTGCTCAAGGCCGGCGACCACATCGTCTGCTCGGCCGCCGTGTTCGGCGCCACGGTGCAGCTGTTCAGCAACTACTTCGGCCGCTTCGGCGTCCAGACGAGCTTCGTGTCCCCGACCCGCGTAGAGGACTGGGCGTCGGCGTGCAGGGAAAACACGAAGCTCTTCTTCGTCGAGACGCCCTCGAATCCTTTGACGGAGGTTTCGGACATCGCTGCCCTTTCCCGCATCGCGAAAAAAGCAGGGGCATGGCTCGCGGTGGACAACGTGTTCTGCACGCCGGCGCTGCAGCGGCCGCTCGAGCTGGGCGCCGACCTCGTGATCCACTCGGCCACCAAGCACCTCGACGGCCAGGGCCGGGTGCTCGGCGGCGCGGTGCTCGGCCCGGCGAAGCTCGTCAACGAGCAGATGCTGCCGTTCCTGCGCACCGCCGGGCCCTCGCTTTCGCCCTTCAACGCCTGGGTGATCCTCAAGGGGCTCGAGACGCTGGAGCTGCGCATGCGCGCCCAATCCGCCACGGCGCTGGAGCTGGCGCGCTGGCTGGAAGCGCATCCTGCGGTGGCGCGCGTCTACTATCCCGGCCTCGCGTCGCATCCGCAGCACGCCCTCGCGCAGCGCCAGCAGAGCGCCGGCGGCGCGGTCCTGTCGTTCGAGGTCGAGGGCGGCCGCGCCGCGGCCTGGCGCCTCATCGATGCCACGCGCCTCATCTCGATCACCGCGAACTTGGGCGACGTGAAGAGCACCATCACGCATCCGGCGACCACCACGCACGGCCGCCTTTCGCCCGAAGCCCGCGCGGCCGCCGGGATCACCGAAGGCCTGGTGCGGGTGGCGGTGGGCCTCGAAGCCTTGGTCGACCTGGAGACGGACCTGGGGCGCGGCCTGTCGTAGGATAAGCCGTGCGTATCGCGCGCCCCTTGGCCGAAGCCGGGCTGCTTGCGGCCGCGTATTTCCTCGCGGCCAGGCTCGCCCTGGAGATGGCCATTCCTCCGGGCTATGCCACGCCCATCTGGCCCGGCTCCGGAATCGCGCTGGCCGCGCTGCTCCTGGGCGGCAACCGGCTGTGGCCCGGCATCTGGCTGGGCAGCGCGGCAGCCAACCTCTCGGTCGAGATGTCGCTCGTCGCTGCCGCCGTCATCGCGACCGGCAGCAGCGTGCAGGCGCTCGTCGGGGCGGCGCTGGTCCGGCGCCACGTCGGCCTGCCTTACCGCTTCCGCCGCCCGGAGCAGGTGGTCAAGTTCGTCGCGCTCGCTGCGCTGGTCTCGACCATCGCGCCGACCTGCGCGCTGCTGCCGCTCGGCCTGCTGCATCCCATGGCGGGGAGCGGGCTCTTCTGGAACTGGTGGACCTGGTGGCAGGGCGATGCGAGCGGCATGATCCTGGTTGCGCCGCTCATCCTGAGCTGGGCGGGCGCGGGCACGGTGCGCTGGACGCGCGAGAAGATCCTCGAGGCCGTGCTGTTCGCGGCGCTGCTGCTCGCCGCGACCCGGCTGGTCTTCAGCGGCGGCACCGAAGGCACGTCGGTGTATGCCACGAGCTTCCTCATCCTGCCTTTCATCGTCTGGGTGGCGTTCCGCTTCAGCCAGCGCGAGGTCGCCACCGCGATCGCCGTCATCTGCGGCATCGCGCTCTGGCACACGCCGGCGTCGAACGAGTCGCTGCTGCTGCTCCTGCTGTTCGTGAGCGCCGTGGTGTTCACCGGGCTCATCCTTTCGGCGGTGCTCGGCCAGCTGGAGGACGCGATGCTCGAGCTGCGCGGGCGCCAGCGCCAGCTCGAGGCGCGCGTCAGCAAGCGCACGCAGGACCTGGCCGACAGCGAACGGCGCTTCCGGCTGATGGTGGAAAGCGTGGTGGACTACGCCATCTTCATGCTCGACGCCGGGGGTCGCGTGGCGAGCTGGAACGCCGGCGCCCAGCGCATCTCGGGCTATGCCGCGGAGGAGATCATCGGCACGCACTTCTCCCGTTTCTACCCCCGCGAGGATCTCGAGCGGCGCAAGCCCGAGTCGGAGCTCGACCTGGCCCGCGCCGAAGGACGCTACGAGGAGGAGGGCTGGCGGGTGCGCAAGGACGGCTCCACCTACTGGGCCAACGTCGTCATCACGGCGGTGCGCGACGACACCGGCGCGCTGCTCGGCTTCGCCCAGGTAGTGCGCGATCTGACCGAGCGCAACCGCGTGGAGGCGGAGCTGATACGCGCCAAGGTGAGCGCCGAGAGGGCGAGCGAGGCGAAGTCTCAGTTTCTCGCCAACATGTCGCACGAGCTGCGCACGCCGCTCAACAGCCTGCTCATACTCGCGCGGCTGCTCGCCGACAATTCGGCCGGCAACCTCACCGCCAAGCAGGTGCAATTCGCGCATACCATCTACGACTCGGGGATGGATCTCTTGTCGCTGATCAACGATCTGCTCGACCTGGCGAAGATCGAGTCGGGCGCCGTCGCCGCGCTCAACCTCGCGTCCGCGCCGCTGGAGGAGCTGCGCGAGGACCTGGAGCGCAGCTTCCGGCAGGTGGCGCAGGACAAGGGGCTGCAGTTCGCCATCGAGATCGACCCGGCGGCGCCGGCGGCGATCCGCACCGACATGCCGCGCCTGAAGCAGGTGCTGAAGAACTTGCTGGCGAACGCCTTCAAGTTCACCCGGCAGGGCGGCGTGTCGCTGCGCCTCGCGCCGGCCGAGGCCGGCCGCCTCGCCTTCTCGGTGAGCGACACGGGCATCGGCATACCGCCGGAGAAGCAGAAGCTCATCTTCGAGGCCTTCCAGCAGGCAGACGGCACCACCAGCCGCCACTACGGCGGCACCGGGCTCGGCCTTTCCATCAGCCGCGAGCTGACGCGCCTGCTCGGCGGCGAGCTGCGCGTGGTGAGCGAACCGGGCAAGGGCAGCACCTTCACGCTCTATCTCCCGGTTTCCGGCGAGGTTCCGGCACTCGCCGCTTGAAGGTCCTGATCCTCGGCGCGGGCGGGTTCATCGGCCGGCACACGGTCGGGGGCTTGCGCGCCGCCGGCCATGAGGTGGTGTCTTCGCCCATCCGCTTCGAGCGCGCGCTGCGTCCGCAGGCCTGGCTGCATGCGCTCGGCGGCGTCGAGGCGGTGGTGAACGCCGTGGGGATCCTGCGCGAGCGCCGCGGGCAGACGTTCCGCACGCTGCACGATGCTGCGCCGCGCGCGCTGTTCCAGGCCTGCGAAACGGCCGGCGTGCGCCGCGTAGTGCAGATCTCGGCGCTCGGCGCCGACGAGGGCGCGCGCAGCCGCTTCCATCTGTCCAAGAAGCGCGCCGACGATTTCCTCGCCTCGCGCGACCTGGACTGGGCCATCGTGCAGCCCTCGCTGGTGTTCGGCGAAGGCGGCACGAGCGCGCGCCTGTTCACGCTGCTCGCCGCGCTCCCTCTGACGCCGCTGCCGGGCGACGGCCGCCAGCGCGTGCAGCCGATCCACATCGACGATCTCACCGAAGTGATCGTCAAGCTGGTCGCCTGGCCGGTGAAGACCAAGGTGCACGCCGTGGGCCCGCGCGAGATCGCGCTGCGCGATTGGCTCGCGCTGCTGCGCATGCAGATGGGGCTGGGAAAGGCGCGCTTCATCGAAATGCCGCGCGCTCTGGTGCCCCTCGAGCGCGAAACGCTGCAGATGCTGGAGCGCGGCAACACCGCTTCGCCCGCCACCGTCACCCAGCTGCTGCGCCGCGCGCCGCGGGCGCCGGAGGAATTCATCGGCAAAGCGCAGGGGAGGGCGCTGGCAACGCGCGCCCGGCTCGATTGGCTGCTGCCGCTGCTGCGCGCCTGTGTCGCGATCGTCTGGATCGCGAGCGGGGTAATCTCGCTCGGCCTCTACCCGGTCGCCGACAGCCTCGCCCTGCTTGCGCGGGCAGGGGTTGGCAGCAGCTTCTTACTGTATGGCGCGGCACTGCTCGACATCGCCATGGGCGCAGGCATTTACGTGTTGAAGAACCGCCGCTGGCTCTGGCGGCTCCAGATCCTGCTGATCCTCGGCTACAGCGCGATCATCGCTTGGTGGCTGCCCGAATTCCTCCTGCACCCGTTCGCGCCGGTGCTGAAGAACCTGCCGATGCTCGCCGCCATCGTCGCGCTGCACGAGCTGGAAGAGCGCGGCTGATGGAGTACCTCGTCGTGAAGTGGCTGCACGTGCTGTCCTCCACGGTGCTGTTCGGCACCGGGCTGGGCTCGGCCTTCTACCTGTTCTTCACCAACCGCAGCGGCGAGGTGCGCGCCATCGCCATCGTTGCGCGCCGCGTGGTCGTAGCCGACTGGCTGTTCACCGCGCCCACCGCCATCGTGCAGCCGCTCACCGGCTTCTGGCTGCTCCACCTCTCCGGCATCCCGTGGACCGCCGGCTGGATCCTCTGGTCGCTCGTGCTGTATGCCGTCGCCGGCGCCTGCTGGCTGCCGGTGGTGTGGCTGCAGATCAGGATGGCGGCGATGGCCGAGCGCGCCGCGGCGGCGGGTGAGGCCCTGCCGCCGCGGTTCTGGCGCTTTCACGCAATCTGGATGGCGCTCGGCTGGCCGGCGTTCGCCGCGTTCATCGCCATCTTCTTTCTGATGGTGGTGAAGCCGGAAATCTGAATGGCCGGATCGGGCTTCAGGTTTCCTCCTCCTGCATCTCGCCCATGAGCTCCGTCTTGCGCTGCTTCATGCGCGAACCGAGCTCCTCGAAGTCGAGGTCGGTCTTCTTCGCCTCAGGGAACATCTCGTCCTCTTCTTCCTTGACGTGGTGCTTGACGTATTCGCCCAGCACGGTGAACGTGGCGTGGTAATTCGGGTCGTCCGGACCCATGTTCTCGAGCTGCTCGATCAGCATCTTCGCGGTCTCGTGCTCGACCTGGGCCTCGTTCATGATGTCCTCGTCGTCGATCGCCTCGCGCACCGCCGGATAGAAGATCTCCTCTTCCAGCGTGGTGTGCACCTTGAGCTCCTCGCAGACCGTCTGCACCAGCTGGCGCAGCTTCCCGGTGTCCTCGCGGTCAAGCTTCTCGAACTCCTTGAAGGCCTTCTTTACCTTGTCGTGGTCCTGCTTCAGCATCTCCAGCGCCCCGCCGACCTTCGCCTTGCTCTTCGCCATGTCAGTTTCCTTTCTGGGTTGACGAGACGGCCGGAGCAACGGGCGTACCCGTAAAAAAGGGGTCAGAGCAATTTTCCGGCATGCCGGCCGGCGGCATCGCCCGTTTCACGAAAATTGCTCTGACCCCCTTTTTACCGCGGGGGGTAAGAATTACTTTTTGAAGTGCACCAGCCGCGGCTCGCCCGCGCCGATCTCCAGGTAGCCGCCGGGGCCGTACCAGTCGGGCAGCACCCAGCGCTCGCAAGGCCGTCCCCCGACGAGGTGCCCGTGCCGGCCGGGCCGGTGCGTGTGGCCGTGCACCAGGCGCCGCACGCCGTGTGCGCGTAGTGCTTCGACTACAGCGGCGTCGTTGACGTCCATGATCTCGGCCGGCTTCGCCTCGATCACCGCTTTGCTCTTCTCGCGCAGCCCGAGGATCAGGCGGCGACGCTCCTCGCGCGGCTTGGCGAGGAACTCCCGCTGCCATTCTCCGGAGCGGGCGATGCGGCGCCAGGCCTGGTAATCGTGGTCGTCCGTGCACAGGGTGTCGCCGTGCGCGAGCAGCGTCTTCCCGCCTTCCACTTCGACCACGCAGGGATCGGGAAGGAGAACCGCGCCGGTGGCCCGGCAGAAGCCCTCGCCGATGAGAAAGTCGCGATTGCCGTGCATGAGGTGCACCGGCACGCCCTGCCGCGTCAGCCCGCGCAGCAGGCCCGCCATCACCGCGTTGAACGGCGCCTCGAGGTCGTCGTCGCCGATCCAGTACTCGAAGAAATCGCCGAGGATGTAGAGCGCGCCGGCCGAGCGCGCCTTGCCCTCGAGGAAGCCGATGAACTGCTCGTTGGCTGCCGGGCGCTCTTCGCTGAGGTGAAGATCCGAGATGAAAAGCGCTGGCACTACTGCTCTATTTCTTGGCGTCGACCACCGTCATCGACTCGATCAGCACCGGCTGCTTCGGCACGTCGGTGCGAAAGGGGCCGCCCGAGCCGGTGGGCGTCTTGGCGATCTTGGTGACCACGTCCATGCCCGAGACCACCTTGCCGAACACCGCGTAGCCCCAGCCGTCCTGCGCCTGCGCGGCATTCAGGAAGGCATTGTCCTTCAGGTTGATGAAGAACTGCGCCGACGCCGAGTGCGGGGCGCTGGTGCGCGCCATCGCGAGGGTGCCGATGTCGTTCTTCAGGCCGTTCTTCGCCTCGTTCTGGATCGAGTCGCGCGTGGATTTCTGCTTGTAGCCCGCGTCGAAGCCGCCGCCCTGGATCATGAAGCCGTCGATCACGCGGTGGAAGACGGTTCCGTTGTAGTGCCCGTCCTTCACGTACTGCAGGAAATTCTCCACCGTCCTGGGCGCCTTGGCCGGGTACAGCTCCAGGCGGATGGTGCCCACGTTCGTGCGCACGTCGACTTGCGGATCCGCGGCGAGCGCGCCCGAGGGCACTGCAGCCACCGAGAGAAGAAAGAAATGCTTCAGCTTCATGCCGCTCCTTCGTGAATGATCACTTCATTTGGACCCGGATGCGATGATCGCGCGGGCGAGCGAGAGCTTGCTCTGCGCGCCGCTGTTGGCCTTGTCGAGCTGCAGGGCCTTGCCATAGGCCTGGCTGGCGAGCTTGGCGTACACGTCGCCGAGGTTCTCGTAGGCGGTGGCGTAGCTCGGCCGGGTACGGATCGACTGCTCCAGCGCCGCGCGGGCCTTCTCGTAGTCGCCCTGCGCCGCGTAGATCACGGCGAGATTGTTGTAGGGCTCGGGCAGCTCGGGAAAATCCTGCGTCAGCCGGGTGAAGATCTCGCTCGCCTCCCGGCTGTTGCCCTGCTCGGTGAGGATCACGGCCTTCAGGAAACGCGGCTGCGGGTCGCGCGGCCTGGCGCGCAGCGCCTGGTTCACGCTGTCCAGGGCCTGCTGGTGCTGGCCGGCTTTCAGAAAACCGTGGGCGTCCTGCAGCTCGTCGGCCGATGCCGCGGTTGCCGCGAGCAGGGCACACAGGCCGAGCCGAAAAAGGCCTCGCCTCAGCCACGCACCCGGGGCGTCGGAATTCTGCATTGTGTTATATTTTCAAGGCCCTACGAAAGGTCGCATTCTATCCTAAAGATCCACAACAGCCTAGGCAGGGCAAAGCAGCCATTCGTTCCCCTCAAGCCGCCCGAAGTGCGCATGTACGTGTGCGGCATGACGGTGTACGACTATTGCCACCTCGGCCACGCGCGCGTGCTGGTGGTATTCGACCTGGTGCGGCGCTGGCTGCGCGAGAGCGGCTACCGCGTGACCTACGTGCGCAACATCACCGACATCGACGACAAGATCATTCGTCGCGCGGCCGAGAACGGCGAGCCGATCGAGGCGCTCACCGGGCGCTTCATCCGCTCCATGGAGGAGGACGCCGCCGCGCTGGGCGTGGAAAAGCCCGACCACGAGCCTCGCGCCACCCAGTACGTGCCGCGGATGCTGGCCCTCATCGATGAATTGCATGGAAAAAAGCTCGCCTACGCGGCGCCCTCGGGCGACGTGAACTACGCGGTGCGGCGCTTTCCCGGGTACGGCAAGCTCTCGGGCAAGTCGCTGGACGAGCTGCGCGCCGGCGAGCGCGTGGAAGTCGACAGCTCCAAGGAGGACCCGCTGGATTTCGTGCTGTGGAAGCGCTCGAAGCCCGAGGAGCCGAGCTGGCCTTCGCGTTGGGGCGAAGGCCGGCCGGGCTGGCATATCGAGTGCTCGGCGATGAGCCAGGCGCTGCTGGGCGAGCAGCTGGACATCCACGGCGGCGGCGAGGACCTGCAGTTCCCGCACCACGAGAACGAGATCGCCCAGTCCGAGGGCGCCATGGGCGCAGACTCGGGCAGGACCTTCGTGAAGTACTGGATGCACAACGGCTTCGTGCGCGTCGACCAGGAGAAGATGTCCAAATCGCTGGGCAACTTCTTCACCGTGCGCGATGTCCTCAGGCGCTATGACGCGGAAGTGGTGCGCTTCTTCATCCTGCGCGCGCATTACCGCAGCGCGCTCAACTATTCCGATGCGCATCTGGAGGACGCAAAAGGCGCGCTGAGACGCCTCTATACTGCCTTGAAGAGCGAGGATGCCGCAGATGCGCCGGTGGATTGGAGCGAGAGCCACGCGAAGCGGTTCAAGGAGGCCATGGACGATGATTTCGGCACGCCGGAGGCGGTTGCGGTCCTGTTTGACCTTGCAAACCGGATCAATAGCGGAGACCAGCGTCTCGCGCCGCAGTTGAGGGCCTTGGGACGGGTGCTCGGGATACTCCAGCGCGAACCCCGGGAGTTCCTGCAGGAAAGACATCTCGTGCCCGAGGCCGATGCCGGCAGCATAGAGCAGCTTATTCGCGAGCGGGATGCTGCAAGGCAGGCGAAAAACTTTGCCGAGGCCGACCGCATTCGCAAGCAGCTGTCGGACGCGGGGGTGGTGCTGGAGGATTTCCCGGACCGGCCCACCACCTGGCGACGCAAGTAGCGCGAAATCCCCCTTTACGCTGCATTCATAGCCGCATAGATTGCGACGCACATGACGCCCTTCGAGCTGGCCGAGCCGACTTCGCTTTCCGAGGCGCTATCGCTTCTCGGCCAAGACGGCGTGCGGCCGCTCTCCGGCGGCACCGCGCTCATGCTGATGATGAAGGCGGGCGTGTTCCGGCCCACCTGCCTCGTCAGCTTGAGAAAGCTCAAGCTCTCCGGCGTCGACATCGGATCATCAGGCGAGCTGCGCATCGGCACGATGACGACGCTGGCGGCGCTTGAACGCTCTTCTCTCGTAAGGCAGGGTTTTCCAGTCATTGGGCGGACGCTGCGAACCCTCGCCAACGTGCGCGTGCGCAACGTCGCCACGGTCGGCGGGGCGCTGGCGCACGCCGATCCGCACATGGACCTGCCGCCGCTGCTGAGCGCGCTCGGCGCGCGCGTGACGATTGCCGGGCCGGACGGCGAGCGCAGCGCGCCGGTCGAGGCGCTCTATGCCGGCTATCTCGAGAACACCCTGAAGCCGAACGAGCTCATCACGCGGCTGGAAGTGCCGGCGCTCGGCGCTCGCCGGGCCGCGTACCTGAAATGCACCACGCGCTCGGCCGACGACTGGCCGGCCCTCGGCATGGCGGTGGTGCTCGATGGCGACGAGGCGCGCGTGGTGATCAGCGCCGCCACGGACCGGCCGACGCGCCTGCTGGCCGCGGAGAAGATTCTCAAGGGAGATCTTTTCGAGCCCCGGAACCTCGAGCGTGCCGGCGAGGCGGCAGCGGAGGAAGCGCACATCGAAAGCGACCTGCACGGCTCGGCGGCGTACAAGAGGCAGCTGATCCGCGTATACCTGGCACGGGCGATCCATGAAGCGCGCGACGCAGTCCACTGAGACGCCGCAAGTCGGGCGCTCGGTGCCGCGCCTGGAGTCCTGGCTGAAGGTCACCGGCCGCGCCGAGTACGTGCACAACCTGCGGCTGCCGGGAATGCTGTACGGGAAGATTTTCCGCAGCACGGTGGCGCACGGCAGGGTCAGGCGCATCGACGTTTCCGCGGCGCAGGCCCTCGGCGGGGTGCACCGCGTGGTGACCGGCGAAGACGTCCGCCGGCTGATCCCCGAGCCCTACTACGGCCCGGCGTTCCACGATCAGCCGATCCTCGCGCTCGACAAGGTGCGCTATGCCGGCGAGCCGGTCGCGGTGGTGCTCGCGGCCGACCCGCACGTGGCCGAAGAGGCCGCGCATCTCATCGTCGCGGAATACGACGAGCTGCCCGCGGTGTACGACGAGCTCGAGGCCATGACCTCGACGGCCATCGTGCACGAGGCGCTCAAGCCGGCCGGCACCTTTCCTGATTTGAAGCATTTGAAAGGAAGAGCGAACACCAACGTTGCGCTCGACTTCCATTTGCGCCGCGGCGACGCGCCCGGGGCGATGAAGCAGGCGAACCGCGTCTTCGAGCACCGCTTCCGCACCCAGCAGGTGATGCATACGCCGCTCGAGCCGATCGTATCGGTCGCCGAATCCACCGAAAGCTCGCTCACCATCCACACCGCGTCGCAGAGCCCCTCGTTCGTGCGCAGCGAGGTGGCGCGCCTGCTCGGCTGGCCGGAGAACCGCGTGCGCGTGCGCGTGCCCTTCCTCGGCGGCGGATTCGGCGCCAAGCTCTACATCAAGCTCGAGGCGCTCGTCAGCGTCTTGTCTTTGATGACAAGAAAGCCGGTCAAGATTTCGCTGACGATGGAGGAGCAGTTCTTCACCATCACCAAGCACGCCAGCAGCTTCCGCATCAAGAGCGGCGTGACGCACGACGGCCGCATCGTGGCGCGCGAGTGCGAGGTGTGGTGGAACGGCGGCGCCTACGCCGACATCGGGCCGCGCGTGACGCAGAAATCCGGCTTCACCGCCCCCGGGCCCTACGACATCGAGCACGTGCTGATCGACTCGTATGCGCTTTATACCAACCTGCCGCCGGCCGGCGCGCTGCGCGGGTTCGGCATCCCGCAGCTGGTGTGGGCCTACGAGAGCCACACCGACATGATGGCGCGCGAGCTCGGCATGGACCCGTTCGAGTTCCGCCGGAAGAACCTGCTGCGCGACGGCCGGCCGCAGGCCACCGGCACGCTCATGCGCGATGCCGCGATCGAGAAAGTCCTCGACCGCCTGGAAAGCCTCATGGAATGGAGCAGGCCCTTCGATCGCGGCACCGGCACCCTGAGGAAAGGACGGGGCATCGCCATCGGCTTCAAGGCCTGCGTGTCGCCCACCACCTCGCTCGCCACGGTCAACATCAACGCCGACGGCAGCTGCATCGTCTATTGCAGCACCGCCGACATGGGGCAGGGCTCCGATACCGCCATGGCGCAGATCGCCGGCGAAGTGCTGAACCTGGCCGCCGAGTCGGTCAGCGTGGTGCATTCGGACACCGACGTCACGCCTTACGACATGGCGACGCTCGGCTCGCGCTCGCTCTACCACATGGGCAATGCCGTGAAGCTTGCCGCCGAGGATGCAAGGGACAAGCTGGCTCTCCTCCGGAAGGAGCTCGGCCTCGCGCCCGAGGCCGAAGCGGGCGAGATCTTCAGGAAGAAGTACGGCATGCAGGCGGGCAACGTGACCGGAAGTGGCAGCTACATCCCGGCCTACAAGTCGCCCGATGCCAGCGGCCTGACCGACAACGCCACGCCGTTCTGGATGGTGGGCGCCACCGGCGTCGAGGTCGAGGTGGACACGCAAACCGGCCGGGTGCGCGTCGCGCGCATGGTGAACGTCGCGGACGTCGGCACGCCGATCAACCCGCGGATCGTCGAGACGCAGCTCTCGGGCGCCTCGATCATGCAGCTGGGGTTCACGCTGCTGGAAAAAATGCTGTTCGACGACCACGGTCAGCTGCGCAACGCCTCGCTCGCGGAATACAGGATTCCCGGCTTCCTGGATCTCCCGGACACGATCACCAACGAGGCCGTGGTGGCGCAGCAGAGCACCGGACCGTTCGGCGCCAAGGGCGTGGGGGAGACCGGTACTTTCGGCGTGTCGCCGGCCATCGCGAACGCCGTGCACGACGCGGTCGGCGCGCGGCTGACCTCGCTGCCGCTCGACCCCGAGGCGGTCTACATGAAACTGCAGGAATCCAGGTGAGACGCGAAGTGCGCTTCCGGTTGAACGGCGAGGCGGTGCGCGCGCAGGTGGCGCCGCACGAAAGCCTGGTCGAAGTGCTGCAGGAGGCGTTCGGCCTCTACGGCGCGCGCGAGAGCTGCGCCCAGGGCCTGTGCGGCTGCTGCACCGTGCTGGTGGACGGGCGGGCGGTTTCGGGTTGCCTGTATCTCGCCTGCCTGATCGAGGGTGCCGAAGTGTCGACGGTGGAAGCAGGCGCGGAGCTCGATGCCGTGCAGCAGGCGTTCATCGAGGCAGCTGCGTTCCAGTGCGGCTTCTGCACGCCGGGTTTCGTGCTCATGACGCGCCAGCTGCTGGACGAAATCCCCGATCCGAGCGAGGACCAGATCAGGCACTATCTGTCGGGCAATCTCTGCCGCTGCGCGGCCTACCCCGAGATCATCGAGGCGGTGAAGCTCGCCGCACGCAAAAGGAAGCCCGGCTAGGGCCGCAGCAGCTTGCCGTCCGGCGTGATCTGCAGGCGGTCGCCTACGAGGAGGGCCCGCGTGTCCTGGATGAGCGTCTGCACCGAGCCGTCATCCATGCGCAGCGTGAGGCGGAACGGCCCGGGCGCGGCCGACGCCGTGCCGCCCGCCGCGGCCGACGCGGGAAGCGTCACCAGTCCGATCGATTCCAGGATGCCGGAGCCGGGCCGGTAACTGCCGGGCTGAAGCGTGGCGAGAGCGGCGGCGGTCGAGGGGGCTGCAGGCGGCGTTGCCACCACGGGAGGAGCGGTCGTGACCGGTGCTGGCGTTACGGGCGCCGGCTCTTGGGAGCTGGCGCAGGCAGCAAGCCCGGCGGCAACCAGGGCGGATAGGGCGAAAGTGCGCATTGCCATTGCGGTCTCCTGAAAGTGAAGCCGCCTAGACAGCAGCAATCTGCGTTCCCGGACTAGCCGTCGAAGAACTCCTTGACCTTGTCGAGCCAACCCTTGGCCCGGGGGTTGTGCCGGCCCGTGTCCTCCTGGGTGATGGCGTCGAACTCGCGCAGCAGCTGGCGCTGCCGCTCGGTGAGGCTGACGGGCGTCTCCACCACCACGTGGCAGAAAAGATCGCCCGGCACCTGGCTGCGCACGCCCCGGATGCCCTTGTTCTTCAGCCGGAAAGTCTTGCCGCTCTGGGTCTCGGCCGGGACGCGGATGCGCGCCGAGCCATCCAGCGTCGGAATCTCGATCTCGCCGCCGAGCGCGGCGGTGGTGATGGAGACCGGCATCTCGCAATGCAGGTCGTCGTGATCGCGCTGGAACACCGCGTGCTGCTTGATGTGCGCCTGCACGTAGAGATCGCCCGGCGGCCCGCCGTTCACGCCCGGCTCGCCTTCGCCGGACAGGCGCACGCGGTCGCCCTCGTCCACGCCGGCGGGGATCTTGACCGACAGCGTCTTCTGCAGCTTGACGCGCCCGCTGCCGTTGCAGGCGCTGCAGGGATTCGGGATGACGCTGCCGCTGCCGTGGCAGCGCGGGCAGGTCTGCGCGATGGAGAAGGGGCCCTGCGAGACGCGCACCTGGCCGGCGCCGCGGCAGGACGGGCAGGTGGCCGGCTGGGTGCCCGAGCGCGCGCCGCTGCCCTTGCAGATCTCGCACACCGCCAGGGCGGGGATGCGAATCTTGGTCTCGAAGCCGTGCGCCGCCTGCTCCAGCGTGATCTCGAGGTTGTAGCGCAGGTCCGCGCCGCGAAACACCGTGGAACGGCCGCCGCGCCCGCTGCCGAAGATGTCGCTGAAGATGTCGCTGAAGATGTCGCCGAACCCGCCCATGCCGGCGCCCGCGGCCGCCTGGGGATCGACCCCCGCGTGGCCGAACTGGTCGTAGGCGGCGCGCTTGCTCGGGTCGGTCAGGATCTCGTAGGCTTCCTTCGCTTCCTTGAAATGCTCCTCCGCCTTGGGGTTATCCGGATTGCGGTCGGGGTGCCATTTCATGGCCAGGCGCCGGTAGGCCTTCTTCAGCTCGTCCTCGGCGCAGTCCTTGTTCACCCCGAGCACATCGTAGTAGTCGCGCTTCGCCATGCGGCCTTTCTAAAACGGCAACAAGAGCTTAACCGGCCTTTTTGTCCTTCACCTCGGTGAACTCGGCATCGACGACGTTGCTGTCGTCCTTCTTCGCCTGCTCGCCGCCCCGCATCTCTTCCTGCGGCTGCTGCGGCTGATTCTGGGCCTGCTGCTCGGCGTACATCTTCTCGCCGCGCTTCTGCGAAGCCTGCGCCAGCGCCTGGGACTTGGCGTCGATCTCGGCCCTGTCCTCGGACTTGAGCGCGGCCTCGGCGTCCTTCAGCGCGGCCTCGATCTTCTCCCTCTCGGCGGCGTCCAGCTTGTCGCCGTAGTCCTTCAGCGACTTCTTCACCGAGTGCGACAGCGCCTCGAGCTGGTTGCGCGAGTTGACCTGTTCCAGCGTCTTGCGCTCTTCCTCGGCGTGCGCCTCGGCGTCCTTCACCATGCGCTGGATCTCGGCCTCGTTCAGGCCCGAGCTCGCCTGGATCTTGATCTTGTTCTCCTTGCCCGTGGCCTTGTCCTTGGCGGTGACGTGCAGGATGCCGTTGGCGTCGATGTCGAAGGTCACCTCGATCTGCGGCATGCCGCGCGGCGCGGGCGGGATGTCGGTGAGGTTGAACTGGCCGAGCGACTTGTTGCCCGAGGCCATGTCGCGCTCGCCCTGCAGCACGTGGATGGTCACCGCGCCCTGGTTGTCGTCGGCGGTCGAGAACACCTGCTGGGCCTTGGTCGGGATGGTGGTGTTCTTCTGGATGAGCTTGGTCATCACGCCGCCGAGGGTCTCGATGCCCAGCGACAGCGGCGTCACGTCGAGCAGCAGCACGTCCTTGACGTCGCCCTTGAGCACCCCGGCCTGGATCGCGGCGCCGACCGCCACCGCCTCGTCCGGGTTCACGTCCTTGCGCGGCTCGCGGCCGAAGAACTCCTTCACCTTGTCCTGCACCTTCGGCATGCGCGTCTGGCCGCCGACCAGGATCACGTCCTCGATCTGGCCCACGGTCAGGCCGGCGTCCTTGATCGCGATGCGGCAGGGCGTGATGGTCTTCTCGACCAGCTCGTCCACCAGCGACTCGAACTTGGCGCGCGTGATCTTCATCGTCAGGTGTTTGGGCCCCGACTGGTCCGCCGTGATGTAGGGCAGGTTGATCTCGGTCTGCTGCGACGAGGAGAGCTCGATCTTCGCCTTCTCCGCGGACTCCTTCAGCCGCTGCAGCGCGAGCACGTCCTTGGACAGATCGACGCCCTGCTCCTTCTTGAACTCGGTGACCACGTAGTCGATCAGGCGCTGGTCGAAGTCCTCGCCGCCCAGGAAGGTGTCGCCGTTGG
>CAZJJC010000095.1:0-20165 GCA_964546195.1 uncultured Enterobacteriaceae bacterium | reverse complement strand
GCCGCCGTGCTGCCCTTGCGCTGACGGTAGCGGACCAGGCAATACGCCATGAACAGGTTGACGGCGACGAAGACAAAGCCCGTGATCCAGAACGTGAGGCTGATGGTGTCGTCCATCGCCACCCAGTTGGAGGCGATCGGCGTGAAATACCACGGGCTCAGGAAGTGAAACAGGACCGAGCCGAGAATCAACAGTATCAATACGATTGCCATCGTCATCGGCGGATCCAACTCCCAGGCGCAACTCGATTAAGGAACACGGGTGAAAGCCGGCTTACCCGGGAATAATAACAACAAAATCGCCGGGCATGAAGAACGACATAACGCGGCGAACGGCAGCAGCCAGAACGACCAGTTGTTCAGGCGCGCGAACGCCATGTCGGGCGCCACCGCCATCAGCCCGCCGATCGAGAACATGATGAAGCTGAACCACAGGTACAGCGTGCCGATGTCCTTTTGGTTGGTGGTGGTGATCCAGCGCATGACGCCGCCGTACGGGTCGTGGTGGCCGTGATCGCGTGCGTGGTTGTCTACGACTGCGCTCATCTCGTTTTCCGGAAGCCTTATTTGCGCCGCGCCTTCACTTCGGCCGGCTGTACTTCGCTCGCCTTGTTTCCCCAGGAATTGCGCGTGAACGTGATCACGGCGGCGATATCGGCATTGCTCAATTGCTTCAAGGACTGCATGGCGGTGTTCGGCCGGCCGTTGAGGAGGACATCGATGTGGCCCTCCTGCGGCCCAACGACCACCTTCGAGCCGGCGAGCGTCGGGAAGGCGGGCGGCGCCCCGCCGCCGCTCGCCTGGTGGCAGGCGACGCAGTTGGCCGCGTAGACCTTCTCGCCGCGCTGCACCAGCTCCTGCAGCGCAAAGGCCCTGGTGTCGTCTTCGGCCGCCTTGGCGAGCTTCTGCTTCTGCTCGCCGACCCACTTGCCGTAGTCCTCGGCGGAGACCACGCGCACCACGATGGACATGAAGCCGTGCTCCTTGCCGCACAGCTCGGCGCACTGGCCGCGGAAGGTGCCGATCTGCTCGGGCCGGAACCAGATGTCGCGCAGGAATCCGGGGATCGCGTCCTGCTTCGCCCCGAATGCGGGGATCCACCATGAGTGCACCACGTCGGCCGCGGTGGTGATCACGCGGATCTTCTTGCCCACCGGCACCACCATCTCGTTGTCGACTTCCAGCAGGTAGTTCTCGCCCTTGGGCGCGCCGCCCTCGATCTGCTCGCGCGGCGTGGCGAGCGTGGAGAGGACGCTGATGCCCTCACCCTCGCCCTTGATGTAGTCGTAGCCCCACTTCCACTGGTAGCCGGTGACCTTGACGGTGATGTCGGGGGCGGAGGTGTCCTTCTGGGCGATCACCACCTTCGTCACCGGCCAGGCGATCGCGACCAGGATGATCGCCGGGATCAGGGTCCAGAGAATCTCGACGGTGGTGTTGTCGTGGAATTGCTCGGCCTTGTGCCCGATCGACTTGCGGTGCGCGTAGCACGCCCAGAACATGACGCTGAACACGCCGATGAAGATGACGATGATCAGCCACATCACCAGCTGATGCAGCCAGTCGATGTCGGCGGCCAGCTTCGAGGCGGGCGTCTGGAAATACCACGCGATCGCGTGCGCCGAGCCCGACAGGGCGAGCCCCAGGAGGCCGGCCAGGGCTGAAAGGACTTTCGTTCCCCGCATGTGGTTCGTTCCCCGAAATCAGATCCGCAGTCTCTCTTTTGCAGCGACGAGCGCCGCGATCTCCAGACCGGCGAACGGCAGCACCAGCCAGGCCGGTGAAATCGAGCAGTTCCGCTTGAGGATCAGGCTGAAGTCGGCATTCCCGTCGCGGAATGGCAGCTCGCGCGCCACTTCTGGAGGGGGTGCCAAAAGTATCACATCTGGCTGCGCGGTCTCAAGGAATGCTCTTGAAAATACGCACGGTTTTCGCATCCTGCGCTTTCCAGGCGTGGCCATAGACCACTTCGAAGGTGGCCTGCGGCTTGTCGCCGAGAGCGCGATGCAGGTCGCCGGCGAACCGCCGGCCCGCGAGCCCGCGCGGCCGGTCGGCGCGCGCGCTGGTCTGGCCGCTCGCGCGCAGGTCGCGCAGCAGCCGCCCGGCGTCCGCGTAGGCGAAGGTGAGCATCTCCATGTCCATCACCGGGTTGGACAGGCCGGCCGCGAGCAGCATGTCGCCCAGATCGTGCATGTCAATGAAACGGTGAACTCGCCTGTCGCCCGCCGCCGAGCGCAGCTCCTTCAGCGAATCCGGGCCGAGCGTGCTGAACATGAGCAGGCCCTCGGGCGCGAGGACGCGGCGCAGCTCCTTGAACACGGCGAGCGGTTCATCGACCCAGTGCAGCGCCATGTTCGACCAGGCAAGGTCGACGCTGCCCCCGGCGAGGGGCAGCCGTTCGAGCTCCGCGCACACCGGAACTATATTTCTCGTGACGAATCGCGCGAGCAGCGTGCGCCGCAGCAGCATCGGCAAGGCGAAGTCGAGCGCGATCACGCTCGCCTTCGGATAGCGCTTGCCCAGCTCGCGCCGCGGCGGCCCGCTTCCCGCGTCCAGCACGCGGCGCGGCGCGAGGCGGATGTAGTCCAGGCGCTCCAGCATGCGCGCCGCAATTTCGCCTTCGAGCCGCGCGGCCTGCAGGTAGGTCCCGGCGGCGCGCTCGAACCTGCGGCGGGCCGCGCGCCGGTCAATCCCGGGAGAGGGCGCGCTCAATCGCTGCCGCGGCGGCGAGCGTATGGCGATCGCTGCCGGCGGTGCCGCACACCATGAAGCCCACCGGCGCGCCGCCCGGTTCGTGGCACGGCACCGAGGCCGCGCAGCCATCCAGGAAGTTGATCAGGCCGTTGTTGCGCAGGATCAGGGCGTTCCAGCGGAAGTAGTCCTCGTCGCTGGCGCCGGCTTGCGCGATCGTCGGCGCGATGCAGGGCACGGTCGGCATGACGATGGCGTCGAACGGCGCCGCGAGCGCCTCGACCTCCTGGATGAAGGCGGCCCGCAGCTCGCCGAGCACGAGGTAGTCCGACGCGCTCAGCGATTTGCCCAGGAGGACGCGCTTGCCGACCCGCGGGTCGTACTCGCCGATGCGCTCCTCGTTCGCGCGGTGGATGTGGTAGGCCTCGGCGCCGGCGTAGCCGCCGGCCTTGAAGTACTCGGCCTGCCGGTCGAACGCCGCGACCGGCCGCTCGGTGATCGCGGCTCCCGCCTTGGACAAACGACGCAGCGCATTCTCAAACGCGGCCTCCACTTCCTTGTCCAGGTCGTCGAGCGCCGAGGAGCGCGGCAGCAGCAGCCGCAGCCCGTTTGTTTCGAGACGAATCTCTTTTCCGCTTTCTCCGGCAAGGACTGCATCGTAGGCCGCCGCGCAGGCGACCGAATTCGCGAGGGGCCCGACCGAATCGAGCGTGAAGGACAGCGGAAACGCGCCTTCGCGCGGCACGCGAGCCGCGGTGGGCTTCCACCCGACCAGGCCGCAAAGCGCCGCCGGGCCGCGGACCGAGCCGCGGGTATCGGAGCCGAGCGCCATCACGCACATGCCGTCGGCCTGCGCCACCGCGGCGCCCGAGGACGAGCCGCCGGGAACGCGCCCCGCTTTGCGGTCGAAGGGATTCTTTGGCGTGCCGTAGTGCGGATTCAGCCCCACGCCGCCGAAGGCGAACTCGACCATGTTGGTGCGGCCGATGAAGACCGCGCCCGCGGCGCGCAGCCGCGCCACCGCTTTCGCGTCCTCCTTTGCGGGCGGTTGATTTTCAAGAATGCGGGAACCGGCCCGCGTCACCTCGCCCGCTACGTCGTACAGGTCCTTGAGCGCCACCGGCAGCCCGTCGACCGCGGAGCGCCGCACGCCGGCCTTGCGCAGCCGGTCCGCCGCATCGGCGTCGGCGCGCGCGGAATCGGCGTAGACCTTGAGGAAGGCGCGGCTGCCTTCGCCGCCCGGCTCGCCGATGCGCGCGAGCGCCTGCTCCACCAGCGCGCGGCTCGAGCTCCTGCCCGCGGCCAAGTCGGCGGCAAGCTGCGCTACAGTCCACATGGGAAAAGATTAGCATGCGCGATTTTCTCGGCGAGCTCTTTTTCGGCGGTGCCTGCTACACCTGCCGCGGCCGGGCGCGAGCCGTCCTGTGCGGCGCATGCCGCGCCGAGCTGCCCCGCCTGTGCGCCGAGCTGTGTCCGCGCTGCGCGCTGCCCTCGCCCGGGGCGGCGCTGTGCGGCCGCTGCCTCGCCGAGCCCCCCGACTACGACGCAACGCTCGCCGTGCTGGCTTACGACTTCCCGGCCGACGCGCTGGTCCACGCCCTCAAGTTCCGCGGCGAGCTTTCGCTCGCCCCTTTTCTGGGGAAGCTCTTGCTCGAACGCATTCCCGCGGACGAGGAAATCGACTGCGTGATCCCGGTTCCCCTCTCCGCAGCCCGGCTGCGCGAGCGCGGCTACAACCAGGCGGTGGAGCTCGCCCGGCATCTCCTGCCCGGCAAGCTCGATTTCTCCTCTTGCGTGCGCGAACGCGAAGCGGTCCCGCAAATGGAGCTGCCCTGGGCGGAGCGCCAGCGCAACGTGCGCGGCGCCTTCGGCTGCAGGCGGGCCCTCGCCGGGGCCACCGTGGCCGTGGTCGACGACGTCATGACCACCGGCGCCACGCTCGACGAAATGGCGCGCACGCTGAAGCGCGCCGGCGCGGCGCGGGTGGTGAACTGGGTCGTGGCGCGCACGCTGCCGCCCGCCTGATGTTCGACATCGTCCTGGTCGAGCCGGAGATCCCGCCGAACGCGGGCAACGTGATTCGGCTGGCCGCGAACACCGGCGCGCGCCTGCACCTGGTCGAGCCGCTGGGCTTCTCGATGGACGAGCGCCGGCTCAAGCGCGCGGGGCTCGATTACCACGAGCTTGCCCCGGTGAAAGCGCACAAGGACTGGCAAGCCTGCCGCGCCTTTCTCGACGGCCGCAGAATGTTCGCGTTCACGACGAAAGCGGCGAGGCTTTACACCGAGATCGAGTTCGCGGGCGGCGACGCCTTCGTGTTCGGCGCCGAGACGCGCGGCCTGCCCGATGAGGTTCTGCGGCATTTTCCGCAGGAGCAGCGCCTGCGCCTGCCGATGCGGCCCGGCAACCGCAGCCTCAACCTTTCGAACGCCGTCGCGGTAGTGGTGTTCGAGGCGTGGCGGCAGCTGGGATTCGCCTAGCGCTCCTGCTTCGGGTCGCGGGAGAGCAACCGCTCCACGGCGGCGGCGGGCGTGAGCCGGTCTTCGAGCACCGCGCTGACCGCCTCGCTCACCGGCATGTCGATGCCCTGGGACTTCGCCAGGCGGGCCACTTCGCGGGCGGAACGGACCCCTTCGGCCACATGGCCGAGATTCGAAAGTATCTCCCGCAAAGGCAGGCCTTGCGCGAGCTCAAGCCCCACGCGCCGGTTGCGCGACAGATCGCCGGTCGCGGTGAGGATGAGGTCCCCGGCGCCCGCCAGGCCGAAGAAGGTCTCGGGGGAGCCGCCGAGCGCGGCGCCCAGGCGCGCGATTTCGGCGAGGCCGCGGGTGATGAGCGCGGCGCGCGCGTTCAGGCCCAGGACCAGGCCGTCGGAGATGCCGGCCGCGATCGCCATGACGTTCTTCACCGCGCCGCCGATCTCCACGCCGATCAGGTCGGTGCTGTAGTACACGCGCATGCGCCCGCCGTGCAGCAGCGCCGCCGCCTCGCGCGCGAAACCGGCGTCGCGCGAGGCGAGCGTCAGCGCGCACGGCAGGCCGCGCGCCACTTCGGCGGCGAACGAAGGGCCCGACAATGCGCCGCATCGCTGCTGGAAAACGATCTCGTGCGGCAGCGCGCCGGTGCCCTCTTCGAACCCCTTGCACAGCCACACCAGCGGGCAGTCGGCGGGAATCTTCTCTGCCAGCTGGCGCAGGCCGGCGACCGGCGTGGCTGCCAGGACGAGCCTCGCCTGGGATAGCGCCGCCGACAGGTCCGCCGTGACCGCGACGGCGGCGGGGATGCCTACGCCGGGCAGATAACGCTCGTTGCGACGCTCACGCGCCATCGCCCCGGCTTGCGCCGCATCGCGCGCCCACAACGCGACCTCGAGCCGCGCGGCGAGCACGCCTGCCATCGCGGTGCCCCAGGCGCCTGCGCCGAGGACCGCGACCTTGGTCACCGCGCGACTTCGATTTTCGGCTCGCCGCCCTGCTGCTGCCTGAGCCGCTGCTGGTACAGCGCCTCGAAAGAGACCGGGCTGAGCAGCACCGGAGGAAAGCCGCCGCGGGTGATCAGGTCCGAAATCGTCTCGCGCAGGTACGGGAACACGATGGTCGGGCAGCCGATGTTGAGCAGCGGCTCGATCTCCTCGGCCGGCACGTTGCGCACCGAGAAGATGCCGGCCTGCACCGCTTCGACGAGAAACAGCGTGCGCTCGCCGCTCTTGGCGGTCACGGTGGCGCTCACGCTCACCTCGTAGTAGCCCTCGGCGAACTGGCCGCCGGCGCTGTTGAGCTGCACCTCGAGCTGCGGCTGCGCCTGCTGCATGAAGGCTTGCGGTCCGCTCGGGATCTCGAGCGACAGGTCCTTGACGTAGATTTTCTCGATCTGGAAGCTGGGTTGCTGCTGCTCTTCGCTCTTCTGCTTCTGGGATTCGGTCATTCGGAGGCCTTAAGTAGGAGGTCTAGCTCGCCCGCGCGGTCGAGGGCATAAAGGTCGTCGCAGCCGCCGATGTGGCGCTCGCCGATCCAGATCTGGGGCACGGTCCGCCTGCCGCTCATCCGCAGCATCTCGGCGCGGCGCGCCGGCTCGAGGTCCAGGCGGATCTTCTCGACCTCGGCGCCCTTTTCGCGCAGCAGCCGGTCGGCCGACTGGCAGAAGGGGCACGCCGCGGTGAGGTACATCCGCACTTTCGCCAAGTCATTTCTCCACCGGCAGCCCGGCCTGCTGCCATGCGCCGAGCCCCCCGGAAAGGCTCAGCACTTTCGCGTAGCCGCGGCCTTTGAGCACTGCGGCCGCCTTTGCCGAACGGTTGCCGGTATCGCAGTACACGATGACCGGCCGGTCCTTGCGCTTGCCTGCAAGTTCCACACCGCCGGAGTCGAGGCGCGACAACGGCAGGTTCCTGGCGCCCAGGATATGGCCGGCGCCGTACTCGCCGGGATCGCGCACGTCCACGACCAGGGCGTCCTCGCGGTTGATGAGCTGCGTCGCCTGCGAGGGGCTGACCGACGGGCCGGCGCTGGCGCGGCGCACGTACGGCCACAGCAGCATCGCGCCGGATACGAACGCGACCGCTATCAGGAGGATGTTTTCCTGTAGGAATTTCACGAGGGGGGCTGATTATAATTCAGTGCCATGCACAAGCTCGTCCTGCTGCGCCACGGCGAATCGGACTGGAACCGCGAGAACCGCTTCACCGGCTGGACCGACGTCGATCTGTCCGCCCGGGGCGTCGAGGAAGCCCGCGCCGGCGCGCGCCTGCTCGGGGCCGACGGCTACCGCTTCGATCTCGCGTTTAGCTCGCTGCTCAAGCGTGCCATCCGCACGTTGTGGATCGCCCTCGAGGAGCTCGACCAGATGTGGGTCCCGGTGGAGAAAAGCTGGCGCCTGAACGAGCGCCACTACGGCGCGCTGCAGGGCCTCGACAAGGCCGAGACGGCGGCGAAATACGGCGAGGCCCAGGTGCTCCTCTGGCGGCGCAGCTACGACGTGCCGCCTCCTCCGCTGGACCCGGACGACCCGAGATACGAGGGCAAGGATGCGCGCTACGCCGGCACGCAAGTGCCGCGCACCGAGTGCCTGAAGGACACGGTGGCGCGCGTCATTCCCTACTGGGCGAGCGCGATCGCGCCGGCGGTGCGCGCCGGGCGGCGCGTGCTCATCGCGGCGCACGGCAACTCGCTGCGCGCGCTGATCAAGCATCTGGACGACCTGAGCGAGGCCGAGATCATGCCGCTCAATGTACCGACCGGCGTGCCGCTGGTCTACGAGCTCGACGCGGACTTGAAGCCCACCCGGCACTACTATCTCGGCGACCCCGCCGAGATAGACAAGCGCATCGCCGAGGTGTCGGCGCAAGGGAAGGCACGGGCCTGAAGCGGGCTCTGCTCCTCGCCATTGCGCTCGCGGCACTGACGGCTCACGCCTCGAAGGAAGACGATCTCGCAGCCCTGCGCGCGCGCATCCGGGCGCTCGCACAGCAGCTGGACAAGACGGAAGAAACCCGCAAGGAGGCGCGCGACGCCCTGCGCGGCTCGGAGCGCGCGATCTCGGAGGCGAACCGCACGCTCGCCGCGCTGCAGGCCGAGAGCCGCCAGCTGCGCGGGGAGGCCGCCGCGCTCGCCGAGCGCCGCAGGTCGCTCGAGCGCTCGCTCGCCGCGCGGCAGGCGGCGATCGGCCGCATGCTTGCCGCGCGCCACGCCGGCGGCGCGCCCGACGCGCTGCGCGTTGCGCTGTCGGGCGAGCATCCGGCGGCGGTTTCGCGCACCTTGCACTATGTCACCTACGTCACGCGCGCTTCGGCGTCGATGCTCGGCGATTACCGGGCGGGCATCGCCGAGGCCGAGCGGCTGGCGGCCGAGGCGCAGGCAAAGCGCGAGCGCCTGAGCGTTGTCGAGCGCTCGAGCCGCGCCGACCGTGAAACCATCCTCGCCGAGCGCCGCGAGCGGCGCCGGGTGCTCGCGCGGGTGGCGGTCGAGGTGCGCCAGAGTCGCAGGGAAATCAAAGTGCTGCGGGCCGACGAGGCGCGCCTTGCGCGCCTGGTCGAAGAGCTCGCCCGGGTGCTCGCGCCGCCGGCGGCTTCCGGCGCGGCATTTTCCACGCTGCGCGGCCGGCTGAGCTTGCCGGTGCGGGGGGAACTCGGCGGACGCTTCGGGGCTCCAAGGGGAGCAGCCGGAACCGAGGCGAAAGGCGTCTTCATCCGGGCGCCCGAAGGTCGGCCGGTGCGCGCCGTGGCCTCCGGGCAGGTGGTCTACGCCGACTGGATGCGCGGCTTCGGCAACCTGCTCATCCTGGACCATGGCGAGGCCTATCTTTCGATCTATGCGAACAACGAGGCGCTGCTCAAGCAGGTGGGCGATGTGGTGGCGCCCGGCGAGGCGATCGCGACGACCGGCGCAAGCGGTGGCAATGAGGAAACAGGGCTATACTTTGAGCTGCGGCACCTTGGCCGCGCCTTCGACCCGCTGCGGTGGGTCAAGCTGAAATAAACGGCGCTCGAACCATGCAAAAGCTTCGCAACATCGGACTCATCGCTCTCGGCGCCGTCGCGGGCGTTCTCATCAGCCTGAACTTCCAGGCGATCGCCGACCGCGCCACCCGCAGCTCGCTGCCCATCGAGGAGCTGCGCGCCTTCACCGAGGTGTTCGGCGCGATCAAGACGAACTACGTCGAGCCGGTCGAGGACAAGAAGCTCATCACCGAGGCCATCAACGGCATGCTCACCGGCCTGGACCCGCACTCGGCCTACCTCGACCAGGAGGCCTTCCGCGAGCTGCAGGTCGGCACGCAGGGCCAGTTCGGCGGCCTGGGCATCGAGGTCGGCATGGAGGACGGCTTCGTCAAGGTCATCTCGCCGATCGAGGACACGCCGGCGTACAAGGCGGGCATCAAGCCGAACGATCTCATCATCAAGCTCGACGAGACGCCGGTGAAGGGCATGACGCTGAACGACGCGGTGAAGCGCATGCGCGGCAAGCCGAACACCACGATCACGCTCACCATCTCGCGCAAGGGCGAGGGCGCCCCCCTCATCGTCCCGCTCACGCGCGCGATCATCCGGGTGCAGAGCGTGAAATCCAAGGTCATCGAGCCCGGCTACGGCTGGGTGCGCGTGTCGCAGTTCCAGGAATCGACCACCGAGCACCTGGTCAAGCACCTCGGCCAGATGTTCAAGCAGAACCCGAACCTGAAGGGCCTGGTGCTCGACCTGCGCAACGACCCGGGCGGCCTGCTGCACGGCGCGGTCGCCATCTCCTCGGCCTTCCTGCCCGCCAAGTCGCTGATCGTCTCGACCGACGGCCGCGCCGAGGACGCGAAGAAGAAGTTCTTCGCCACGCCGGACGACTATTCGCGCAGCAGCCGGGGCGAGGACGTGCTGAAGCAGCTGCCCGCGGCGGCGAAGACCATCCCGATGGTGGTGCTGGTGAATGGCGGCTCGGCTTCGGCCTCGGAGATCGTGGCCGGCGCGCTGCAGGACCACAAGCGCGCCACGGTGATCGGCACGCAGACCTTCGGCAAGGGCTCGGTGCAGACCATCATGCCGCTGGGCAACAACACCGCCATCAAGCTCACCACCGCGCGCTACTTCACGCCCGGCGGGCGCTCCATCCAGGCGCTGGGAATCAAGCCCGACATCCTGGTCGAGGATCCCACCGACACGCTGACGCGGGTGCGCGAGGCCGACCTCACGCGCCACCTTCTCAACGGGACCAAGCCCGACGAGACGAAAGAGCCGGCGGCGCCGCGCGCCAAGCCGGCGGCGCAGCCGGGCACCAGCGATGCGAAGCCGGTCGAGCTCGGCTCGAAGGACGACTTTCAGCTGCAGCAGGCCATCGCCCACCTCAAGGGCGAGCCGGTGAAGAACGTTTCCCCCACGGTGGCGGCCGCCAAGCCCGCCGCAACGCCGACGAACTGAACGACGCGCAGCTTCTCCGCTACAGCCGCCACATCCTGCTCCCCGAGATCGGGGTCGAGGGCCAGGAGCGGCTGCAGCGCTCGCGCGCGCTGATCGTGGGGGCCGGCGGCCTGGGCTGCCCCGCGTCGCTCTACCTCGCCGCCGCCGGTGTCGGCCGCCTCACCCTCGCCGATTCCGACAAGGTCGACCTCACCAATCTGCAGCGCCAGATCCTCTACCGTGCCGAGGTGGTCGGCACGCCGAAGGTCGAAGCCGCGCGCAGCGCCTTGAATGCCCTGAATCCGGAGGTCGAAGTCGTGGCGTTGAAAAAAAGGCTGGAGTCCGCGGAGACGGCAGAGCTGGTCGCTCAAGCCGATCTGGTGCTGGACTGCACCGACAACTTCGCCACGCGCCACTTGCTGAACCGCGCCTGCGTCCAGCATCACCGGCCGCTCGTCTCGGGGGCGGCGATCCGCTTCGACGGCCAGGTGATGGTGTTCGACCTGCGCCAGCCCGACTCGCCCTGCTATTCCTGCCTCTTCCCGGAAGACGGCGAGGTCGAGGAAGTCCAGTGCTCGGTGATGGGCGTATTCGCCCCGCTGACCGGCATCGTCGGCGCCACCCAGGCGATGGAGGCGCTCAAGCTGCTCGCCGGCATCGGCGAATCGCTCAGCGGGAAGCTCTTGTTGCTCGACGCCAAGAAGGCCGACTGGCGCACAGTGCGGGTAAAGAAAGACCCCGCCTGCCCGGTGTGCGCTACATCATGAGATAGCGGCGCTGCGCGGTGAAGCTCTCGATCGGCTTGCGGGCGAAGCCGCTCTTGGCATATTGGTGCAGGCAGCCGATGGCGTAGCGCAGCAGCGTCGCGGCGCGGCCGGCGGCGTCGCCGTCGGCGGTGGCGCGCAGCGCTTGCTTCAGGGTGGACTCGAAGCGGTCGAAGAACTGATTCATGCGCGCCTGCAGGCGCTCGTGCTCGCCCACCAGCGCGTCACCGGTCATCACGCGCACCATGCCGGGATTCTTCTCGGCGAAGGCGAGCAGCATCTCGACCAGCTTCTCGGCCTGGCGCACGCCGTCGGACTCGTCCTCGGTGATGCGGTTGGCGAGCGTGAACACCGAGCTCTCGATGAACTCGATCAGGCCTTCGTACATCTGTGCCTTCGAGGCGAAGTGCCGGTAGAGCGCGGCCTCCGATACGTCCAGCCGTCCGGCGAGCGCGGCGGTAGTGATGCGCTCCCATTTGGGCGCCTCGAGCATTTGCGCGAGTGCCTTGAGGATCTCGAGCCTGCGTTCGCCCTTTGCGCGCGGCATGACTGTAGTGAATCTTAACTTCAGCCGAAACGGAAAACTAGGCGGGGGAGCTCGACGACCGAAGATATGCGCAGGTCGACGAAAGGCACGCGCCGGCGGCTGCGGCTCACCCAAACCGTTGACATCCCAAGGCGGTGTGCGGTGCGCAGGTTCTCCAGGATGTCGTCGACCAGGGCGCAGCGGTGGGGGTCGAGATTGTGCTTGCGCAGCAACACGTGGAAGCCGTGCAGCGCCGGCTTGCCGCGGTAGCGCGCATCCTCGATCGAGTAGACGCCGTCGAAGTAGCGCGCGAGGCCGATCGCGCCCAGCACGCCGCGGACGTACTGGCGCGGGGCGTTGGAGAACACCAGCTTCATGCCGCCCAGGCGCGCGAGCGCATGCTTCAGCGCGTTCTCGTGCACCACGATGTCGGCGAGCTCGGGAAACACGTGCGTCGCGGCAAGGAAGCGCTTCGGGTCGGTGCCGTAGTGGCGCATCAGCCCGTTGAGGGTCGTGCCGTAGCGCAGCCAGAAGTCGCGCCGCATCCGGTTGGCGCCCTCGTCGTCGAGGTCGAACTGGCGCTTGAGGAACTCGTTGATCTGCAGGTGCATCGACGGAAAGATGGCCGCCGTGGCGTCATGCAGCGTGTTGTCGAGGTCGAAAATCCAGACACGCCGCGACGCTGGCAGCCGCGCGATGCGCACGACTACTTGCTCTTGATGAGCGTGCCTACGCCCTGGTCGGTGAGGACTTCGAGCAGCAGCGCATTAGGCACGCGCCCGTCGATGATGTGCACGCTGCGCACGCCGTTGCGCGCCGCGTCGAGCGCCGAGCCGATCTTGGGCAGCATGCCGCCCGAGATCACGCCCTTCGCCACCAGGTCGTCTATCCTGCGCGGCGTCAGGCCGGTAAGCAGCTTGCCGTCCTTGTCGAGCACTCCGGGGGTGTTGGTGAGCACCACCAGCTTCTCGGCGCGCAGCACTTCGGCGAGCTTGCCGGCCACCAGATCGGCGTTGATGTTGTAGGTGGTGCCGTCGGCGCCGGTGCCGATGGGCGCCACCACCGGGATGAAGCCGGCCTGCTCCAGCGCGCCGATCACCGCCGGGTCGATGGTGTCGATATCGCCGACCTGGCCGATGTCCACCCTGCCGTTGTCCTTCGACGGCAGGAGCAGCTTCTTCGCCCGGATGAAGGCGCCATCCTGGCCGGTCAGCCCGACCGCCTTGCCGCCCGCCTGGTTGATGAGCTCCACCACTTCCTTGTTGACCTGGCCGCCGAGCACCATCTCGACCACGTCCATGGTCTCGCGGTCGGTGACCCGCATGCCCTGCACGAACTCGCCCTTCTTGCCCAGGCGCGCCAGCATCTCCTCGATCTGCGGCCCGCCGCCGTGCACCACCACGGGGTTCATGCCGACCAGCTTCAGCAGCACCACGTCGCGCGCGAAGCTCGCCTTGAGCGCAGCGTCGGCCATGGCGTTGCCGCCGACCTGGACGACGATGGTCTTGCCGTGGAAGCGCTGGATATAGGGCAGCGCCTCGCCGAGAATGCGCGCCTTCTCGGCCGCCTGGGGATTATGGCCCGAAGGGGAAATGAGGGGGGCGTTCATGCGCGCCCCCATTCTACAAAGAAACCTACTGGATCGAGATCTGCTTGCGCTGGGCCGCCGCCTTCTTGGGCAGCGTGAGCTCCAGCACGCCGTCCTTGAACTTGGCTTGCGCCTTCGCCTCGTCCACCTCCTGCGGCAGGGTGAAGCTGCGGCTGAGCTTGCCGTAGACGCGCTCGGTGTGCAGCACGCGCTCGTCCTGCGAAGCTTCGCGCTCGCGCTTCACTTCCGCCGCGAGCGTGACCTGCGCGCCGTCGATGCTGACCTGGATGTCCTCCTTCTTCACGCCGGGCAGCTCGGCCGTGACGACGTAGGCGCCGTTCTTCTCGGCCACATCCACCTTCATGCGCGGCAGCGCTTCACGGCCGCCTTCATAGGCCACGGGGCGGACCAGGAAGCCCTTGAAAAAATCGTCGACCAAGTCACCGACGTAATCAGTGCGCGGGTCGAACCGGGTAACATTTGCCATATAAGTCTCCTTTGCTGAGGCGTTGCTTGGGAGGTAGGGGCGCAGGCCGCGTTTTCAAGGGGTGATGAAAAGCTTTCGTTCCCGGGTCGAAGCCGAAAGGCCCTACCTTCTTCGCTATGCCCGCCTGCAGCTGCGCGACGCGCACGCCGCCGAGGACGCGGTGCAGGAGGCGCTGCTGGCGGCGCTGGCCGGCGAAGCCGGCTTCGGCGGCCGCTCGAACCTGCGCACCTGGCTTACCGGCATCCTCAAGCACAAGATCGTCGACGCCATCCGGCGCCTGAGCCGCGAGGCCGCGGTGTCCCCCGACGAGGAGGGCCTGCAGACCCTCTTCAACGAGCGCGGCCACTGGATCGATCCGCCGCGCGCATGGGACGGCCCCGACGGGCTGCTCGAGCAGAAACAGTTCATGGCCGTACTGGAGGAATGCCTCGGCCGGCTGCCCGCCAAGACCGCGCATGTCTTCATGATGCGCGAGCACCTGGGCTATGAGACCGCCGAGATCTGTAAGGAACTCGGCGTCACGCCGACGCATTGCTGGGTGCTGCTCTACCGCGCGCGGGTAGGGCTGCGTGAATGCCTGCAGCAGAACTGGTTCTCGAAATGATGCTTTCCTGCAAAGAAGCGACGCAGCTCGTCTCCCAGGGCCTCGACCGACGCCTGCGCTTCCTCGAGCGCGTGGCGCTGCGGCTGCACCTGCTCATCTGCGACGGCTGCACCCACTTCAAGAAGCAGACCGCCTTCCTGCGCGAGGCAATGAAGCGCCTTGCCGATCACTGAAAAATGCGCCCGTTGCGGCGCGCCGTTTCTGTGCGGCCGCGACGCCCCGGGTTGCTGGTGCGAAAGCCTGCCGCCGTCGGAGCCGCTCGCGGGTCAAAGCTGCCTTTGCAAGACCTGCCTGGAAAAAGCGCTTAGAGAACGAAGCGCGCCAGATCCTCGTTCTTAGAGAGCTCCGCCAGGCGCGCGTCGACGTAGGGCGCGTCGATCGTGATGCTCCCGGGCCCGCGCTTGCCGGCCTCGAAGGAGATCTCCTCGAGCAGCTTCTCCAGCACGGTATAGAGGCGCCGCGCGCCGATGTTCTCGGTGCTTTCGTTCACCTGGAAGGCGATCTCGGCGATGCGCCGGATCGCTTCGGGCCGGAATTCGACCGCTAGGCCCTCGGTGGCGAGCAGCGCCTGGTACTGCTTGACCTGGCTCGCGTCGGTCGATACCAGGATGCGCTCGAAGTCCTCCACCGAGAGCGAGGTGAGCTCGACGCGGATCGGGAAGCGGCCCTGCAGCTCGGGGATCAGGTCGGAGGGCTTGGCGAGGTGAAAGGCCCCCGAGGCGATGAACAGGATATGGTCGGTCTTCACCATGCCGTAGCGGGTGGACACCGTGGTGCCCTCGACCAGCGGCAGGAGATCGCGCTGCACCCCCTGGCGCGACACGTCGGCGCCCTGCAGCTCCGAGCGGCTGGTGATCTTGTCGATCTCGTCGAGGAACACGATGCCGTTCTGCTCGGCGTTGGCCACGGCGCGCGTCTTGAGCTCGTCGTCGTTCACCAGGCGTCCGGCTTCCTCCTCGGTGATGAGCCCGATGGCCTCGCGGATCTTCATGCGGCGGAGCTTGCGCCGGCCGCCGCCGAGGTTCGAGAACATGCCCTGGATCTGCGAGGTGAGCTCCTCCATGCCCGGCGGCGCCAGGATCTCCATCTGCGGCTGCGCGGCGGAGACCTCGATGTCGATTTCCTTGTCGTCGAGCTCGCCTTCGCGCAGCTTCTTCCTGAACTTCTGGCGCGTGACGTTTTCCTCCTCGGTTCCCTTGAATCCGACCAATACGTCGAGAATCCGGTCCTCCGCGGCATCCTGCGCCCGCGTGCGCACGCCCTTGACGGCCTGCTCGCGCGTCTGCTTCACGCTGATCTCGACCAGGTCGCGCACGATGGTGTCGACGTCCCGCCCGACGTAGCCGACCTCGGTGAACTTGGTCGCCTCGATCTTGATGAACGGCGCGGCGGCCAGGCGCGCCAGGCGGCGCGCGATCTCGGTCTTGCCCACGCCGGTGGGCCCGATCATCAGGATGTTCTTCGGCGTGATCTCCTGGCGCAGCGGCTCGGCGACCTGCTGGCGCCGCCAGCGGTTCCTGAGCGCGATCGCCACGGCTTTCTTCGCCTTGCCCTGCCCGACGATGTACTTGTCGAGCTCGTGCACGATCTCCTGCGGCGTCATGCCGCTCATTCCAGGACCTCGATCGAGCGCTGGTGGTTCGTGTAGATGCAGACGTCGGCGGCGATCGACAAGGCCTTCTCCACGACCTCCCGCGGGCCGAGCGCCGTGTTCTCGAGCAGCGCGCGCGCCGCGCTCTGCGCATAGGGGCCGCCCGAGCCGATGGCGAGGATGCCCAGCTCCGGCTCGAGCACGTCGCCGGTGCCGGTGATGATGAGCGAATGCTCATGGTCGGCCACCGCGAGCATCGCCTCCAGGCGCCGCAGCATGCGGTCGGTGCGCCAGTCCTTGGCGAGCTCGACCGCCGAGCGCAGCAGGTTGCCCTGGTGCTTGTCGAGCTTGGCCTCGAAGCGCTCGAACAGCGTGAAGGCGTCGGCGGTGCCGCCGGCGAAGCCGGCGAGGATGCGGTCCTGGTAGAGGCGCCGCACCTTCTTCGCGCCGCCTTTGACCACGACATTGCCGAGCGTCACCTGGCCGTCGCCGCCGAGCGCTACGTTGCGGTCGCGCCGGACCGAAAGGATGGTGGTGCCGTGGAATTGCTGCATCGCTATTTCGCCAGGCACTCTTCCATCCCGGCGATGAAGATGTCCTTGGGCAGCTTCCTGCCGATGAACACCATCACCGAGCCCTTCTTCTCGCCCTTGCCCCAGGGCTTGCCCATGTCGCCGCCCATCATCATGTGCACGCCCTGGAACACCACGCGGCGCGCATTGCCCTTCATCCACAGCACGCCCTTGTAGCGCAGCAGATCCGGGCCGTAGACCTGGATCATGCCGGAGAGGAATTGCTCCAGCTTCTGCCCGTCGAAGGGCTTGTCCGACCTGAACACGAAGGACTGCACCTCGTCGTGGTGCTCGTGCTGGATGTCGGTGAGGAACTCGGGGTCGAGCTGCAGGATCGCGTTCAGGTTGAAGCCGCGGATGTCGAGCACCTCCTCGAGCGGCGCGTCGCCGAAATGCACCTTCTTGATCGGCGCGCGCGGGTTCATGCGCTTGAGCCTCTGAACCAGGGCCTCGGTCTCTTCCTGTGCCGTCAGATCCGTCTTGGAAAGCAATATCCGGTCGGCGAAGCCCACCTGCTCCTGCGCCTCGTGGAACTCGTCGAGCTGCCTGGGCGCGTGCTTCGCGTCGACCAGCGTGATGATGGAATCGAGCAGGTAGTAGTTGCCGATCTCCTCGTCGGTGAAAAAGGTCTGCGCCACCGGCCCGGGATCGGCCATGCCGGTGGTCTCGATCACCACGCGGTCGAACTTGAGCGCCCCCTGGTCGCGCTTGTCCTTCAGCGTGCCGAGGATGCGGATCAGGTCGCCGCGCACCGTGCAGCAGATGCAGCCGTTGTTCATCTCGACGATCTGCTCGTCGCCGGTCTCGATGATGGCGTTGTCGACCCCGACCTCGCCGAACTCGTTCTCGATCACCGCGATGCGCTGGCCGTGGTCCTCCTTGAGGATGCGGTTGAGCAGCGTGGTCTTGCCGCTGCCGAGGAAGCCGGTAAGAATCGTCACCGGCACCATGTTGCTGTCCTGCATGCGCCCTCCCGGAGAAGGAGCGGATTATAAGTCCTTAGCTTTTGACGACCAGCAGGCCCTTGAGGTATTCCCCTTCCGGGAATTCCAGCGCCACCGGATGGTCGGCCGCGGCGCCGAAGCGCTCGATGATCCTGGCGTCGGCGCCGGCGTCGAGCGCCGCGCCGGCGACGATGGACTGGAACAGCTCCGGGGACACGCCGCCGGAGCACGAAAAGGTGGCGAGCAGCCCGCCCGGCGCGAGCAGCTTGAGCGCCAGGAGGTTGATGTCCTTGTAGGCGCGCGCCGCGTTGCGCGCCTGCGCCGCGGTCGGCGCGAACTTCGGCGGATCGAGCACCACCATCTCGAAGCGCGCGCCGCGGTCGCGCAAGCCGCGCAGCTCGCTGAACACGTCGGCCTGCACGAATTGCACCTTGGCCGCATCCAGCGGATTGGCCGCCAGGTTCTCGCGCGCCACCTCGAGCGCCGGGCCCGAGCTTTCGATCGCGCTCACGCGGGTGGCGCCGCCGGCGAGCGCGGCGATCGAGAACCCGCCCGTGTAGCAGAAGCCGTCGAGCACCGCGCGTCCCGCCGCGAGGCTGCGCACCCGCTGGCGGTTCTCGCGCTGGTCGAGAAAGAACCCGGTCTTCTGGCCCTGCTCGACGTCGACGCGGAAATTCAGCCCGTACTCGACGATGGGGCAGCGCGACGCGTTGCGGTTTCCCCGGGCAAAGCCCACTCTCTGAGGAAGGTTCTCGAGCTTGCGGACTTCCGCATCCGAGCGCTCGAAGATCGCCGCGCAGGCGGTGAGCTCGGCCAGGAGGTCGAGGAGGGTCTCGCGCCAGCGCTCCACCCCCGCCGCGAGGAATTGCGCCACCAGCACGTCGGCGTAGCGATCGACGATCAGGCCGGGCAGCCCGTCGGACTCGCCGTGGATGAGGCGCAGCGCATTGGTGTGCCGGCTGGCCGGCAGCGCCTCGCGCAGCGCCAGCGCGCGCTCGATGCGCGCGCGGAAAAAGGCGGCATCGACCTTTTCCCTGGGGTCGAAGCTCCAGACACGCGCCCGGATCTGGGATTGGGGGCTGAAGGCCGCCACCGCGAGGGGGTTGCCCGCGGCGTCGCGCAGCTCGACCGCGTCGCCCGACTTCGGCTCGCCGCTCGTTCTTTGCACCGCCCCCGAAAACACCCAGGGGTGGCGGCGCTTGAGCGAGCGCTCGCGCCCCTTGTTGAGAACCAGGGCCTTCATTTTTTCTTCGCGCGCGGGTGCGCGGCGTCGTAGACCTTCGCCAGCGCCTGGAAATCGAGGTGCGTATAGACCTGCGTGGTGGAGATGCTGGCATGGCCGAGGAGCTCCTGCACCGCGCGCAGGTCCTGCGAGGACTGCAGCAGGTGCGTGGCGAAGGAATGGCGCAGCATGTGCGGGTGCACGCGCTGGGCGAGACCGCGGCGCCGCGCCCATGCCGCCAGGCGCGCGCCGACCAGCGAGGGGCCGATGCGCTTTCCCCGGCTGCCCACGAAAAGCGCGCGCTCGCCGGGCGCGGCGATCTGCCGGCGCGCGTCGATCCAGCGCCTGAGCGCCTCGCAGGCCCTGGCGCCGACCGGGACGGTGCGGGTGCGCGCGCCCTTGCCGGTGACCGTGACCTCCCCCTGCCGCAGGTCCAGGCGCCCGTCGTCCAGGTTGAGGGCGATGAGCTCCGCGCGCCGCAGGCCGGAGGAGTACAGCAGCTCGAACATCGCCGCGTCGCGCATCAGGGCCGGCGTCGCCGGTGCCTCGTCCAGCAGGCGCTGCGCCGCCTCGACCGAGAGCGCCTTGGGCAGCGGGCGCGCCGCGCGCGGCGCGCGGATGCCGACCACCGGGTTTGCCCGCAAGCCGCGGTGGCGCACCAGCCAGTGGAAGTAGCCGCGCCATGCCGAAAGCATGAGCGCGAGCGAGCGCGGCGCGAGCCCCCTGGAATGCATCAGCGCGGCGTAGCGGCGGATCTGGGCGGGCTGCACCTCGCCGAGGGGCGTCCTTTCCGACAACGTCAGCAGCAACGACAGCGCGTGCGCATAGTTGCGCAGCGTCGCCGGCGACAGGCGGCGCTGATGCCGCAGGGCGTCGAGGTACTCGCGGCTCAAAGCCGCGCCGTCACTCCGGCCGCGCATAGCTCGCCGATGCGCCGAAGGTAGAGCGTGCCCATCTCCGGGAAGAAGCGCTGCGGATCCTCGCTGCCCAGCGCGAGCAGGCCGAAGACCGTGCTCTGCCCCAGGGGCACGAGGGCGACCGAGCGCACATGCTCGGCCGCTTCGCCGAACCACGGCAGGAAGGGATTGCCGGCGGCCGCGCCGCATTGCGGCGCGGCCATGGTCTCGGCGTGGCGCTGCTGCTGCGCGCTCGCCGCCTCGGCCTCCGGGAAATCGGCCGGCACCGCCTTGCCCCATGCGCGCAGCACGACGTGCGGCACGGCGAAGTCCTCGCGCAGATGGAAGTACAGCGAGTGCGTGAGCGCCGGAAAATCGCGCGCGCCGGCGAGCGCCACCGAC
>CAZJJC010000094.1:0-3649 GCA_964546195.1 uncultured Enterobacteriaceae bacterium | reverse complement strand
GCGGCTGTACGACACCAAGACGTCGAGCTACATCACGCTCGCCGACGTCAAGCAGATGGTCCTCAAGCAGGAGGACTTCCAGGTGGTCGACGCCAAGAGCGGCGACGACCTCACGCGCCAGATCCTGCTGCAGATCATCCTGGACGAGGAGTCGGGCGGCATGCCGATGTTCTCCTCCGATCTGCTGTCGCAGCTCATCCGCTCGTACGGCAACGCCATGCAGGGCATGATGGGCTCGTATCTGGAGCGCAACCTGCGCGCCTTCCAGGACATCCAGAAGGCGATGCAGGAGCAGTCGCAGCGCATGTACGGCGACAACTCGCGCGCCTCGCAGGAGCTGTGGGCGCAGTTCATGAACCTGCAGGGCCCTGCGATGCAGAGCCTGATGCAGGCCTACATGGAGCAGAGCCAGAAGGTGTTCGCGCAGTTCCAGGAGCAGATGCAGGGCCAGGCGCGCAACATGTTCACCGGCCTGTCCTTCCCCGGCTTTCCCGCCCCGCAGCAGAAGAACGACCCCGACAAGCAGTAGGCAATGAGCCAGCGCGAAGTGGTGGTGGTTTCCGGCGTGCGCACCGCGATCGGCGGCTACGGCGGCGCGCTGAAGGAAATGCCGGCTACCCGGCTCGGTGCGCTCGCCATCCAGGAAGCCGTGGCGCGCGCCGGGGTGGACCCCGCGAGCATCGGCCACGTGGTGATGGGCAGCGTGATCCACGGCGAAGCGAAGGACATGTACCTCTCCCGCGTGGCGGCGCTCGAGGCGGGCCTGCCGGTCGGCACGCCCTGCCTGACGGTGAACCGCCTGTGCGGCTCCGGGCTGCAGTCGATCGTGTCGGCCGCGCAGCACCTGCTGCTGGGCGACTGCGACGTCGCGGTGGCCGGCGGGGCCGAGAGCATGAGCCGCGCCGCCTACTTCCTGCCCGCGGGGCGCTGGGGCCAGCGCATGGGCGACGCGGCCGTGGTCGACGCCATGACCGGCGCGCTGCACGACCCCTTCGGCCACGGCCACATGGGCGTGACCGCCGAGAACATCGCCGCCAAGTACGGCCTCACGCGCGAGCAGCAGGACGAATTTGCCGTCGAATCGCACCGCCGCGCCTCTAACGCTCTCGACAAAGGCTACTTCCGCGACCAGGTCCTTCCCGTGGAAATCAAAAGCAAAAAGGGCGTAGAGCAGTTCGACACCGACGAGCACGTGCGCAAGGGCGCGAAGCTGGAAGACCTCGCCAAGCTGAAGGCCGTGTTCAGGAAGGACGGCAGCGTGACCGCGGGAAATGCCTCCGGCCTGAACGACGCCGGCGCCGCGCTGGTGCTCATGGAAGCCAGGAGGGCGAAGCAACTCAGCTCGAAAATCCTCGGGCGGCTGGTGGCCTATGCCCACGCCGGGGTGGAGCCCCAGCTCATGGGACTGGGGCCGATCCCGGCGGTGCGCCGGGTGTTCGAGAAGGCCGGGCTCAAGCCCGCCGACATGGACGTGATCGAGTCGAACGAGGCGTTCGCCGCGCAGGCGATGGCCGTGACCCGGGACCTGGGCCTCGATCCCGCCAGGGTAAACCCCAACGGCGGCGCGGTGGCGCTGGGTCATCCGATCGGCGCCACCGGCAGCATCCTCGCGGTCAAGGCGCTCTACGAGCTCGAGCGCACGCAGAAGCGCTACGCGCTGGTCACGATGTGCATCGGCGGCGGGCAGGGCATCGCCGCCATCTTCGAGCGCGCATAACGCTAAACTTGCGGCCAATGAGCCGCACACCCCGCATCGGCCTCGTCCTCGGCTCCGGCAGCGCGCGCGGCTGGTCGCACATCGGCGCGATCCGCGCGCTGGAGGAGCGCAACATCAAGCCCGACTTCGTCTGCGGCACCTCGGTCGGCGCGCTGGTCGGCGCGGCTTACGCGGCGGGCGAGCTCGACCGGCTGGAGGAATGGGTCAGCGGCCTCGCCTGGACCACGGTGGTGCGGCTCATGGACCTCACCTGGCGCGGCGGCCTGATCCGGGGGCAGCGTGTCTTCACGCTGTTTCGCAGCATTTTCGAGGAGCGCACCATCGAGGGCCTGCCGATACCCTTCGGCGCCGTGGCGACCGAGCTGTATTCCGGGCGCGAGCTGTGGCTGCGCCACGGCAACCTGCTCGACGCGGTGCGCGCGTCGTGCGCGATGCCGGGCCTGTTCACGCCGGTGGTGCGCGACAACGTCCTGGTGGTGGACGGCGGCCTGGTGAACCCGGTGCCGGTGTCGATGTGCCGCGCGCTCGGCGCGGAGCTCGTCATCGCCGTCGATCTCAGCTGGGGCAAGCTCGGCCCTTACCGCGACCGCGGGCGCGCGGTGGCGCCGCGCGAAGTGCCCGGCTGGATGGCGCGCTGGCGCCCGGGGTGGGCCGAGAAAAAATCCAAGGTCGAGGAGCCGGCGAGCATCCCGTCCATCTTCGAGGTCTTCGCCACCTCGCTCGACGTGGTGGAGATCCGCGTAGCGCGCAGCCGGCTCTCGGGCGATCCGGCCGACGTGCTGATCACGCCGCTGCTGCCGGACTTCGCCACCATGGACTATCACCGCGCGAAGGAAGCCATCGAGGAAGGCCGCGCCGCAGTGGAGCGCATGGCGCCGCTGCTGGAGCAGGTGATCGGCTGAAGCGCTGATGGAGCTCACGCTCGCGGTCGCTGCCGCGGTGCTCGGCGCGGCGCTGCTGCACGCGGCCTGGAACGCGCTCGTCAAGGCAAGCGAGGACAAGCAGCTCGATACCTATGCAGTGGCGGCAGGCTCGGGCCTGCTCGCCCTGCTGGCGCTGCCCTTCGTGCCGCCGCCGGCGCCCGCTGCGTGGCCCTGGCTCGCCGGCTCGGCTGCGGTGCATATCCTGTACTTCGTGTTCCTCGCCGGCGCCTACCGCTGGGGCGAGCTGTCGTACGTCTACCCGTTGATGCGCGGCGGCGGCCCGATCATCGTGGCGCTCGCCGGCACGCTGGCCTTCGGCGAAGTCCTCCAGCCGGGCGAATGGCTCGGGGTGCTGCTGATCTGCGCCGCGATCCTCGCGTTCGCCTCCGGCGCCCACGAGCCCCGCGCCACGCTGTTCGCGCTCGCCAACGCGCTCGTCATAGGCGCGTATACCCTGATCGACGCCGCAGGGGCGCGCGCCTCGGGCGCGCCGGTGAGCTATGCGCTGTGGTTCTTCGTGGCCAACGGCGTGCTCATCACCGCGCTCGGGCTGATGCAGCGCGGCCCCGCCGTTCCGGCCTACCTGCGCCGGCACTGGCTGCGCGCCGCCGCGGGCGGCGCCTGCGCGCTGGGCGCCTACAGCATCGCGCTCTGGGCGATGACGCGCGCGCCGGTGGCGCTGGTGGCGGTGTTGCGCGAAACCTCGGTGATCTTCGCCGCGGTGCTCGGCGTGGTGCTGTTCAAGGAGAAGATGACGCGCCGGCGGCTCGCCGCCACCGGCGCGGTGCTTGCGGGATTGATCGTCCTGCGGATCTAGGCGGGCTGCAGCCGGCCGTCGACCACCCTTACGCGGTCTCCCGGATTGAAGGACGTGACGTACCTCGACCTCCCAACACGGTCAAATCATGGCGCTGCCGGCCGGGAATCCCAATCGGTGGCACGAGCTGGTGGATAGCTACGTGATCGCCACCGCTCAGCTCTATATCGCACGCGCTAACCCATCCTGATT
>CAZJJC010000093.1:0-6788 GCA_964546195.1 uncultured Enterobacteriaceae bacterium | reverse complement strand
AGACGGCGCTCAACTGCGCGCTCGATCTCGCGCGCGAAGGGGTGCTCGAGCGCTTCGGTGTCGAGATGATCGGCGCCTCGCGCGCGGCGATCGACAAGGCCGAGGACCGGGAGAAATTCAAGAAGGCGATGACCCGCATCGGGCTTTCTTCGGCGCGCTCGGCGCTCGCGCACTCGATGGAGGAGGCGCTGCAGGTGCAGGCCGGACTCGGCTTCCCGGTCGTCATCCGGCCCTCCTTTACGCTGGGCGGCAGCGGCGGCGGCATCGCCTACAACCGCGAGGAGTTCCTCGCCATCTGCGAGCGCGGCCTGGAAGCCTCGCCGACCCAAGAGCTCCTGATCGAGGAATCGCTGATCGGCTGGAAAGAGTTCGAGATGGAAGTGGTGCGCGACCGCAAGGACAACTGCATCGTCGTGTGCTCGATCGAGAATCTCGACCCGATGGGCGTGCATACCGGCGACTCGATCACCGTGGCGCCGGCGCAGACCCTGACCGACAAGGAATACCAGCTGATGCGCGACGCCTCGCTCGCGGTGCTGCGCGAGATCGGCGTCGACACCGGCGGCTCGAACGTGCAGTTCGCCATCAATCCCGAGAACGGCCGCATGGTGGTGATCGAGATGAACCCGCGCGTGTCGCGGTCTTCGGCCCTGGCGTCCAAGGCGACCGGCTTTCCGATCGCCAAGGTGGCGGCCAAGCTCGCCGTGGGCTACACCCTCGACGAGATCGCCAACGAGGTGACCGGCGGCGCTACCCCGGCCTCCTTCGAGCCGGCCATCGACTACGTGGTCACCAAGGTGCCGCGCTTCGCCTTCGAGAAGTTCCCGCAGGCGAACGACCGGCTCACCACGCAGATGAAGTCGGTGGGCGAGGTGATGGCGATCGGGCGCACCTTCCAGGAGTCCTTTCAGAAGGCGCTGCGCGGGCTGGAAGTCGGCGTGGACGGCTTGAACCAGCGCACGCGCGACCGCGAGACGCTGGAAAAGGAGCTGGGCGAGCCCGGCCCCGAGCGCATCTGGTACGTGGGCGACGCCTTCGAGAACGGCTTCACGCCCGAAGAGGTGTACCGCCTTACGCGCATCGATCCCTGGTTTCTCGACCAGATCAAAGAGATCGTCGAGCTTGAAATGGAGCTGGACGACACCACGCTTGAAGCGGTTTCAAAAGAGAAGTTGTTATTCTTGAAGAGAAAGGGCTTCTCCGACCGGCGCCTGGCCTACCTCTTCAACACGAGCGAGAAGGCGGTGCGCGAGAAGCGCCACGCGCTCGGCATCCGCCCGGTGTTCAAGCGCGTCGACACCTGCGCCGCCGAGTTCGCCACGAAAACGGCGTACATGTACTCGACGTACGAGGACGAATGCGAGTCGCAGCCCAGCGCCCGGAAGAAGATCATGGTCCTGGGCGGCGGGCCGAACCGCATCGGGCAGGGCATCGAGTTCGACTATTGCTGCGTGCACGCCGCCTTCGCCCTGCGCGACGACGGCTTCGAGACCATCATGGTCAACTGCAACCCGGAGACGGTGTCCACCGATTACGACACCTCCGACCGCCTCTACTTCGAGCCGCTCACCCTGGAGGACGTGCTCGAGATCGTCGACAAGGAAAAGCCCTGGGGCGTGATCGTGCAGTACGGCGGGCAGACGCCGCTCAAGCTGGCGCGCGAGCTCGCCGCGGCCGGGGTGCCGATCATCGGCACCAGCGCCGACTCGATCGACATCGCCGAGGACCGCGAGCGCTTCCAGAAGCTGCTCGACAAGCTCAGGCTGCGCCAGCCGCCCAACCGCACCGCGCGCTCGGCCGAGGAGGCGGTGAAGCTGGCCGAGGAGATCGGCTACCCGGTGGTGGTGCGCCCGAGCTATGTCCTGGGCGGACGCGCCATGGAAATAGTGCATGACAAGGTAAGTCTTCTTCAGTACACGGAAAAGGCGGTGCGGGTCTCCAACGATTCCCCCGTCCTCCTGGACCGCTACCTGTCCGACGCCATCGAGATCGACGTCGACTGCGTCGCCGACGGGGCCGAGGCGCTGATCGGCGGCATCATGGAGCACGTGGAGCAGGCGGGCGTGCACTCGGGCGACTCGGCGTGCTGCCTGCCGCCGCATTCGCTCGCCAGCCACGTGGAGCGCGAGCTGCGCCGGCAGACCAAGCTGATGGCGAAGGCGCTCAAGGTGGTCGGCCTCATGAACGTGCAATACGCCATCCAGCGCGACACCGTGTACGTGCTGGAGGTGAACCCGCGCGCCTCGCGCACCGTGCCGTTCGTCTCCAAGGCCACCGGCCAGCCGCTCGCCATGATCGCCGCGCGCTGCATGGCCGGGCGCACGCTGAAGGAGCAGGCGGTCGAGGAAGTGACGCCGGGCTACTTCTCGGTGAAGGAGGCGGTGTTCCCGTTCGCCAAGTTCCCGGGCGTCGACACCATCCTCGGGCCGGAGATGAAGTCCACCGGAGAGGTGATGGGCATCGGCGAGAGCTTCGCCGAGGCGTTCGTCAAATCGCAGATCGCCGCCGGCGTGAAGCTGCCGCAGGGCGGGCGCGCCTTCATCAGCGTGCGCGACGGCGACAAGGTGGCCGCGGTGCATATTGCCAGGGACCTCGTGGAGCTCGGCTTCACGCTGGTCGCCACTCGGGGCACCGCCGGCGTGCTCAAGTCGCACGGCATCGAGGTCGCGCCGGTCAACAAGGTGGCCGAAGGCCGGCCGCACATCGTCGACATGATCAAGAACGGCGACATCAGCTTCATCGTCAATACCGTCGAGGCGACGCGCACCGCGGTGTCCGACTCGCGCGCCATCCGCATCACCGCCCTGGCGCGGCGCGTCACCTACTACACCACCGTCGCGGGCGCCAAGGCGGCCTGCGCCGGGATGAAGCACCTGGAGGCGCTGGAGCCTTACCGCCTGCAGGACTTGCATGCGAGACTAGAAGCTGCGATGGTCTCCTGACATGCCGAAAACCCCGATGACCGAGCGCGGCGCCGAGCTGCTGCGCGAAGAGCTGCACCGCCTGAAGACGGTCGAGCGTCCCGCGAACTCCGCCGCCATCGGGGAGGCGCGCGCGCACGGCGACCTGTCCGAGAATGCCGAGTACCATGCGGCGCGCGAGCGCGCGGGGTTCATCGAGGGGCGCATCTCAGAGCTCGAGGCGAAGCTCGCCAACGCCCAGGTGATCGATCCGAAGCTGCTCGACGCCGAGGGGCGCTGCGTGTTCGGCGCGACCGTCGAGCTGCACGACAAGAGCGGGGAAACCTCCACCTGGCAGATCGTGGGCGAGGACGAGGCCGACATCAAGGAAGGCCGCATCTCGTTCAGCTCTCCGATCGCGCGCGCGCTGATCGGCAAGGAGTCCGGCGAGTCGGTCGACGTCCAGACCCCCGGCGGCGTGAAGCGCTACGAGATCGTCGACGTCCGGTACCAGTAAGCGGAATAGCGCCGCGCGCCATCTGTTAGCCGGCACACAGGAGGTTCCCATGTCACCCAGAGTCGCCTTTGTCGTTTCCGCTTTGTCGCTTGCCGGCTGCGCCGGGCTCCAGGACCCGGATCCGTCCAACCTCGGCGCTTACTGCACGCCCGAGAACGCCTTCCGCCTGGGCTCGCAGGCGCGCGCCTATCTGGGCGTGTGCCCCAAGCAGTCCGAAAGCGCCTTCCTTGCCGGGCTGCAGCGCGGGCGCGCGCTGGTGCCGCCGACGCCGCAGGCGCAGCCGTTCCTCGCGCAGATGGGCGAGGCCGAGCAGCAGCTGATCGCGGCCGGCTCCGACTCCGACCGCGAGCGCCTCAGGACGCGCCTGCGCGATCTCGAGTGGTGGGCGATCCACATGATCAACAGCCCGGGCAGCTACTCGGTCGGACCTTAGAGCTTCAGCCGCAGGTGGAATGACTTGGGGCGGGTGAAGCTTTCCAGCCCGAGCCTGGACAGCGTGCAGCCGCGCCCCGAGTCCTTCACCCCGGTCCAGGCGAGCGCCGGATCGAGGTAATCGCAGCGGTTCATGAACCAGGTGCCGGTCTCGACGCGCTCGCCGATGGCGAGCGCCGCTTCGGCGTCCGCGGTCCAGATCGAAGCGGTCAGGCCGTAGCGGCTGTCGTTCATCAGCCGCAGCGCCTCCTCGTCGTCGCGCACCGCCTGGATGCCCACCACCGGGCCGAACGTCTCCTCGGTCATTACCGCCATGCGGTGATCGACGTCGACCAGCACCTGCGGCGGCAGGTACGGTGTTCCTTCCTTATCCTTCATGGGGAGCAGGCCGCGCGCGCCCTTACCGATCGCCTCGCGGATCTGCGCGCGAACATTGTCGGCGGCCTCGGTGCGCACCAGCGGGCCGAGCGTCGTGCGCGGGTCCAGCGGATCGCCCAGCCTGTATTGCTTCACCCGATCCGTGAAAGCATCCACGAAGGTTTTGAATACATCGCGTTGCACGTAGATGCGCTCGACCGCGCAGCAGGACTGGCCGGAGTTGAAGAACGCGCCGTCCACCAGGTTCTCAACCGTGGCGGCGAGTGGCGCGTCGGCGCGCACGTAGGCTGGGTCCTTGCCGCCGAGCTCCAGGCCCATGGGGATGAAGCGCGCCGCCGCAGCGCGCTGCACCGCGTGCCCGCCGCCCACCGAGCCGGTGAAGGCGACATAGCCCACGCGCGGGTCGCCGATCATCCGCGCCGCCTGGTCGTGGTCGGCGTGCAGGTACTGGAACAGGCCCTGCGCCAGCCCGGCCGCGTCGAAAGCCTCGGCGTAGCGCTCGGCCACCAGCGGGGTCTGCTGCGCCATCTTCAGGATCACGCTGTTGCCGGCAAGCAGCGCCGGCACCACGGCGTTCACCGAAGTGAGCCAGGGGTAGTTCCACGGCGCGAGCACCAGGACGACCCCGTGCGGCTCGCGCCGGATGAAGCGCTCGAAGCCTTCCTTTTCCGGGACTCTGACTTCCGATAAGGCTTCTTCGGCTATGTCGCACAGGTACTGCGCGCGCTCCCGGAAGCCGCGGCGGATCTCGTTGGCGCTGTAGGCGATCGGACGGCCCATCTGCCGGGTGAGCTCTTCGCCGAGCTCGCCGGCCCGCGCTACGCACGCTTCGGTCATGCGGCGGCAGATCGACACCCGCTCGGCGATCGGCACGCGCTTCCAGCGCTTCTGCGCGGCGACAGCCTTGTCGAGCGCAGCTTCGATCGCCGGCTCGGAGGCGAGCTCGCGCTCGACGAAGATCGAGCCGTCGACCGGGCTGACGGTTTGCTGACGCGGCCGGTTCATCCCGGCGATTCTACGGAATCAGCCGGACAGAACGAGAAGCACCACCAGGGCGAGAGCGAGGGATTCGAGCCAGTAGTCTTTGGTATCCACGGCGCCATGGTGAAGCGAGATTCCGTATGGCGTTACAGCCGTAACTGTCGCTTGCAGGCGTCTATGCAGCGCTCACGCGGATGCGGCAAGATGGCGCATGCGCTCCGACCTCGGCAACCCGAACTATCAAGGCCCGTTCGGCAACACGCTGCTGCACGGCGCGGTCTTCAGCGGGGATGTGCGGGAGGTCGCGCGGCTGCTCGCCGCCGGCGCCGACCCGACGATCGCGAACCGCGACGGCCACACGCCGCTGCGCGTTGCGGCCCTGCTCGGGCACCAGCACGTTTATCAGCTGCTGGCGCGGCCGGACAACGAGCACATCGAGCGGCTGCTCGACCAGGCGCTCGAGGCCACCTTCCCGGCGAGCGATCCGGTCGCCGTCACTCCGGAGTCACATAGGCCGCGGTAAGGCCGCCGTCGACCAGGAACTCGGTGCCGGTGACGTAGGAAGATTCGTCCGAAGCGAGGTACAGCGCGGCCTGGGCGATTTCCCGCGCCTCGCCGAAGCGCCCCATGGGCAGGTGCACCAGGCGCCGCCGTTTCTTTTCTTCGGTATCCAGGAAGCTCATCAGCAGCTCGGTGCGCAGCGGCCCGGGGCTGAGCGCGTTGACGCGGATGTTCTCGCGCGCATGGATCACGGCCAGCTCGCGCGTCAAGGCAAGCACCGCGCCCTTGCTCGCGGTGTAGGCGATCTGCGGCGTCGCCGCGCCCATGCGCGCCACGAACGAGGCGGTGTTGATGATCGAGCCGCCGCCCGCGCGCCGCAGCGCCGGGATGCCGTGCTTGCAGCCCAGGAACACGCCCTTGGCGTTGACGTTTAGCGTGAGGTCCCAGACGCTCTCGTCGGTCGAGACCGCGTCGTCGTCCTTGGCGTGCATGATGCCGGCGTTATTGAACAGCACGTTCAGCCTGCCGAAGGCTTTTTCGGCGGCCGCGACCATGCGCTGGCAGTCGGCGCCGTTCGAGACGTCGGCGCGCACCGCCACGGCGTTCGCGATCGAGGCCACGGTATCGCGCGCCGCCTGCTCGTTCAGGTCGACCGCCACGACCGCAGCGCCTTCCTTGGCGAAAAGCAGCGCCGTTTCGCGGCCGATGCCGCTGCCTGCCCCGGTAATCAGGGCGACCTTGTCCTTGAGCCTCATATGCGTTCGAAGTACCGCTGGCGCTCCCAGTCGGTGACCGCCTTGTCGTAGGCCGCCGCCTCGGTGCGATAAAAATGCGTGTAATGCTCGACGACGTCTTCGCCGAATGCTTTTTTCGCGAACGCGCTCTGTGAAAACAAGCCTGCGGCTTCGTTGAGCGTGTAGGGCACGCGCGGCAGGTTTTTCGCCGCGTAGATGTCGCCCACGAAGCATTCCGGCGGCTCGGTCCTGCGCTCGATGCCGTCGAGGCCGGAGGCGAGCGAGGCGGCGAGGGCGAGGTAGGGATTGCAATCGGCGCCGGGGATGCGGCACTCGATGCGCAGG
>CAZJJC010000092.1:0-3483 GCA_964546195.1 uncultured Enterobacteriaceae bacterium | reverse complement strand
GAGCTTGAGCTTGCGGCGCACCGCGGTCTCGCCGAAGATGGTGCGGATGTTGAGCAGGCCCAGGCCGCGCACTTCCAGGAAGTCCGCGAGCATGGGCGGGCAGCGCCCCTCGAGCGTGCCCACGGCGATGCGCGAGATCTCCACCACGTCGTCGGCCACCAGGCCGTGGCCGCGGCTGATGAGCTCCAGGCCGAGCTCGCTCTTGCCCACGCCCGACTCGCCGGTGATCAGCACGCCCACGCCGAGCACATCCATGAACACGCCGTGGCGCTCGGTGCTCTCGGCGAGCGCCTTGGCGAGGTAGCGCGCAAGGTGCTCGATGACGCGGGGCGCCGGCAGCGGCGAGGCGAACAGCGGCGTGTGCACGCGTGCGGCGGCCTCGACCAGCGCCTGCGGCGGCGCCACGCCGTCGGCAACGATGACTGCGGCGGGCGCGGCCCGGAACAGGCGCTCGACGTGGTCGCCGACGGTGCCGGCCTCGTAGGCGCCGATGACCTGGATGCTGTTGGGGTGGGTGAGATTGAGGTGGCCGATCAACGAAGCGGCCGCCGCGGCTTCACGTCGCACGGCAGTGCCGCCTTCGCGGCCTGCTATCCAGGCGAGCGACAGCGCCTCGCGGTTGTCGTCATGCAGCCGCGCGACGTTGACCTGCTGCATCCGGCTGCCATGCGGCTATCAGCTGGTGCAGGGCGGCGGCGTCGGCCGCCCTGCTCATCGTTTCGCGCAGCCCCTTGTCGCTGAACATCTGCGCGAGCTCGGACAGGATCTGCAGGTGCTTCTCGGTCGCCTTCTCGGGGACCAGGAGCACGAACACCAGGGTCACCGGGTTGCCGTCGGGGGCATCGAAGGGCACCGGCTGGGCGAGGCGGATGAAGGCCCCGAGCGCCTCCTTGAGGCCCTTGATGCGCCCGTGCGGAATGGCGACGCCCTGTCCCAGGCCGGTGGAGCCCAGCCGCTCGCGTGCGAACAGGCTGTCGAATACCACGCTGCGCGCGAGCGCATGCTGGTTCTCGAACAGCAGGCCGACCTGCTCGAACAAGCGCTTCTTGCTCGACACCTGCAGGTCGACCACGACGTTGTCCGGGGAAAGAAGCTTGGCGACGAGGCTCATTTCGGAGGGCGCGGCATTATATCCGCTTATCGTTGAGCTTATCCTTGTAGCGCAGCACCTGGCGGTCGAGCTTGTCGGCGAGCAGATCGATGGCGGCGTACAGGTCCCCCTCCTCGCTCTCGCAGTGCAGGTCCTTGCCGCGCACGTGCAGCGTCGCCTCGGCCTTCTGGCGCAGCTTGTGCACCGTCAGGATCACATGGGCGTCGATCACGTGGTCGAAATGCCGCGTCACCCGCTCGAGCTTGGACTGCACGTAGCTGCGGATGGCCGGGGTGACGTCCAGGTGATGCCCGCTCACGCTGAGGTTCATGCGCTCTCCTTTAGAGTGCCTTGCGCTGGTTGACGGGAGGGATCTGCAGCGACTCGCGATATTTGGCAATGGTGCGGCGGGCGACCACGATGCCCTGCTCGCCGAGGATCTGCGAGATGCGCGCGTCGGACAGCGGCGCCCTCGCGTCCTCGGCCGACACCAGCTGCTTGATGAGCGCGCGGATCGCGGTGGAGGAGGCGGCGCCGCCGGCCTCGGTGGCCACATGGCTGCCGAAGAAATACTTCAGCTCGAACGTGCCGCGCGGCGTGGCCATGAACTTCTGCGTCGTGACGCGCGAGATGGTGCTTTCGTGCAGGCTGAGGACCTCCGCGATCTCCCGCAGCACCAGCGGGCGCATCGCGACCTCGCCGTGCTCGAGGAAATGGCGCTGGCGGTCGACGATGGCCTGCGACACGCGCAGGATGGTGTCGAAGCGCTGCTGCACGTTCTTGATCAGCCAGCGCGCCTCCTGCAGCTGCGAGGAGATGCCGGCGCCGCCGTTGCGCGCCCCGGCGGCGAGCTCGGCGTAGAGCCGGTTGATGCGCAGCCGCGGCATGGCGTCGGGATTGAGGCTCGCGCGCCACAGGTTGCGGCTCTTGCGCACGATGACGTCGGGGACGACGTAGCGCGCCTCGAGCTTGGCGAAGGCGGCGCCCGGGCGCGGGTTGAGCGCCTGGATGAGGCGCTGGGCGCAGCGCAGCGCCTCCTCGTCGGCGCCGGTCGCGCTCTTGAGCCGGGTGTAGTCGCGGCTCGCGAGCAGCGCCAGATGCCTGTCGGCGATGTCGAGCGCGAGGCGGCGCACCGGATCTTCCGGCAGGGTCTTCAATTGAAGGCAGAGGCATTCCCCGGGCGAGCGCGCGCCGACGCCGGCGGGCTCGAGATGCTGCAGGTGCTGAAGCGCTATCGCGAGCTCCTCCATCCCGGCCTCCGCTTCAGCGGGCAGCAGCGCGGCGATCTCCTCGAGCGGCTGCGTGAGATAGCCATCCTCGTCCAGCGCGTCGATCAGCACCATGACGAACGCCCGGTCGCGCTCGTCAAGGTTGGTCAGCGACAGCTGCGACAGCAGGTGGTCGCGCAGCGTGGGCGTGTCGGGCGTGCCGAAGCTGCGCTCGCCGTCCTCGTCGTCTTCCGCGCCGCCCTTCCAGCTCGAAGCGATGTCCGCCGACCAGTCGGTCTCGCCCTGCGCCGGCTCGGGCGCGGGCGTGCTCGCCGCGCCGCCGCCGGCGGCCGCGGAAGGGTCTGCGCCTTCGGCTGCGTCGCGCTCGAGCGCGGGGTTCTCCATCAGGATGCGGTCGATCTCCTGGTTCAGCTCGACCGTCGAGAGCTGCAGCAGCCGGATCGACTGCTGCAGCTGCGGCGTCAGCGTCAGGTGCTGGGATAGTCGGAGTTGAAGCGAGGGCTTCATTGGAACGGCCGCAACCACATCCGGCGTTAGCTACATTCGGAAATTTTCGCCCAGATATACTCGGCGCACGCTGTCATTATAGACAATCTCCTCGGGATGGCCCGAAGCGAGCACCGCGCCTTCGTTAATTATGTACGCGCGGTCGCAGATCCCGAGCGTTTCCCGCACGTTATGGTCCGTTATAAGCACGCCGATGCCGCGCTCCTTGAGGAACCTTATGATGCGCTGGATGTCGAGCACGGCGATCGGGTCGACGCCGGCGAACGGCTCGTCGAGCAGGATGAAGGCCGGGCGGGTGCCGAGCGCGCGCGCGATTTCCAGGCGCCGGCGCTCGCCGCCCGAAAGCGAGATCGCGCCGTGCTTGCGCAGGTGCGCGATGTTCAGGTCCTTGAGCAGCTCGGCGAGGCGCGCCTCGATGTCGGCCGGCTGCAGGCCCTGCAGCTCGAGGATCGCCTGCACGTTCTCCTCGACGCTGAGGCGCCGGAATACCGAGTTCTCCTGCGGCAGGTACGAGATGCCCAGGCGCGCGCGGCGGTGGATGGGCAGGTGCGTGAGCTCGGTCGCGTCGAGGTGGATCGCGCCCGCGTGGGCGGGCACCAGGCCGACGTTCATGTAGAAGCAGGTGGTCTTGCCGGCGCCGTTGGGCCCCAGCAGCCC
>CAZJJC010000091.1:0-6061 GCA_964546195.1 uncultured Enterobacteriaceae bacterium | reverse complement strand
GACACCGATTTCGGCGACTTCAAGGACAAGTCCTTCGACGCGAAGCTGCGCCTGCTGCCGGAGCGCCCGGGGTGGCCGGCGCTCGCCCTGGGCGCGCAGGACGTCGGCGGCGGCACGGGCCTGTTCCGGGCGCCTTACGTCGTGGCCTCGAAAGAGCTCGGCCCCTTCGACCTGACGCTCGGCTACGGCGGGCGGCGCATCGACGGCGCCTTCGGCGGGCTGCGCTGGACGCCTGCGCCGCGCTGGAGCCTGGTCGCCGAGTACGACGCCTACGACTACCCGCGCGACTTCGGCGCCGAGCTCTCCGGCGCCGCCGAGTACAAGAAGGAAGCGGCCGTGGGCGTGGAGTACCGCGCCGAGTGGTGGGGGGCGAAGGCCTTCAGCTCGCACGGCGAGCTCGGCTTCAACGTCTATCTCAACCTGCCGCTCGAGCGGCGCGAGTTCGTGCCCAAGATCGACGAGCCGGCGCCTTACACGAAGATCAACCCGCGGCCGACCGAGGCGCAGTGGCAAGCCGACCCGCGCCACCGCGCGCGCCTTGCGCGCGCGCTGGCCGAGCAGGACTTCCGCGACCTCGCGCTCGGCTACCGCAACGGCCGGCTGGAGGCCGCGCTCACCAACAGCCGCATCTCCTCCATGCCGCGCGCCGTGGGGCGCGCGGCGCGCACCTTGCTGTCGTTCGCGCCGCTGGAAGTGCGCGAGATCCGCATCACCTACCGCCGCGGCACGCTGCCGGTGGCCACCTACAGCTTCATCGACGTGCCGCTGCTGCAGCGCTACTTCAACGGCATGGCCTCGCGCGACAAGCTCGCGCCTTACGTGGCGATCGAGTACGCGCGCCCGGCCGACCGCTCGGCTGAGACCCGTGAGGAGGATCGCGCCGAGACCCTCGCCGCCTTCGAGCAGCCGCTACCCGAGGCGCTGGTGGTGGCGCGCCCCGAGGCCGGCATCGTCGACCTCGGCGGCGTCGACCTGCTGGGCGGGCGCGCGCGCCTGCGGCCCTCGCTCACCATTTTCTTCAACGACCCGAGCGGCGCCTTCAAGTACGACCTGGGCGCGCTCGCCTCCTACGATCGCGCGCTAGGGCGCCAGACCTTCCTGCAGGCCGATGCGCGCCTGTCGCTGCTCGAGGACATCAGCGACGTCACCCAGCCCTCCAACAGCCTGCTGCCGCACGTGCGCACCGACGTGGCGGAATACAAGCGCGGCGGCCGCCTGAAGCTCAACCGGCTGCTGGTGAACCGTTTCTACCACCCGCGCGAGCGGCTCTATGCGCGCGCCTCGGCCGGCATCTACGAGGAGATGTTCAGCGGCGCCGGCGGCCAGCTCCTTTACCTGCCGCGCGGGGCGCGCTGGGCGCTCGATTTCGCCGCCGACGCGCTGCGCCAGCGCGACTTCGAGGGCGGCTTCGGGCACCGCGACTATTCCACCGTGACCGCGATCGCCTCGCTCAACTACCGCATGGCGCAGGGCGTCACCGCGACGCTGCGCGCCGGGCGCTTCCTCGCGCGCGACGAAGGGGTGCGCGCGGAGCTGAAGCGGCGCTTCGCCTCGGGGATGGAGATCGGCGCCTGGTATACCGTGACCAACGGCAAGGACATCACCTCGCCCGGCTCGCCCGACAGCCCGTACTACGACAAGGGCATCTTCATCGCGATGCCGCTGGAGACCCTGCTCACGCGCGATACGCAGGCGAGCGCGGCCTTCGCGCTCGCGCCCTGGACGCGCGACGTCGGCCAGATGGTCGCCTCGCCCGGCGACCTCTACCGGATACTGGAGCGGCCGATGCTCGAGATGCACCAGCTCGACGGCCTCGCGCGCTTCGGCGACCGGGACGACGACTACGCCCTGCCGCAGCTCGGCGCCGAGCGGCGCTGGCCGGAATTCCTGGGCGAGGACCTCTCGGGCGCGCGGCGCGCGGCGCAGGGCATCGACTGGGTGCAAAGCGGGGTGCTCGCCGCGGGCATGGTGCTCGGCGCGGCGGCGCTCGACAGCCGGGGCTTTCGCTTCGCGGACCGGCACAAGGACAAGGACTGGATGAAAAAGGGCGTCGAGGTAGGCGATGCGCTGCCGGTGGCCGCGCTGGGCCTCTCGGCGCTGTTCGCCTTCGACGCGTCGCGCCCGCAGCTCTCGGACGCCGGCCTCGCAGCGCTGGAGGCCGCCGGGGGGGCGTTCCTCGGCAGCTCGCTCGCCAAGCATGCGGTGGGGCGCGCCCGGCCGACGGCGGGCCTGGGCCGCAGCGAGTTCGACCCGGGCTCGGACGATCGCTTCCACTCGTTTCCTTCGCGGCATACTGCGCTGATGTGGGCCGCGCTCACCCCCTACGCCAAGGAGTTCGGCATGCCCTGGCTCTACGGCCTGGCGGCGCTCACCAACGCCGCGCGCACCGGCAGCCGCGAGCACTGGTTCTCCGACACGGTGGCGGGCTCGCTCCTGGGCTACGCCGCCGGCCACCTCGCCTGGGAGGCGCGGCGCGCGGCGCGGCGCGGCAAGAGCGCGCCGTCGGTCGCGCTGACCCCCGCGGGCGTCGGGCTGCATTGGGAGCTCGAATGAGGCTTTGCAGGACGCTCGGCGCGATCGGGATGCTGCTCGCCGGCAGCGCGCTGGCGCAGGAGTGCCGGGTGCTGGATCCGCAGCTGCAGGGCGCGTATGCGGGGCGCTGCGTGGACGGGCTCGCGGAGGGCGAGGGCTACGCGCAGGGCATCGCCGAGTACCGCGGCGCCTTCAGGGCCGGGCGCAAGCACGGCAGGGGCACCAAGCGCTGGGCCAACGGCGATCGCTACGAGGGAGAATTCGTCGAGGACCGCAAAGAAGGCAGCGGCCTCTACACCTTCGGCCGCGGCCCGTGGGCGGGGGAGCGCTACGAAGGCGGCTTCCTCAACGACCGGCGCCACGGCTACGGCGTCTACCGCTGGGCGAGCGGCGATGTCTATGCCGGTCCGTGGGAAGCGGACCGCGCGAGCGGCCCGGCCACGCCCATGATGCTCGCGCGCGCGAAGTTCGAGCAGGAGGCGCGCGCCGCGGTGGCCAAGCCGGGCCAGAAGGTCTGCCGCGAGCTGCAGGTGGGCATCGGCGGGCGCGACTGGGTGCGCGGCGTGGTGGTCGGCGTGACCGCCGAAGCGGTAGCGGTGCGCATCGACGATGCGGGAAGCGAGCCGCACCTCCTCGGCCAGGTCGAGCTGCAGTCGGGCGCGGTCATCGCCGAAGCGCCCACCGCGTGGCTGCCCTGCTGGTAGCCGACTGACAAATTCCGTCCATCCGCCGAGTCCGTTTTGTAAATTCTTTACATCCGCTCCCCCGCCCTATCGCTCTGTAATCCTTGCGGTTGCAGGACAGTTGTCACAGAATCGGGACAGGTTTTCCAGAATCGAAATCGTAGGGGGGATTCAAATGTTCCGTCTTTTGCCCAAGCTCGCGATCGGGCTCGCGGCCCTTTCGCTGCCGCTCGCCGCACAGGCCGCCGCGGTGCTCGAGTCCATGGTCGGCGATGTCCGGCTGGTGACCGACAACGCGCGCAAGCCCGCGGCGGTCAAGCCGAACCAGCAAATCCCGTCGGGCAGCACGCTCATCACCGGCGCCGAGGGCCTGGCGATCCTGAAATTCGACGACGAGCAGAAGCTGGTGCTCGCGCCGAACAGCGAGCTCGGCATCGTCGATTACTACTACAAGGCGACCGCCGCCTCCTCCGACCGCGCGGAATTCATGCTGCACCGGGGCGCGCTGCGCGTCACCACGGGACTGATCGCGCGCCGCAACCATGAAATGTTCGTGGTCCGTACCCCGCACGTGAACCTGGGCGTGCGCGGCACCGACTTCAGCGTCACGATCATCGGGCAGTCGTACTGGGCGGTGAACGAAGGGGCGGTCGTGGCCAGCACCAACGTCGGCAAGGGCGTATTCGGCAAAGGCGCCTTCGGCCGCTCGGCCGCGCTCGACCGGCTGGCGGCCGGGCTCTCGAGCGCCGGGCTGCCGGTCGCGGTGCTCGCGCTGTTCAACGAGATCAATTCTCCCAAGCTCACCGCGCAGCTCGCCCCCGCGCCCGGCGCGGCCATGGCGGCGGCCGACCCGGCGGCGGCCGAGCCCGAGAAGTCGAGCGGCCTCGGCGCCGGCGGCATGATGGCGATCGTGGGGGCCATCGTGGCGGCGGTCGCGGCCGCCGGCGGCGGCGGCGACAGCGGCGGCGGCACGCCCGCCACACCCAGCCACTGAGGCCGGGCTACTCGTCGCGCTGCGAATAGGGGCTGGACGCGCCCATTCTGCGGGCGATGTGCTGCTGCAACCGCTCGAGCAGGGTGGTTTCGCCGGGGTGGTCGTAGCCCTGGCAATGCGCTCGCTCGTGCTCGATCACCCGGCGCGCGAGCGGCGCATCGGCGCTGTACCAGATGTCGCAGCGCCCGGCTTCGAAGCGGAATTCGGCGCACGCGAGCGGCGTCTTGCCATAGGCGACGTACTGCGCGCAGCGCTCGCGGATCTCGTGGCCGGGCACGTAATGCTCGAACACCCGCAGCGCCGGCCAGCCGGCCACCTTCTCGTGTCCGATGCCGGCGCAGGCGCCGGCGAGCAAGGCGAGCGGGGCGAGCAGGACCGCGCGAGCTCTCATCTCGACCCCTTTATACTCGATAATGACCTGGCTCAATCCCCGTAGAGCGTTTGCGATCGCCGCGCTCGCGTGCGCGCTGCTGCTGGGCTACGGGTACTTCCTGCAGCACGTGCAGGGCCTGGAGCCCTGCCCGCTATGCCTGGTGCAGCGCGCGTTCTTCTATGCGGTAATGGCGGTCTGCGTCGTCGCCGTTATCCATAATCCCCATGGAATGGGGATTCGGATCTGGGCAGCGCTCGCTGCCCTTTTCGCCGCGGGCGGCGCCGCAGCGGCCTCGCGCCAGGTGTGGCTGCAGCATCTCCCCGCGGACAAGGTGCCGCAGTGCGGCCCGGATCTTTTCTTCATGCTCGAGAATTTCCCGCTGTCGCGCACCTTCACCACGCTTTTCAGCGGCACCGGGGAATGCGCGGTGGTGGACTGGACCTTTCTCGGCCTGTCGATCGCCGAATGGTCGCTGTCATGGTTCGTGGCGCTTGCGCTTTATTTTTTCTGGATCGTTGTCGCCAAGGGGCGACGAGTGAACGCTTAAACGCGCGCGGAAGCCGATTGTTACGTCTAATCGGCTGAGCGGGAAAACAAAAATCGCGCCCAATTGTTGAGCAGCGCAAGTTTCCGCAAGTGTCGTTGGGCTACTACGCCGTGTAAAGGCGACTGTCCACAGACATATCCACAGCTTTTGTGGATATCGCGCCGAACACCTCGCCGATAAGAAGCAACACCGGTCCGCCGGTGCAGCGCGCCGCAAGCATGTGCAGGTTGCGCAGCACGCCGGAATGTGTTTTGGAATTCAGGGAAACACTCTCGGCGACGGCGACCGGCGTGTCGGCGCGCAGGCCCGCGCCGAGCAGCTCGTCTCTCACGCGCGCAGCATCGCCCGCCGCCATATAAAGCACCGCGGTATCCGCCGCCGCCACGGCGCGCACCCAGCCCGAAGGCGCTTCGCCCTCCGCGGCGCGCGGCGTGGCGAAAACCACGCTGCGCGACAGCCCGCGCTGCGTGAGCGAGACCCGCAGCTCGGCGCTCGCGGCGAGCGCGGCGGTGACGCCGGGAACGACTTCTACCTTGATGTACTGCTTTTGAAGAAAAGCAATTTCTTCATGCGCCCTGCCGAAAAGCATCGGGTCGCCGCCCTTCAGGCGCACGACCACCCTGTGACGCGCCGCGGCGTCGGCGAGGCGCTTGTGGATGAAGCGCTGGGCGGTGGAATGCCGGCCGCAGCGCTTGCCCACGGCGATCTTCTCGGCCCTTGCCGCGAGAGACAGAATCTCCTCGCTGACCAGCGCATCGTAGAACACGATGTCCGCCTCGGCGAGCAGGCGCGCGGCGCGCAGCGTGAGGAGATCGGCCGCGCCCGGCCCGGCGCCGACGAGGTAAACGGTGCCTTTCATCGGATGAGCCCCGGAATTCGGGGTCAGAGCCCGAATTCTGTTCGCGCGTCAGCGCGCAACGAATTCGGGCTCT
>CAZJJC010000090.1:0-13558 GCA_964546195.1 uncultured Enterobacteriaceae bacterium | reverse complement strand
GAAGAACGGGATCATGCCGCCGCAGTGGTGCGTGATGATGCGCATCTTCGGCAGCCGCTGCAGCAGCCCCGAGAAGACGATCCGCGCCATGGCGACGCTGGTCTCGAACGGCCAGCCGAGCACCTGCCAGATCTCGTACTTCGACTTCGGCTCCCCGGCGTAGTCGGCGCGGCTCGCCGGGCGCGCCGGGTGCATCCAGATCGGCATGCCGTGGACGTTGGTGATGCGCTCGAACACCGGGAAGAACTCCGGGTCGTCGAGCGGCCGCCCCGCCACGCTGGAGATGACCTGGATGCCTTTCGCGCCCAGCGTGCCTACGGCACGGTCCATCTCCTCCAGCGCGGCCGGAACGTTGTTCATGGGCAGCGAGGCGACGAACGCGGGAAACTCGTTCGGCCACTTGCCGCACATCTGGGCCATGCCGTCGTTCGCGACGCGCGCGAAGTCCGGCGACCGATCCGGACCGCCGAGGAGCTCGGGCGCCGGCAGCGACAGCGTCAGCACCTGCTTTACCTCCGGAAACTGCTCGCGCAGCATGGCGACGCGGTGCTCGATGTCCCACAGCATGCGCAGGCCGCTCATGCGCTTCACCATGCCCGGCTCCTTCGAGTGGGCTTTCACCAGCTCGAGGTAGGCCTGCGGCATCACATGGTTGAAAATATCGATTTTCATGGCGGCACCGTTATACCAGTTTCGCCCGCCGGGCCTTGGCCGCTGGAATAATTCAACGCAACGTCGTAGCCTGCCCCTATGAACCGCTTCGGAATCGGCCAACCCGTGCGCAGGGTCGAAGACCAGCGCTTTCTCACCGGGCGCTCGCGCTATGTCGACGACATGCAGCTGCCGCATATGCTGCACGGCGCGCTCGTCATGTCGCCGCACGCGCACGCGCGTATCCGCGGCATCGATGCCAAGGCGGCGCTCGCGCTTCCGGGCGTGCTGTGCGTGCTGACGGGGCAGGACGCGAAAGCCGACAACCTCGGCGGCATTCCGCCGCTGTTCATGCCCGAGGACATGGGCGGGCCGAAGGGCCACCGCACTTTCAGGCCGCTGCTCGAGCCGGCCAAGGTGCGTTACGTGGGCGACCGCGTCGCCTTCGTCGTCGCGGCGACGCCCGAGCAGGCGCGCCTCGCCGCAGAGCGCGTCGAGGTGGACTACGAGCCGCTGCCCGCCGTCGTGAACGTCGAGGACGCGGCGAAGGAAGGCGCGCCGCGCGTCTGGGACGAGTGGACGAGCAACACGGCGTTTCCGCTCATGATGGGCAACAAGGACGCCGCCGACGCGGCGTTCGCCGGCGCCAAGCACGTCGCGTCGGTGCGCCTGGTGAACAACCGCCTCGCGCCCAGCGCCCTCGAGCCGCGCGCCGCGATCGGCGACTTTTCGAATGACTCCTACACCCTGTACACCAGCACGCAGAACCCGCACGGCGTGCGCTCGATCCTCGCCCAGGCGGTTTTCAGGATTCCCGAGACCGCGATCCGCGTAGTCGCGCCCGATGTCGGCGGCGGCTTCGGCATGAAGGGCGACGTGTATCCCGAGGATGGCCTGGTGCTGTGGGCGGCGCGGCGCCTCGGCCGGCCGGTGAAGTGGGTGGCCACCCGGAGCGAATCGCTGCTCGGCGACAACCACGGCAGGGACCAGGTGGTGAACGCCGAGATGGCGCTCGATGGCAACGGCAAGATTCTCGCCGTGCGCGTGCAGACGCTGCACGCGGTGGGCGCCTACGTCACCAACGCGGGCGTCGTGCCCGTCCTGTGCGCGCTGAGGAACATCCCCAACGTCTACGTGGTGCCGGCATTTCATCTCGCAGCCAAGGCGGTGTTCACGCACACCACGCCGCTGGGGCCTTACCGCGGCGCCGGGCGCCCCGAGGCCGCGTATGTCACCGAGCGGCTGATGGACGAGGCCGCGAAGAAGGCGGGAATCGACCCGGTGGAGCTGAGGCGGCGCAATTACATCGCGCCCGGCGCGATGCCCTACGCCACCGGCACCGGCTGGACCTATGACTCGGGCGACTTCGCCAGGCTGACGGATCGATGTATCGAGCTGTCGGATTGGCATAACTACGGTGCACGCGCCACCTCGACAAAACAGCAAGGCAAGCTGCGAGGCCGCTCGCTGATCTACTATCTCGAGGACTCGGGCGTGTTCAACGAGCGCATGGAGCTGCGCTTCGATCCGAGCGGCATGGCGACCATCGTCGCCGGCACGTTCTCGCACGGGCAGGGACATGCCACGACGTACGCGCAGATGGTCTGCGAATGGCTCGGCGTGCCCTTCGAGAGCATCCGCTTCGTGCAGGGCGACACCGACCAGGTCCCGTTCGGCCGCGGCACCTATGCCTCGAGGAGCGCGATGCTCGGCGGCTCGGCCCTCAAGGCCGCCGCCGACAGCGCGATCGAGAAGGCGCGGGCGCTCGCGGCGCATCTGCTCGAGGCCGCAGGCAGCGACGTGGAATTCCGCGAAGGACGATTCAATGTCGTCGGCACCGACCGCGGCCTCGCCTTCACCGAGGTCGTCAAGGCCTTCTTCCGCCCGGTCGGCCTGCCGCCGCAGTTCGGCGTGGGCCTGGACGCGAGCGGCGGCTCGAGCCATCCGCCGACCTTTCCCAACGGCTGCCATGTCTGCGAGGTCGAGATAGACCCGGAAACCGGCGTGGTCGAGATCGCCCGCTACGCGGTGGTCGACGACGTCGGACGGCCGATCAACCCGATGATCTGCGAAGGCCAGATCGAGGGGGCGCTCGCCCAGGGGATCGGCCAGGCGCTCATGGAGAACGTCGCCTTCGACCGCGAATCGGGCCAGATGCTGACGGGAAGCTTCATGGACTATGCGATGCCCCGCGCGGCCGACCTGCCGCACTATGCGCTCGATTTCGTCGACGTGCCCGCGCGCACCAACCCCCTGGGGGTGAAGGGGGTGGGCGAGGCGGGCTGCGTCGGCGCCCCGCCGGCCGTCATTCTTGCGATACTGGACGCGCTGCGGCCGCTGGGCGTGGAGCACATCGACATGCCGGCCACGGCGCCGCGGGTGTGGCAGGCGATTCAAGGAGCACGGGCGCGCAAATGATCGAGCTTTATCACAGCGTGAACAGTGTCTGCGCGCAGAAGGTGCGCGTCGCCCTCGCCGAGAAAGGCCTGGATTACCACGAGCACCTGATGACGCTGCGCGGCGACCAGTTCGACCCGGAGTACATGAAGCTCAACCCCAACGCGGTGGTGCCCACGCTGATCCACGGCGGCCGGCCGGTGATCGAGTCCTCGGTCATCCTGTACTACGTCGACGAAGCGTTTCCCTCACCGCCGCTCATGCCGCGCGACCTGCACGAGCGCGCCATGGCGCGGACCATCAACAAGCTTGTTGACGAGTACGTGCACAACTCGTGCACCATCCTTACCTTCGCCACCGCCTTCCGGCCGTGGTTCGCCGGCTTGACGGGTGAGCAGATCGACCAGCGCCTGGCCAAGTCGCCGAGCAAGAAGCGCTCGGAGCACAAGCGCGACGTGGCGCTGCACGGCCTGGAATCGAAATTCGTGCGCGAGGCGCTGGAGCACCACGAGAAGCTGCTGGATCTCATAGAGCAGGCGCGCGGCGGCTGGCTCGCAGGGAGCGCATTCTCGCTTGCGGATATCGCGGCGATTCCCTATGTGCTGCGGTTGGACCTGCTCAAGCTCAACCGCCTTTGGGACCGGCGCCCCGGTGTAGCCGCCTGGTATGCGCGCATGCGCGAGCGGCCCTCGGTTAGAAAAGAAATGCTCGAGCGCATGACGCCCGAGGACCAGGCGCCTTTCAAGAACCTGCAGCCCGATCCGTGGCCGCAAATAAGTGCGATTCTCTCCTGAGGAGGAGACCATGTTGAAAAAAGTGCGCATCGCCAAGCTGACTGCCGAATAGCCGCGCCATGGCGCAAGTCGACGTCAACGGCATCAAGATGGCCTACCAGGTGGATGGGAAGGAGGGCGCCCCCTACATCACCTTCGTCACGGGTATCGCCAACGACCTCACGATGTGGGACCCGCAGGTCGCGGAGCTGGGCAAGTTCTACCGCATCCTGCGCTACGACCTGCGCGGCCACGGCGATACCCAGGCCACCGAAGGCGACTACAGCATGGATCTCCTGGTGAACGATCTGCTCGGCCTGGTGACGGAGCTCAACATCCAGAAGACGCATCTCGTCGGCCTCGGCCTGGGCGGCGCCATCGTGCAGGCCTTCGCCACCGCGCAGTCGCACCGGGTGAACGCGCTCGTGCCTTGCTGCTGCCGGGCGAAGATGGTTCCGGATTTCGCCGCGCTATGGCACAAGCTGCGCGAGGCGGTCGGCAAGGACGGCGTGGAAGTCATCGTCGAGCCGACGGTGCAGCGCTGGTTCTCCGACGAGTTCAAGGCGGCCAATCCGCAGGCGCTGCAGAACATCCGCAACATGATCCGCGGCACCACCACGCTGGGCTACCTGGGCGTCACGGCGGCCTTCCTCGGCCTGGACATCGAAGAGCGCCTGCCGCAGATCAAGGCGCCGACGCTCTACATCAGCGGCGCCGAGGACAAGATCGGCGGCCCGCCGCAGCTGATGGGCGAGATGGCGAAGAAGGTCCCGGGCGCCCAGCACCGCTCGATCGACAAGGCGGCGCACATCGCGAACATCCAGAATCCGACGCGGTTCAACGCCGTGCTAGGCGACTTTCTGAAGCGGCAGAAATAAATAACGTGACGCAGCTGGAAGTGAACGGAGTGCGCCGCAGCGTCACGGCGGCGCCGGATACGCCGCTGCTTTACGTGCTGCGCAACGACCTCGGTCTGGTCGGCAGCCGCTACGGTTGCGGCACCGGCCAGTGCGGCGCCTGCTTCGTCCTGGTGGAGGGCAGGGCGATGCCTTCGTGCGATGCGCCGCTATGGTCTTTCTCCGGGAAGAAGATAACCACCGTGGAAGGCCTGGGCGAGGGCGGCGGGCTGCATCCGGTGCAGAAGGCCTTGCTGGCCGAGCAGGCCGCCCAGTGCGGCTACTGCATCAGCGGCATCGCGGTGAGCGCCGCCGCCTTCCTGGCGCAAAACCCAAGCCCAACGCAACAGGAAGTCCGGTCGATGCTCGATCGCAACCTTTGCCGCTGCGGCGCGCATAACCGCGTGGTGCGTGCCGTGATGCGCGCGGCGGCGGAGATGCGCGGGTGAACCGGCGCCTGCGCTTCGAGCGCGACCGCACGGTGTGGATCGCGAGCGGCAAGGTGGAGCTCGGCCAGGGCATCAACACCGCGCTCGCGCAGATCGCCGCGGAGGAGCTCGATGTCGCCCTCGAGCGCATCCGCATCGTGCCGCCGAGCACGGCCCACAGCCCGGACGAGGGCTACACCTCGGGCAGCATGTCGGTGCAGGAAGGCGGCAAGAACCTGCGCGAAGCCTGCGTGCAGGCGCGCGGCATGCTGCTCGCCCACGCCGCCGAGCTGCTCGGCGCGCCGATCGGCGAGCTGGCGGTAGACGACGGCACCATCCGGGCGAAGAACGGCAACAGCGTGACGTACTGGGAATGTGCCGCGGAAGCCACCGAAGCACCACCTGCGGGGGCCGGCGTGAAGCCCTCGGGTCCGGCGCGCGTGGTCGGCACGAGCGCGCCGCGCATCGACCTTCCGGCGAAGATCGCCGGCAAGCCGAGCTACCTTCACGACATGACGCTGCCCGGGATGCTGCACGCGCGCATCGTGAGGCCTTCTCGGCCTTTCACCCAACTGCGATCATTGGAAGACACCAACGTAAAAGATGCCATCCTGGTGCGCGACGGCAGCTTCGTCGGCGTGCTCGCGGAGCGCGAAGAAGCGGCCATCGCGGCGTCGGCCAGGCTGCGCGCCAAGGCGATCTGGGAAGAGGCGCCGGTGCCCGAGGACCATCACGCCTGGCTGCGCGCGAACGTCAGCGAGCGCGTCGTGCTCAAGGAAGTCAGGGGCGAGGCCTCCGGCCGCACGCTCAGGGCAGCCTACACCAAGCAGTTCGTCGCCCATGCCTCGATCGGCCCGTCGTGCGCGATCGCCCGGCTGCGCGCCGGCAAGCTCGAGGTGTGGACGCACAGCCAGGGCATCTGGGGCCTGCGGCACGAGCTGTCTTTGGTTCTCGATATGCCCCAGGACGATATCGTCGTGACTCACGCCGAAGGCGCCGGCTGCTACGGGCACAACGGCGCGGACGACGCGGCGCTCGACGCGGCGCTGCTGGCGCGCGCCGCGGGCGGCCGGCCGGTCAAGCTGCAGTGGATGCGCGAGGACGAATTCGCCTGGGAGCCCTACGGCGCCGCGATGGCGATCGAGCTCGAAGCGAAGCTCGACGCAGGCGGCACCGTCGTGTCCTGGAAGCACGAGCTGTGGAGCAACGGCCATACGCACCGCCCCGGCCGCTCGTCCAAGCCCGCGCTCATCGCCGGCGCGCATCTCGCGAAGCCGCTCGAGCGCACCCACGCCATCGACCCCGCCATGCCGCCGGGCGGGTCGGAGCGCAATGCGCTGCCGCTCTACGAGTTCCCCGGGCTGCTGGTGGCGAAGAACTACGTGCGCGACACGCCGCGGCGCAGCTCCTCGCTGCGCTCGCTCGGCGCCTACGGCAACGTGTTCGCCATCGAGTCGTTCATGGACGAGCTCGCCGCCGCCGCCGGCGCCGATCCGATCGAGTTCCGCCTGAGGCACCTGAGAGACCCGCGCGGCCGGGCCGTTCTCGAAAAACTTTCAACCCAATGGAGGGCCTGGAAAGGCCGAGAAGCCGCGGGCCACGGCATCGGCTTTGCGCGCTACAAGAACCTCGGCGCCTACTGCGCGGTGCTGGCGGAGGTGGAGGCGGGCGAGGCCCTGCGCGTCACGCGCCTGGTGCTGGCCGCGGACGTAGGCCTCGCGATCAACCCGGACGGCGTGGCGAACCAGCTCGAGGGCGGCGCCATCCAGTCGGCGAGCTGGACGCTGAAGGAGGAAGGCCGGCTCGGCGCGACGACCTGGGAGGACTATCCGATCCTGAAATTTAGCGAGGTTCCCCCTGTCGAGGTCATCCTCATTGAAAGTCAAAATCCTTCCCTGGGTGCCGGTGAAGCCGCGCAGGGGCCGACCGCTGCGGCTATCGCCAACGCACTGCACGACGCGCTCGGCGTGCGGGTGCGCGACCTGCCGCTCACCCCGGAGCGCATAGTGAAGGCGATGGGATAGGAGACGAGATGAAGCTCGGCATGTTCATGATGCCGGTGCACCCGCTGCACCGCAATCACACCGAGACGCTGGGCGAGGACCGCGAGGCGGTCATCCTGGCCGACAAGCTCGGCTACCACGACGTCTTCATCGGCGAGCACCTCACCGACCAGGCCGAGAACATCACCAACTCGCTGCTGTTCCTCGCCACGCTGATCCATTCCACCGAGCGCATCCGGCTCGCGAGCGGCACCTCGAACCTCTCGCAGATGCACCCGGTGCTGATCGCGGCGCAGGCGGCGATGTTCGACCATCTCTCGCAGGGGCGCCTGATCCTCGGCGTGAGCCCCGGCGCGCTGGTGTCCGATGCCGAGGCGCTCGGCATCCTCGACGAGGACCGCAACAAGCTGTTCGCCGAGGCGATCGACGTGATCCTCGCCATCTGGGAGCGCGAGGCGCCCTACGACATCGACCTGCCGGGCAACCGCTTCAAGGTCTCGACGCGCAAGACCATGGACCTCAAGACCGGGGTCGGCATCATGGCGCGCCCCTACCAGAAGCCGCGGCCGGAGATCGTCGGCACGGTGGTCGCGCCCTTCTCCAAGGGCGTGGTCGCCATGGGCCAGCGCGACTTCCATCCGCTGTCGGCCAACTTCCTGCTGCCGCACTGGCTCCCGAGCCACTGGGCCAACTACGCCGAGGGCAAGACCAGGGCCGGCGTCAAGCCCGATCCCGCCGAATGGCGCGTCGCGCGCACCGTGTTCGTCGCCGACGACGACAAGGTCGCCGCCTCTTACGGGCGCCACGACGCCAACAGCCCCTACCGCTTCTATTACCGCCAGCTCAAGGCCAAGCTGACCAAGGCCGGCCGCCACGTCGTCTTCAAGCAGCGCCCCGACCAGCCCGACGAGGAGATCACCGAGGAATTCGTGCTCGATCGCCTCTGCATCTACGGCACCGTCAACAAGGTGGTCGAGGAGATCCTGCGGCTGCGCGAGCAGGTCGGCGACTTCGGCGAGCTGGTCTACGCCGGCATGGACTGGGTCGATCCCGCCCTCGCCAAGCGCTCGATGCAGCTGATGGCGGAGGAAGTCATGCCGCGGGTCAATCGCGCGCTGTAGCGCCGATCAGGGCGTCCCGAACCTCTCCGCCGCCCGGGCGCGCGCGCGCGCCGCCTCAATATCGCGATCGCGCGGTTCGGCGCTCGTCTCGAGCGAGTCGAGCAGCCCGCGCGCAATCGCAGCCACCTGCTCGACCGCTTGGTCGAAGGCCGCCTCGTTGGCCTTCGAGGGCTTGTGGAAGCCCGAAAGCTTGCGCACGAACTGCAGCGCGGCCGCGCGAATCTCCTCCTCGGTCGCGGGCGGCTCGAAGTTGAACAGCGTCCTGATATTGCGGCACATAGTTCGAGTCCTTAAGTTACAACCGCATGACGGCGATAGTCAGCGCTGCCGCCGCCGCGAGCGCGCCGATTGTGCGCACATGGTTCCACGCCGTCCAGCCGGCAAGGTAATGCGGCCAATAGACCGCGGCGCGCGGGTCGCCCCGGCGCAGCGGCGCCAGCGCCTTGTTCATGGGCACGTTGAAGATCAGCGTCACCAGGAACGTGCCGACGAAGTAGAGCCCGCCGCCCGCGAGCAAGTAGATCGCGCGAGGGTCCTCCCAGCGCAGCACTGCGATGACCATGAGGAACGCGCAGGCCAGCGCGGTCAGCAGGAATACGCCGAGGAATAGCGGACTGATCACGCTCACGTTGATCGACTGCATCGCCGAGATGCCCTCTCCCAGCGGCACGCGGGCGAGCGCCTTCATGACGAAAGCGGAAAAGGCGAAGAACACCCCGGCCATCAGCCCGCATCCCAGCGCGGCGGCAAATGCCAGCGCGGGCAGCACGCCGTCAACGAAGGCGAGCGGCGATTCCATTACATGGCTTTAAAGTAGCCGCCACTTGACCAAGACCGCCACGGCGGCCGGCAGCGCGAAGATGAGGAGAAAAATCGGCAGCTCCTCGGCGACCGAGTAGCCGGCCTTCGCTACTCCGACCCACATGTTGGCGCCGGCGATGGCAAGCCAAAGCACGACAAAAGCGATGGTGGCCAGGCGCGGGGCCTCGGGATAGTTCGAGGAAAAGAGCTTGCCCAGCAGGAGAACGCCAGCCAGGAGCAGGAGTCCGGCGACAAGGAATAGGGCGGTGCGCATCAAGCTCCCATCTGGCCGGCGACCAGGAAGGAGAGGCGGCTACCGCGCTGCGGATGTGCATGCTTCATTCGAGCAGCTTACCGCGCCCGGATGGATAGGTTCGCTCCCAGTTCTTTCCGTCGGTGCGAGTGATCGAAATTCCCTCGACCGTTCCTTCGTCCAGGCATCGCGCATTGACGCTATAGCCGTCCGGGTGCGAGCGCGGCACGTAGAACGCCTTGATGCCGCATAGGGAGCAGAATAAATGCCTGGCGGTACGGGTGTTGAACTCGTATGTCGTAAGAACGTCGGCGCCCGACACCAGCTTGAAGCGCGACTTCGGCACGATGAGATGAAGGTATCCCGACTTCGCGCAAATGGAGCAGTCGCAGTCGGTAACTTCCAGACGGGCCGGCGCCACGACCTCGAACCTGACGCGCCCGCAGTGGCATCCTCCGGTGTGGGTAATCACCGGTTATGCCGCCTACCGCGCAATACGTCGAAGACTTCCGAGTTCACCACGTTGATGGGGCTACCCGCCGCGTAGGCGGTGATTTGATCGAAGATGTCGGAAAACTGGATCTCATACTCGTCCCGCGTCACGTATCCGATGTGCGGCGTGCAGACCACGTTGTCCATCTTGAGCAGAGGGTGGTCGGGGTCGCGCAACGGCTCCTCTTCGTAAACGTCGATCGCGGCCATGCCGGGCCGCCCCGCGCGCAAAGCATCGACCAGGGCGCCGGCCTCGATCAGCGGTGCCCGGCTCGTATTGACGAGCAAGGCCGTCGGCTTCATGCAGGACAGATCATTCCTGCCGACGATGCCCCGCGTCTCCTTTACCAGCCGCATGTGCAGCGAGATGACGTCGCAGGATTCGAAGAACGCGCGCTTGCTCTGCGCCACGGCGTATGCGTCACTGCGCGCGCGCTGCAGCGACGCCTCCCGCGCCCACACCACGACATGCATGCCGAAGCCCTTTCCATAGCCTGCTACCGCCGCGCCGATCCTTCCGTATCCGTAGATCCCCAGCGTCTTGCCGCGCAGGCTATTGCCCACCCCGATCTGCCAGGTTCCGCCCCGCAGCGCGTACATCTGCTGCGGAATCTGCCGCATGGCGGCGAGGATCAGGCCCCACGTCAGCTCGGCCGCGGCGTAGGATGGCGTGCCGGCATGCCGATCGGACGATACGATGACCCCGCGACGCGTACACGCGTCGATGTCGATGTGAGGATAGACGCTGCGCTGGCTGATGAGCCGCAGCGCGCCGAGGCGCCCGAGCAACGGCTCGCGGACCTGCGTGCGTTCGCGAATCAGCACCAGCACCTCCGTGCCTTTGAGGCGCGCGGCGAGCGTGCCGATGTCCTGCGTGTGGTCGTTCCAGACCGCTACCTCGTGTCCGTCCAGTTTGCGAAAGCAGGCGAGGGTACGAAGCGTGTCGAAATAGTCGTCGAGAATCGAAATCTTCAGCGGATCGGCCCTCCGCAGGGCATCGTAGAGCCATCCATTAGTCGAAGCAAATTTTCCGTACGGACCGTTAGAATTCGCGGATGAAGAGCACCGCGGCGCCTGATCCGGACACCCGGAAACCGAAGTTCCGGCCGCCGCCGCTCGCGTGCGACGCGCATTGCCATGTGTTCGGCCCGGCGGCGAGGTTCCCCTATGCGCCGGAGGCGCCGTACTGGCCGCCGGATGCGCCGTTCGAGGGCCTGCAGAAGCTGCATGCGGTCCTGGGGATCGAGCGGGCGGTGATCGTGCACGCGAGCTGCCATGGCGCCGACATGCGGGTGACGCTCGACGCGATTGCGCGCTCGGGCGGGCGCTATCGCGGGACCGCGATCATCGACGAGTCGTACGGGGACAAGGAATTCAAGAGCATGCAGGAGGGCGGGATCCGCGGCGTGCGCTTCAATTTCGTGAAGCACCTCGGCGGGCGGCCGGACATGGGGTTCTTCGACCGCACGGTGGCGCGGCTGAAGGAGATGGGCTGGCACCTCATCCTGCATCTGGACGCGAGCGACCTCGTCGAATTCCGCAGGAAGTTCGAGGCGATCCCGGTGCCGATGGTGATCGACCACATGGGGCGCGTAAAGGCGGCGGACGGGCTGCAGCAGGAACCCTTCCGGGTACTTTTGTCGTTCTTGAGAAACCAGAATACCTGGGTGAAGGTCTGCGGCGCCGAGCGTGTCTCGTCGGTGGGGCCGCCGTTCACGGACGCCGTGCCGTTCGCGCGCGCGCTGATCGACGCCGCGCCCGGGCGCATCCTGTGGGGCACCGACTGGCCGCATCCGAACGTGGGCAAGCACATGCCCAACGACGGCGACCTGCTGGATCTTTTCCCCCTGATGGCGCCGGAGCCGGAGCTTCAGATTAAGATCCTCGTCGACAATCCCGCACGGCTTTACGGCTTCTGACAAGACCCGCAGGGTCCCCGGAGCCAGGTGAAAAAGGGGTCAGAGCAATTTACCTATATCTAATATGGCCCGCGCAGCCGCGGATTTACGATAAATTGCTCTGACCCCTTTTTAACCTGCCCATGCTGAAGACGCTGATCGGGGACTACCCCGTAACCCGGCAGTTCAGGACGCGCACCGACCGCTTCGCCTTCGCCGAGTTCAAGGGCAGCGTGGCGACGATGTTCAAGCGCGTGGTGCGCGACCTCGAGTTCGACGTGTCCGAGATGGCGATCATGACGCAGCTCATCGCCAAGGCGCACGGCAAGCCCTACCGGTTGCTGCCCTTCGTGGTGCTGGCGCGCCTCCAGCATCCGTTCCTCGTGTTCTGTCCTGAAAGGACGCCTTCGTTGAAACCCGGTCAGCTTGCCGGCAAGCGCGTCGGCGTGCGGTCCTATTCGGTGACTACGGGCGCCTGGATCCGCGGCATCCTGATGGAAGACCATGGCGTGGACATCGGCCGCGTCGACTGGGTGACCTTCGAGGAGGCGCATGTGGCCGAGTTCCGCGACCCGCCGAACGTGCAGCGCGCGCCGGCGGGCCGGGACATCACGGCGATGCTGCTCGCAGGCGAGCTCGACGCCGCCATCCTGGGCGCGATCCCGGCCGACGAGCGGCTCAAGCCGCTCATCCCGGATCCCGAGGCTGCGGCGAAGAAATGGCGCGAGAAGCACGGCGGCGCCATCCAGCTCAACCATCTCGTGGCGGTCAAGGATTCGGTGCCGCGGGAAAAGGCAGATGAAATCTACGAGCTGCTCGTGGCAAGCAAGCAGGCCGCGGGCGACCCGCCGATGCTGCCGCACGGCCTCGAGGCCAACCGGCGCAACCTCGAGGTCGCCATCGATTGCGCACATCGCCAGGGCATGATCCCGAGGCGCTTTAACGTGGAGGAGCTGTTCGAATGATCCGCAAGCTATTAGGCGTATTGCTGCTGGCCTTGCCCGTCGCTGCGGCGGCGCAGGCCTTTCCCTCGAAACCCATCCGCCTGGTCGTGCCGTTCGGCCCGGGCGGGGTGGCCGATCTGGTGTCGCGCACCTTCGCGCCGAAGATGGGCGAGGATCTGGGCCAGCAGGTGGTGATCGAGAACAAGCCGAGCGCCGGCGGCATCGTCGCCGCGAACGACGTGGCGCGCGCCACGGCCGACGGCCATACGCTGCTGCTGCTCACGAACGGCAACGCGGTGAGCCAGGCGCTGTTCAACAAGCTGCCCTACGATCCGGTGAACGACTTCGCGATGATCTCGACGGTCGGCTCATTCAGCCTGGTGCTGCTCAACGACCCCAAGGCGCCGGCGAAATCCGTGCCGGAGCTGGTCGCGGCCGCCAAGGCGAGCCCGGGCAAGCTCAACATCGGCACCATCGGCCTGGGCAGCACCCAGCACCTGGCGGCGGAGCTGTTCAAGTCGATGGCCGGCATCGACATCCAGGTGATTCCCTACAAGGCGACCGGCGAGGTGGTCACGGCGGCGAAGAGCCAGGACGCCGCGGTGATCTTCGAGTTTCTCGCGCCTTCCATGTCGCACATCAAGTCGGGCAACCTGCGCGCGCTCGCGGTCACCACCGAGAAGCGCTTTCCCGCGCTGCCCGACGTGCCGACCGTAGCCGAGGCGGGACTGTCGGGCTACGTGGTCACCTCGTGGAACAGCCTGGCAGCGCCGGCCAAAACGCCGCGCGCGGTGATCGACAGGCTGAACCAGGCGGTCCACAAGGCGCTCGCTTCGCCGGAGGTGCAGCAGCGCTTCGCCGCGCTGGGCGTCGAAGGCCGCGCCAGCACGCCCGAGCACCT
>CAZJJC010000089.1:0-7984 GCA_964546195.1 uncultured Enterobacteriaceae bacterium | reverse complement strand
GGACAGGCTGAAGATCGAGGCGATCGACATCTACGGGCTGTCGGAGGTCATCGGCCCCGGGGTGGCGCAGGAGTGCATCGAGACGAAGGACGGCTTGACGATCTGGGAGGACCACTTCCTCCCCGAGATCGTCGATGCGGCGAGCGGCGCGCCGCTGCCCGAGGGCGAGAAGGGCGAGCTGGTGTTCACCTCGCTCACCAAGGAAGCGCTCCCCGTCATCCGCTACCGCACGCGCGACCTCACGCGCCTGCTTCCGGGCAGCGCGCGCACCATGCGGCGCATGGAGCGCATCTCCGGGCGCAGCGACGACATGCTGATCATCCGCGGGGTCAACGTGTTCCCCTCGCAGATCGAGGAGCTCGTCCTCAAGCAGCCGGGCCTGAGCCCGCACTACGTGCTGGAACTCTCGAAGGACGGGCCGCTCGACCACCTTACCGTGGTGGTGGAAGGCGAGGCAGGCGCCACCGCGGGCCTGCAGCACAGCATCAAGGCCTACATCGGCATCAGCGCCGATGTGCGCATCGGCCCGATCGAGCGCTCCATCGGCAAGGCCAGGCGCGTCATCGACAAGCGGCAAAAATAGCGACGTACCCCATTTACGTCGGGCGGCGCAGGTAGAGCATGCGCACCAGCCAGCCGACCGCAAGCGCGGCGAGCAGGTGCTTGAGGGTGTGGCCGCTGACGATTCCGCCCAGCGCGTAGATCGGGCGGTCGAGCACTTCGGCGAGCTTGGCGAGCGCATAGAGGCCCAGGGCGACGAGCAGGTCCGCGCCACGCGTGTAGCGTGCCGGGAACAGCAGCACGGCGAGCACCAAGGCCGCCATCGCGCCGTACTGCACGGCGGCATAGGGCAGGATGTCTTCGGCGCCGCGCAGCAGGCTCCAGCGCCAGTAAAGCACGCTCGCCGCACCGGCCAGCATCAAGGGCAGGAGCAGGCGCAAGCCGGCTTTCACGCTGATGCGCTCTACGATCACCGCCGAGACGAGCGCCATGAAGCCCGTGCTGATCGGCAGCCGATCCCACATGAGCCGCGCATCATCGGGCGCGAGATGGTAGTACGCAGACCCCGGCGCGATGAGCGCCACGCTGAGGTAGCAGGCGGCGTAAGGCCATCGCTCGGCAGGATCGGTAAAGGCGCGCGGCTTCCGCGCGTCGCGCGCCAGGAAATAAAGCCCCCAAACCCCGACGAGCAGAAACGGCACGTTGGACACCACGTCGAGGAAGTTGGGGATGCCGAGGAAGGCGCGCTCATCCGCAAGGCTGCGAAACATGCGCGGCTCCGCCAGCGGCGGCAGCAGCACTACCGCGACGAGCAGCGCGGCGCCGAGCAGCGCGAAGATCCAGAGGCGCATGTTCCAGAGCATGCCAGAAAGCGCCGTCAAAACATCCTGCGGAATGACAGCGTCCAGATCCCGGCACCCAGATTGACCTCGCCCGGGATTTCCGGGCCGAAGGCGGCATCGAAGAACGTCTTGCGGTACTTGAGGCCCCAGGCGCTGTTTGCGCCGGAATGGAAATCGGCGCCGACCATTACATGCGTGCCGATGCCGCTTTCGCGGCGCGACACGCTGGTCGGAAACAAAAGCAGTTGCAGCCCGGTGACGCTCAGCTTCGCCCGGTAGTAGCCCACGCCCGCGCCGGCGTAGGGCTCGAAGGCGCCGAGCGGGTAGACGACGCGCAGCGTGCCCGAAATGCTGCTCGTTTCGGCGCTCGCGCGCCCGTCCGAGGCGGTCAACGGCGGCAGCGACGGCAAGCCGGGCAGTACGTCGAAGCTCTGCCCGTACCCGAGGTAGTCGATCTCCCAGGCGAGATGGCGCGAGTGCCGGCGTCCGAAGCCCAGGGCGAGCGCCACGCGGCCGTGAGGATTCGACAACTGCGGGCTCGCCTCGGGCTGCGACATCCCGACCTCGAAGGAGCTATAGAAGCGGCCGATGCGCGCCTCCTCGCTCGCCTGCGCCGCAAGCGGCACGACCAGGGCGGCGAGAAGCAGCAGCATCGGGATCATGGCGATCTTCATGTTTTTACCTCGCAAGTTGCGGCAGGGCGGTGGCGAGCCACGGCAGATACGTCACCAGCAATACGCCGCACCCCAGGACCGCGACCGCCGGCAGCACCGCGCGGAACACCTCGGGCAGCGGCTTGCCGAAGCGGTAGGCGGTAAAGAAGAGATTCATGCCCACCGGCGGCGTCAGATAGCCCAGCTCCAGGTTGGCGAGAAAAATGATGCCCAGATGGATCGGGTCGACGCCGTAGGCCAGCCCGAGCGGCACGATGAGCGGCACCAGCACCACGGTGGCAGAGAAGATGTCGAGCACGCACCCGGCCAGCAACAGGAAAACGTTGAGCGTGGCCAGAAAGACCCAGCGCGAATGGACGATTCCGGTCACCCAATCGACGGCGCGCTCGGGAATCCTGGCGTCGACCAGGTAGTTGGTGAACCCGAGCGCGACGCCCAGGATGAGGAGCACGCCCCCCACCAGAAGCCCGCACTCGGCCATCACACGCGGGACGTCGCGCCGCAGGCTCAGGTCGCGGTGGATCAGCGCCTCCACCACGAACGCGTACACCGCGGTGAGCGCGGCAGCCTCGACCGGCGTGGCGAAGCCGCCGAACAGGGCGCTGAACGCGACCACCGGCAGCAGCAGCTCCCATTTCGCCGCGAGCAGCGCGGCGCGCACCTCGCGCCAGTCGAACTTGCGCGGCGCCGACGACGCGCGCGGCGCCAGGCGAAGTCCCCACAGCGCGATCAGCGCCACCATCAGCAGGCCCGGCAGGATCCCGGCGAGGAACATCTCCTCGATCGAGATCTTGGCGACGATGGCATACAGCACCAGCGGCAGTCCCGGCGGCAGCAGGCCGCCGAGCGACCCGGCGCCGGTCAGCAGGCCCAGGGCGCCCTTCTGCGAGTAGCCGGCGCTCGAGAGCAGCGGCATCAGCATGCCGCCCAGCGCGATGATGGTCACCCCGGAAGCCCCGGAAAACGAGGTGAAGAAGGCGCACGCGGCCACGGTGGCGATGGCGGCGCCGCCGCGCAGGCTGCCGAACAGGGCGTTGAACAGGCGGATCAGCCGGCCCGGCGCACCGCCCTCGGCGAGGAAATAGCCGGCGAGCGTGAACAGCGGAATCATGGGAAGCGAGGGGTTCACCACCAGGCGGTAGTGATCGAGCGCCACCGAGGCCATCGGCAAGCCGTCGTGCCAGAAGAGCAGCAGCGCCGCGCCGCCGAGCGTGGTGAACACCGGCGAGCCGAGCAGCGCCGCGATGAACAGCGCGCCGAGCGCCACGAGGAACAGCGGCTCGGTGAGCGGCAGCCGGTGCGTGGCCGCAAGCGCGAGCGCGACCGCGAGGGCGAGCGCGGCCGCCCGGGCCGGCCAGGCATCGGCCACTCGCCAGGCGAGCCGCAGCGTGATGAGCGCGAAGCCCGCCGGCAGCACCGCCTGCCCCAGCCACACCGGGACGCCGTAGGCGATGACGTTGCCGCCGGCGCGCTCGGCCAGCACCAGCTCGGCGCTCGCCACCACCAGCAGCACGCCGACCAGCATCGCCACGCCGCCCGTGAAGCCGCGCGCCAGCGCAGAACAGCGTCCCTTCAACAGCTCATTCAGCATGGACAGCGACAGCAGGCGCCGCTCGCGCGCGGCGACGGCCGCGCCGAGCATCGCCGCGGCGAGCGTCAGGTGCTGGGTGAAGCTGGCCGCGCCCGAGATGCCGACGCCGAACAGGCCGCGCAGCACGATCTCGGCGAGCGGCAGCAGCGCCATCGCCACGAGCAGGGCCGCGAGGATCAGGTTTTCAGCGGCTTTGAGCACGGTATTCCCGCAGCAGGCGCTGCACTTCGTCGAACAGATCCGCCGGCACCATGTTGCCGCGGATCATCGGGTAGGCGCCCTCGGCCAGCGCGCGCCACTCGGCCTCGATCTCGGGACTGACGCGCTGCACCTTGAGCCCGCGCTTTTTCATCGCCTCGACCGATTCGTCGTTCTCGCGCCGGCTGATGGCGCGCAGTTGCGCTCCGGTGGTCTCGCCGGCTTCGCGCAGCGCCTTTTGCGCCGCGGGCGACATGCTTTCCCAGGCTTTGCGCGTGATCACCGCCGCGCCGACGATCGGCACCCAGTTCATGTCCAGCATGTGGGAGGCATGGCCGTAGAACTGGCCGACGAGCGCGTAGAACGGCGTGCTCGGCACCATGTTGATCATCCCGGTCTGCAGCCCGGGAAGGATGTCGGAGATCTCGAGCACCACCGGCTTGTAGCCGAGCGCTTTCATGATGTCGACTTGCGGGTTGTCGCCCGCCCAGGCGAACACTTTCATCTGCCGGTAGTCGGCCGGCCGCAGCCCGGGCTCCTTCGAGAAGAAGCGCACCCAGCCTGCGTCGCCCCAGAACAGCACCCTGAAGCCCTTGTCGGAGAAGCGCTTCTCGAGCGTGGGGCGCAGCTTCTCGCGCAGGAAATCGAGCTCGTCCCAGGAGCGGAACACCATCGGCATCTTCTGCAGCGCCGAGGCGGCCGGGTCGATTTCGCTCAGGCCCACCACCGAAAGCAGCGCGGCGTTGAGCTGCCCGACGCGCATGCGCCGCACCATGTCGGCCTCCCCGCCTTGCGAGCCGTCGGTGTAGACGATGAAGGCAGCGCCCGCGCCTTGCGCGGCACGCCACTTCTCGCCCATCTCGAGCAGGCTGCGATGCCAGGAGGTGCCGCGCGGCGCGAGGGTCCCGAGCCGGATCTTGGACGCCTCCTGGGCTTGCACGCATTGCGCGACGAACAGCCAACCGCATAAAACGAGCGAAAGCAGCTTCATGGTGTCCTCTACTCGGTGAACAAGCGTTCGATGCGCGACAGCAGCCAGCGCGCGCGCCGCTGCGCCACGAGGTTGGCCAGGCGGTTGTCCGCGGCGCTGGCCGTATCGATGCTCAAGGCGCGCTGCAGGAGCGCCTCGAACTCCGCGCGGCGCTGCTGGGGCACGCACACGGCCTCGGCGAGCGCGAGCAGCGGCGCGGCCTCGCCGCCGCCCGAGAGCGCCATCGCCCGGGCGAAGCGCGCGCGTGCGCGCTCGGCCGGATCGCCCGAGGCGCCCTGGCGCACCGTTTCGTAGCCGATCATGAATGTATGCAGCGCGCCGCGCTCGAACGCCTCGTCGAGCTCGAGCGCCCGGTCCATCAGCGCCTCCACCTGCGGCAGCTCCGCGAGGGCTTCGGGCGCGTGCTTGGATACCCCGATCAGGGCGCCCCACGAGGCGCCGGTCCAGTACAGCAGCGCGACGTCGTCGGGCGCGACGGCGAGGCCGCGCAGCCCGTAATCGCGCGCCCGGCGATACAGCCGGCGCGCGCGCTCCTGCAGACGCAGCGCGCGGGCGAGATCGTGGTCCTCGGCTTCCTCGGCCTCCTGCTGCACGAACGCGTAGGCGTACTGCGTGAAGCCGCGCGCGGCCGCGAGCAGCAGCCCGCGATGCCGCGGGCTTTCGTCCAGCAGGCTTTCGATCAGCTTCAGGCTGAAGGGCGCCGCGGCGCGCACCAGCTCGGGATCGTCGTCGGCGGAGAAAACCGAGCCGCCCCCGGCGACGGCGTCGCCAATGCGGTTCACCGCGAACTCGCGCACCGCGCAGCCATTGAGCGCGAGCAGCACGAGCGCCAGCAGCAGCAGGCGGCTCATCGCGCGGCTCCGACGAACGCCGACATGGCCTTGAAGTGGCGCGCCACGTCGCGCGCCGCCGCGAGCCACGACATCTCCTGGTAGGGGATGGCGTGCCGGCGGCAGAAGTCGCGGGTGATGCGCCGCGCCCGGCGCAGGCGCGCGGTCGGCATCGACGGGAACAGGTGATGCTCGATGTGGTTGTTCAGCCCGCCGAACAGGAAGTCATGCAGCGGCGTGCTGCCCAGGTTGCGGGTGACGCGGATCTCATGCTCGAAGAAGGAGATCGGCTCGCCGGGCTCGATCACCCGGGTGCCGATGTGATTCAGCAGGAAAATCGTGCCCAGGTAGGGGCCGATGAGCAGCGTCATCAGCGCATAGTTGAGCAGCGCGTCGGGCAGTCCGAGCAGCAGCACCGGGGGCACGAACCACAGCGCGAAGTGCAGCAGCACCACGGCCTGGTCGGCGCGCGTGGTGCGCGGATTGCGCCACAGGTGCTTCAGGCTGTCGATCTTCAGCGTGAAGCCCTGCAGCCACACCAGCACCCAGATCAGCATCGCCTGGTGAGAGCTGATCAGCCGGCCGAGGCCGGCTTTCTCGCGCGCCGCCTCCGGATACAGGCTGAAGAACTCCGACTGCATGTCCGGATCGCGCGAGCGCTCGTTGCAGTGCGGGTGGTGCCGGCGATGGATATCGCTGAAGTGCGCGTAGCACAAGGCGGTCAGCAGCGTGTTGAAGACCTGGCCGATGCACTCCGCCACACGGCGATCGCGCGTGATCGCGCCATGGCCGGCTTCGTGTGCGATGAAGCCGGCGTGCACGCTGATGAACGCGAGCATGAGGATCGCCAACGCGCGCAGGGGCAGGTCCGGGCCCGTCAGCAGCGTGGCGTAGGCCGCCGCGTAAACCGCGAGGATGAAGGCCCCGTAGAGAGCCGTGCGCACCGGGGCGGGCCGAAAGCAGCCTGCACTCGCGAGCTCCGCGACCAGCAGCCGATGCCGTTGAGCGCCGCGGTCCCGGGGTTGGATGAGGGCTTTCATTTGGTTTCTCCCTTGGTTAGCTGCGTCTCATGCAATGCACCTGCCGTGCCAGTGCTTAAGTATTTGTTTTTACAGTGTTCTGTATAGCGTCCTGGAGAAGGCGCTAGCATTTATTGACGGTCTGACATACATTTATTGCGTGTCCGAGCTCGATTCGTCCGATCGCGAGTTCCTCGCCACGCTGGCCGACGTGGTGTTCGGCAATCCGTTCACCGCGCGCCGCTCCGAGCTGATCGTGCGGCTCGCGCCGGGGGTGCCGCTTGGCGATCTCAACGCGCATCGCGAGGCGCTCGCGCGGGTGGTCGCCGCGCGCCTGCAGTCGCTGCAGGGCAAAAGCTTCGGCCCCGAGGAGCACCGCCTGGTAGAGCCCGCGCTGCTCTATGTCAGCTATCACCGCTACGTGCCGCAGCTCGACGCGCTGATCGAGCGCCAGGCGAAGGGCGGCGCCTCGCTGCCGGTGCCCTTCGGCGACGAGGCGGTGGCGGGCCTGGTGGAGCACGGCTTCGCGCCGCAGCGCGCGGCGCGCTTCTTCGCCTTCTTCTTCCAGCTGCGGCGCGCCTTCTACTTCATCGACCGCTCGCTTGCCGGGGAGTGCGAGTCGATGCGCCGGCTGCGCGAGGCGCTGTGGAACAACGTCTTCACGCACGACATGCGCGGCTACGAGGCGGCGCTATGGGATCGCATGGAGGATTTCTCCACGCTGCTGCTCGGGGAGACCGGCTCCGGCAAGGGCCAGGCCGCGGCGGCGATCGGGCGCTCGGCCTTCATCCCCTACCTGCCGGGGGAGCGGCGCTTCGCCGCGAACTTCGCCGAGAGCTTCATCGCGATCAACCTCTCGCAGTTTCCGGAGACGCTGATCGAGTCGGAGCTTTTCGGCCACCGCAAGGGCGCGTTCACCGGGGCGATCGAGCATCACCAGGGCGTGTTCGAGCGCTGCAGCGCGCACGGCGCGCTCTTCCTGGACGAGATCGGCGAGGTGAGCATCCCGGTGCAGATCAAGCTGCTGCAGGTGCTGCAGGAGCGCAGCTTCACGCCGCTCGGCGGGCACGAGAAGAAGCGCTTCTCCGGCCGCGTGATCGCCGCGACCAACCGGCCGCTCGACGCGCTGCGCGCCGACGGGCGCTTTCGCGACGACTTCTACTACCGGCTGTGCTCGGACGTGATCGAGGTGCCGACGCTGCGCCAGCGCATCGCCGAGTCGACTGCCGAGCTGCAGCTTCTGGTCCGCCTTATCGTAGGACGTATCGCGGGTATCGAGGACGACGAGGTTTCTGCGGCGATATTGGAAAAGCTGCCGCGCGGCTACGCCTGGCCGGG
>CAZJJC010000088.1:0-17240 GCA_964546195.1 uncultured Enterobacteriaceae bacterium | reverse complement strand
GGTCCAGGCCGCGCAGGCCGTCGCGCAGCTCGTGGATCACCATGCGGCGGTTGAAGTGCGACAGCCCCTTGTGGATGTTCAGCGTGACGACGCGCAGGGTCTTGCTCAAGCCGGCCTCAGCGGGGAACCCACATTGTATATACCTCATTCCCCGAGCAGGCGGATGGCGTCGCGGTTGGACCAGCTGAAGCACTTCTGCGCCGCCTCCTGCCAGGGCAGCCAGGCGAAGGCCGCATGCTCGGCCGGCGCGATATTCACCGCGACGCGCCGCGCGAGCGCCAGACCGAACACATGCTCGGTGTTGTGCGTCACCCCCGGCCCGAAACGCGAGCGCCACGAAAGGTAGATCTCGAAGGTGTTGGCGACATTCCACGACGCCAGCCTGCCGCGTATGGCGTCGATGCCGGTCTCCTCGCGCACTTCGCGCGCCGCCGCCGCCGCCAGCGGCTCCTGCGGCCAGTCGAGCGAGCCGGTCACCGATTGCCAGAAGCCAGGGTGCTGCGCGCGCTCGAGCAGCAGCACTTCCCGCTCGAGGGTGTGGACCACGACCAGCACCGACACCGGCAGCTTGAACTTCATGCTGCGCGGAACAGGTCTTCCAGCTTCAGCCGCTTTTCCGGATCGACGAACACCGCGAAGAAAGGCTTGCCGCGCGCGGCCCAGAACTGCGCCGCCGAGCGCAGCACGTCCACCAGGATGCCGCTTTCCTCATTGCCTTCGACGATGACCACGTGCCCGGCAGCTTCCCGCCAGGACAGGTCGGTCAGGCAATCCTCCAGGGCGTCCCAGTTGCGCCCGAACCAGTCCGGGAAGGCGAGCGCCCGGGCAAAGGCCTCGAAAACCGGTTGCTGCAGGTCGACCGTCGCTACCGCCAGGCTGCCGCCACGCAGTGCATCGCGCAGCTCGTCCGGGCGCGTGACACGGTAGACGCCCGAGCGCGCCGGGTCGGTCAGTCGCTCCAGCAGCTTGCCCATTATTCGCGGATTCTCCGGAACGAGCGGTAATGATCGTCAGTGTAGTAGTACTCGCCGCTGCTTCCGGCGACAATGCGGCGCGCGCCCCGGTCCCGCGCCCCGGGCGTGCTCACCGTGTACTCGCGGTAATACCCCCGAATTTTCCTTGGAAGCAGCCTTTCCCGGTTGGAAAAAACGCGGCCATCCTGCGCATAAGGAAACGGGCCGCCCGCCTTGATGCGCTCGAGAGTCTCGCGTGCCTCGGCAGGGAGTCGTTCGCCCTGTATTTCACCGGCAAATGCCGCCGATAAGCAGACGAGCGCGAGCGCTGCAAGCAGGCGCATCAGGTTTGCGGCGGTTTCTCCCGCAATCGCAGGCCGAGCTCGCGCAGCTGCTTCTCGTCTACCGGGCTGGGTGCCTGCACCAGCAGGTCCTGCGCGCGCTGCGTCTTGGGGAAAGCAATGACGTCGCGGATCGACTCGGCCCCGGCCATGAGCGCCACCAGGCGATCGAGGCCGAAGGCGATCCCCCCGTGCGGCGGCGCGCCGAACTGCAGGTTGTCGAGCAGGAAGCCGAACTTCGCGCGCGCTTCCGCATCCGAGATGCCGAGCGCCTTGAAGACCTTCGTCTGCACCTCGGCGCGGTGGATGCGCACCGAGCCGCCGCCGATCTCCGAGCCGTTCAGCACCATGTCGTAGCCCTTGGACAGGGCGCGGGCGGGATCCGAGGCAAGCAGGTCCTCGTGGCCGTCCTTCGGCGACGTGAACGGGTGGTGCATCGCACCCCAGCGCTTCGCCTCGTCGTCCCACTCGAACATCGGGAAATCCACCACCCACAGCGGCCGCCAGGCCTTTTCCACCAGCCCCTTGTCGTGGGCGATTTTCACGCGCAAGGCGCCGAGCGCGTCGTTGACCACTTTCGCCCTGTCGGCGCCGAAGAAGATGACGTCGCCCGGTTCCCCGCCTGTACGGGAGACGACGTCTCTCAGGACGTTTTCGGGCAGGAACTTCACGATGGGCGACTGCAGGCCGTCGGCGTTGACCTTGATGTAGGCGAGCCCCTTGGCGCCGTAGTTCGCCACGAAGGCGCTGTAGTCGTCGATCTCCTTGCGGCTGAGCTCGGCATTGACCTTCAAAGCCGCAACCCGGCCCCCCGGCGCATCGGCGGCCTGGCGGAAAACCTTGAACTCGACCGCCTTCATCAGGTCGGTGAGCTCGGTGAGCTCGAGCGCCACGCGCAGATCCGGCTTGTCCGAGCCGTAGCGCGCCATGGCCTCTGCATACGTGAGCCGCGCGAAGGGCCGCGGCAGCTCTATGCCCAGCACGTCGTCGAACACCTCGCGCACCAGCCCCTCCATCAGGTCCTGGATGGCGCGCTCGTCGAGGAAGGAGGCCTCCACGTCGATCTGCGTGAACTCGGGCTGCCGGTCAGCGCGCAGGTCCTCGTCGCGGAAGCACCTGACGATCTGGTAGTAGCGGTCGTAGCCCGCCACCATCAGCAGCTGCTTGAAGAGCTGGGGCGATTGCGGCAGCGCGAAGAACTCGCCCGGGTGCACGCGGCTCGGCACGAGGTAGTCGCGCGCCCCCTCGGGCGTCGAGCGCGTCAGCATGGGCGTCTCGATGTCGATGAAGCCGTGCGCGTCCAGGTAATTGCGCACCGCCATGGCCACCCGGTAGCGCAGCCGCAGGTTCTTCTGCATCACGTCGCGGCGCAGGTCGAGCACGCGGTAGGTGAGGCGGGTGTGCTCGTTGAGGTTTTCCTCGTCGAGCTGGAAAGGCGGCGGCACCGAAGGATTGAGTATCTCGACCTCGTGCGCCAGCACCTCGACTTCGCCGGAATGCAGCCCGGGATTCACCGTGCCTTGCGGACGGCGGCGCACCTTGCCGGTGACGCGCAGCACGAACTCGCTGCGCACGCGCTCGGCGATGGCGAAGGCGTCGGCGCGGTCGGGGTCGAATACCACCTGCGCCAGGCCTTCGCGGTCGCGCAGGTCGACGAAGATCACCCCGCCGTGGTCGCGCCGGCGGTGCGCCCAGCCGCACAGCGTGACGCTGCGATCCACGAGCGCGGCGGAGAGGTCCCCGCAATAGTGAGTTCTCACCTGTGCTCCAGCGGCGGAACCACGCCCATGGAGATGATGTACTTCAGCGCCTGGTCGACGGTCATGTCCAGCTCGATCACGTCCTTGCGCTGCACGATGACGAAGTAGCCGCCGGTGGGGTTGGGCGTGGTCGGCACGTAAACCGCCAGGCAGTCCTCCGGAAGGTAGCGCGCAACGCCCCCGCCGGGCGTGCCGGTGAGGAAGGCGATGGTCCACATGCCCTCGCGGGGCCATTGCACCAGCAGCGCCTTGCGGAAGGCCTGCCCGCTGGAGGAGAACAGCGTGTCGGAGATCTGCTTGACGCTCGAGTAGATCGAGTTGACGACCGGGATGCGGTGCAGGATGTCGTGCCAGATTTCGATCAGCTGCGCGCCGAAGAAATTGGTGGCGAAAATGCCGGTCACCAGCACGATGACGATCGTCAGGATCGCCCCCAGCCCGGGGATGTGGATGCCGAGCCAGTTTTCGGTATGCACCGCGGCCGGCAGCAGCAGCAGCGACTGGTCGAGCAGATCCACGATCGCCTTCAGGACCCACAGCGTGATGACAAGCGGGATCCAGATCAGCAATCCGGTAATGAGGTACTTCTTCATGAAATAAAAAGGCCCGGCTGGTACCGGGCCGCGAGCTCAGTAGTTGCGAATCAGGCCGGCGCCTCGGACTTGGATTCTGTCTTTTTCGGCTCGGCTTTGGTTTCCGTCGTCGTCGAGTCGGTCTTCGCATCCGGCTTCGCATCGGCCTTCTTTTCGGCCGGCTTGGCGCTCTTGGACTTGAAGTCGGTGGCGTACCAGCCGCTGCCCTTGAGCTGGAAGCCCGCCGCGCTCAGCAGCTTGCTGAACGTCGGCTTGTGGCAGACAGGGCATTCCGTGAGCTGCGGCTCACTGACCTTCTGCAAAAACTCTTCCTGGTGGCCGCAGACGTCGCAACGGTACTCGTAGATCGGCATAGAAAGCGATTATATCGCTGTTTCAGAAAGGAATATCGTCTTCCATGTCGTCGAACTTGCCGGCCGGCTTCTTGGCCGCAGCCGGCTTGGGCTCCGCCGCCCGGGATTCCATGGGCGCCTCAGCGCGCGGCTCTCCCGCGCCGGCGCGCGAGCCGAGCATCTGCATGCGGTCGGCGACGATCTCGGTGGTGTACTTGTCCTGGCCTTCCTTGTCCTGCCATTTGCGGGTGCGCAGCCGCCCCTCGACGTAGACCTGCGAGCCTTTCTTGAGGTATTCGCCGGCCACTTCGGCGAGCTTGCCGCGGAACACCACGCGGTGCCACTCGGTTTCCTCCTTCTTCTCCCCGCTTGCCTTGTCGGTCCATTGAAAGGAGGTTGCGACCGATACGTTGGTAATGGCCGCACCGTCCGGCATGTACCGCGTTTCCGGGTCGCGCCCGAGATTGCCCACCACGATCACCTTGTTAACCGACGCCATGTCAAATCTCCCCAGTTACAAGTTTGCGTACCCTACTCTCATCCCATTGGCCGGGCACTACCTTAATGCGCGCGATACGGTCGTGCGCCAGCACCTCGGCTTCGTGTACGCCCGGCACACGCGCAAGCGCTTCTCGAAGCCCTTCCAGGTTCACCCCGGATGGTATCGACAACGTCAGACTCGAAAGCTCGTTGACTTGACGGCGCACCGGCCGCATCCCGACCGCCACGGCCAGCCATAGGGCAGCCAGGGCCGCACATAGCACGAACACTCCGGGGGCGCCGTGATGCGTGGCCAGCCAGCCCCCGAGCCATCCGCCGAAGAACACGCCCAGCGTCTGGGTGGTGTTGTACACGCCTATCGCCACCCCGCGGGCCTGCGCCGGGGCGATGCGCGACACGAGCGACGGCAACATCGCTTCCAAGACGTTGAATGCGACAAAGAATCCGAGCATCAAAAGCGCAAGCGCCCCGATCGACGCGCTCACGGCACCCAGCACGGCTTCCACGGCAAGCAAGAGGGCGATCGCGCCGAGCAGCACCGGCTTGGGACGGTTCTGCCGGTCCGCGTACAGGATAGCCGGAACCATCAGGACGAACGAAGCCAGCACGACCGGCAGATAAAGCTTCCAGTGCTCGGCAAGCGCCAGGCCGCTCGTTACGAGCAGCACCGGCACGACGACGAACATGGCGTAGAGCACGATGTGCAGGACGAAGATGCCGACGTTCAACCGCAGCAACTCGGCGTCGAGAATGCTCGCCATGACGCCGCCCGGCTTGCCGGTCGGTCGAGCGTGGTTCGGGGGATCGGGGACCTGGGCTTGCACCAGCCAGACGGCGGCGAGCGACAGCAGGCCGGTCAAGGCGAACAGGCCGCCCATGCCGATCAAGCGGTAAAGCACCGGGGCGCCGACCAGCGAGACGGCGAACATCAGGCCGATGGTCGCGCCGATCATGGCCATGATCTTGGTGCGGTGCTGCTCGCGGGTCAGGTCCGCCGCAAGCGCCATCGCGACCGAGGAGATCGCACCCGCTCCCTGCAAGGTCCTCGCTGCAATCGCGGTCCAGATATCGTCTGCAGCGACGCCGAGGAAGCTGCCTGCCGCGAAGATCAGGAGGCCCGCGTACAACACCGGCTTTCTGCCCCAGCGATCCGAGGCGAGGCCGAAGGGAATCTGCAGGATGCCCTGCGATAGCCCGTAAGCCCCGAGGGCGATGCCGACGAGGGTGAGGTTATCGCCGCCGCGAATCTGGCCGGCGTGAACCACGAATACCGGAAGGATGATGAACAGGCCCAGCATGCGCAGCCCGTACACGCCGGCAAGGCTGGCGCCGGCGCGCAGCTCGGCGCTGCTCATTCTTTCGTTCATTGAAGCCCTGGAGGCGGGAGCGCGAAACACGTTATAGTACCAAGTTAACTTTCTGCCTTTGCATCCGATGGACAGCATCCGCGTTCGCGGAGCGCGCACCCACAATCTCAAGAACGTCAGCGTCGAGCTGCCGCGCCACCGGCTGGTGGTGATCACCGGCCTTTCCGGCTCGGGCAAGAGCTCGCTCGCCTTCGACACGCTGTACGCCGAGGGCCAGCGGCGCTACGTCGAGTCGCTGTCGGCGTACGCGCGCCAGTTCCTGCAGCTCATGGAAAAGCCCGACGTCGATCTCATCGAAGGGCTCTCGCCCGCGATCGCCATCGAGCAGAAGGCGGCGAGCCACAACCCGCGCTCGACCGTGGGCACGGTCACCGAGATCCACGATTACCTGCGCCTGCTCTACGCCCGCGTCGGGACGCCCTACTGCCCGCAGCACAAGGTCGCGCTGCAGGCGCAGACCGTGGCCCAGATGGTGGATCACGTGCTGCAGCTGCCGCAGGACACCCGCCTCATGATCCTGGCCCCGGTGGTGACCGGAAGAAAGGGCGAGCAGGCCGAGCTCCTGGACGAGCTGCGCGCGCAGGGCTTCACGCGCGTGCGCATCGACGGCAAGGTGCACGAGCTCGACGCGGCGCCGCAGCTCGCGAAGAGGACCAAGCACACCGTCGAGGTGGTGATCGACCGGCTGCGCTCGCGCGCCGACACCAAGCAGCGGCTCGCCGACTCGTTCGAGACCGCGCTGCGCCATGCCGAGGGCCGCGCCGTCGTGGTGGAAGCCGACTCCGGCAAGGAGCATCTGTTCTCGGCGAAATTCTCCTGCCCGCTTTGCGACTACGCGCTGCCCGAGCTGGAGCCGCGCCTGTTCTCATTCAACAACCCGATGGGCGCCTGCCCGCGCTGCGACGGCCTGGGCGCCGTCGATTTCTTCGACCCGAAGCGCATCGTCGCGCACCCGAACCTGTCGCTCGCGAGCGGCGCCATTCGCGGCTGGGACCGGCGCAATCACTTCTACTACTCGATGCTGCAGTCGCTCGCCAAGCATTACCGCTTCGATCTCGAGCAGCCGTGGGAGATGCTCGACGACGCAATCCAGCAGCTCATACTCTATGGCTCGGGGAAGGAGACGATTGCCTTCCAGTATCCGGGCGAGCGCGGCCGCACCAGCGTCAAGCAGCATGCTTTCGAGGGCGTGATCCCCAATCACGAGCGCCGCTACCGCGAGACCGACTCGCTGGCGGTGCGCGAAGAGCTCGTCAAGCTGCGCAACACGCAGGCCTGCCCGGAGTGCGGCGGGGCCAGGCTGCGCCGCGAGGCGAGGCACGTGAAGCTCGCCGACCACACGATTTACGAAGTGTCTTGCTGGCCGCTCAAGCAGACCGCGGACTTCTTTGCCCGGCTGCAGCTGCAAGGAGCAAAAGCGCAGATCGCCGAGCGCATAGTGCGGGAGATTGCCAACCGCCTCGCCTTCCTGGTCAACGTCGGACTGGACTATCTCGCCCTCGAGCGCTCGGCGGAGACGCTCTCGGGCGGCGAGGCGCAGCGCATCCGCCTTGCGAGCCAGATCGGCTCCGGCCTAACCGGCGTGATGTACGTGCTCGACGAGCCGTCGATCGGCCTGCACCAGCGCGACAACGAGCGCCTCATCGGCACGCTGAAGCACCTGCGCGACCAGGGCAACACGGTGATCGTGGTGGAGCACGACGAGGAGGCGATCCGCGCTGCGGATTATGTCGTCGACATGGGGCCGGGCGCCGGGCAAGCCGGCGGCCACATCGTCGCCGAAGGCACGCCCGCCGCGATCATCGCCAATCCCGCATCGCTCACCGGCCGATATCTCTCCCGGCAGCTTTCAATCCCGGTGCCCGCGCAGCGCAGTCGTCCAAAGAGCAAGCTCCTGGTTCGCGGGGCACGCGGCAACAATCTCAAGGAAGTCGACCTGTCGCTGCCGCTGGGCCTGCTGGTGTGCGTCACCGGGGTTTCGGGCTCGGGCAAGTCGACCCTGATCAACGACACGCTCTATGCGGCGGTGGCGCGCCACCTCTACGGCAGCAGCGCCGAGCCCGCGCCGCACGAGTCGCTTGCCGGGCTGGAGCAGCTCGACAAGGCGGTGAGCGTCGATCAGAGCCCGCTCGGCCGCACGCCGCGCTCGAACCCCGCCACGTACACCGGCCTTTTCACGCCGATCCGCGAGCTGTTCGCGGGCGGGCCCGCCGCGAGGGAACGCGGCTACGACGCGGGGCGCTTCTCCTTCAACGTCAAGGGCGGGCGCTGCGAAGCCTGCCAGGGCGACGGCGTCACCAGGGTCGAGATGCATTTCCTGCCCGACATCTACGTCGCCTGCGACGTCTGCCACGGCAAGCGCTACAACCGCGAGACGCTCGAGATCCGCTACAAGGGGCGCAGCATCCACGAGGTGCTGGAGATGACGGCCGCCGAGGCGGCCGGCTTCTTCTCCGCGGTGCCGGCGATCGCGCGCAAGCTGCAGACCTTGATCGACGTGGGCCTGGGGTACGTGAGGCTCGGCCAGTCGGCCACCACGCTGTCGGGGGGCGAAGCGCAGCGCGTCAAGCTTTCGCTCGAGCTCTCCAAGCGCGACACCGGCCGCACGCTCTACATCCTCGACGAGCCGACCACCGGCCTGCACTTCCACGACATCCAGCTGCTGCTGAACGTGCTGCACCGGCTGCGCGACGCGGGCAACACCGTGGTGGTGATCGAGCACAACCTGGACGTGATCAAGACCGCCGACTGGATCGTCGACCTGGGCCCCGAAGGCGGCGAGGGCGGCGGCCGCATCGTGGCGCAGGGCACGCCCGAGCAGATCGCCGCCAACGCGGACAGCCACACCGGGCGCTATCTCCGCCAGGCGCTGCAACAAAAAGGGGTCAGAGCAATTTTCCGCGCAGCGGAGAAAGCGGCTAGCAGCGGATAACTTGGAAAATTGCTCTGACCCCTTTTTGTCTTCAGCCGAGGGGGCAATCGACCTTCAGGACCACGCCCGAGCCGTCCTCGCGATTGGCAGCGCGCGCCTGACCGCCGTGGAACTCGGCGATTAGCCGCACGATGTAGAGGCCAAGCCCGAGGTGCGGCTCGCCCCCGCTGCCCGAGCGTCCGGACACCATCGACTGGAACAGCCGCCCGGCGATATCTTCTGGCAGCGCAGGCCCGCTGTTGCTCACCGTCAGGCCGCCCTGGGCGTCCAGGCGCACCCGGACCGGCTCGTCGCCGGCGGAAAAATCGACCGCGTTGGCCGCGAGCTTGTCGAGCATCTGCGCATACAGGTCCGGCGCGCCTCGCAGCATTACGGGTTCACCGGGAGCGGACAGGGTAAATCTCACTTGAGGAAAGACCGATGCATAGCCGGCCACGCAACCGCGCACCACTTCCCGGGCGTCGAAGCGCTCATGCTCGGCCTGGCGCACCAGCTGCTCCAGCCGCGTGGCTTCCGACATGCGCGTGAGCACGGTCTGCAGCCGCGCCAGCCCTTCGGCGGCGCGCTCGGTGTAGACCCGGGCCTCCTCGGGCAGCGGCGTCATGCGCAGGTTCTCGAGCGACGAGCCGACCACGGTCACCGGCGTGCGCAGCTCGTGCGCGAGGCGCCCGCCGAGCTTCTCGAGGTAGGCGTTGTACTGCGCCAGGCGCTCCAGGGCGGTGGAGAAGCTGCGCGACAGGTCGCCGATCTCGTCGTTCGCCTTCGAGCCTGCGATCAGTTTCTTCACCCGGCCCTGGGAATCGATCGCTTCCTCGGCCTCGTCGCGCAGGCGCCGCAGGCGCAGCGAGAGGCGCGATGCGAACAGCAGCAGCACGAGCGCGCCGAGCGCAAAGGCGATCAGGGTGACGGCGGCGATCTTCTCGAGCGTGCGGTTCGACAGCGAGCGGATGGCGTTGGTCGTCTCCTCCACCACCAGCGCGGCAACCACGTCCTCGCCGTCCCAGATCGGATGCGCCGCCGACAGGATTACGGCGCGCGAGTCCGGCGAGTGCCGCCAGCGCCGTGCCTGCACGCCCAGCAGCGCATTGCGCACCTCGGCGCCGCCGCTGATCTGCGATTCGCTGAGCGCATCGTCGAAGTCCTCGGTCGGGCGCTCGAGGAGGAAGGACGTCACGGGCCGCAGCGCGCGGGCAAGCCAATCCAGCAGATCCGAAGGCTGGGCTTCAGTGGACGCTCTTTTGCGCAGGTCTCCCGCAATGGCAAGCAGCCGCTGCTCGCGGTCCACGATCCAGATGCGCGCTTCGGCGCGCCCGAGGCTGCGCAGGATGCGCTCCATTTCCCCGGAGGCGGCGACGCCGGGGCGCAGCTCGAGCAGCTCGGGGCGGTCGTGCAGCGCCGTGGCCACGGCGCGCGCGGTCGCGACCAGGGCCTGTTCCTGGCCTTCGCGCAGCACCGCTTCCATCTCCTTGACGTAGCGGTAGCCGAGCCAGGGAATAGGCGCGAGCACCAGGGCAACCGCCACCACCTTGGCGCGCAGGCCGAACCTAATCACTCAGGAATTCCAGCGATAGCCCATGCCGTACACGGTGTCGATTGCCGCGAAGGCCGGGTCCACCAGCTGGAACTTGCGCCGGATGCGCTTCACATGCGAGGTGATGGTCGAGTCGTCCACCACGATGTGCGCTTCCTTCATGAGCTGCTCGCGGTCCTTCACGTGGCCCGGAAAGCGCGCCACCGCGTGCACCAGCCAGAACTCGGTCAGCGTCAGCTCGACCGGCTGCGCGCGCCAGGTGGCGAGGAAGCGCTTCATGTCCATGCGCAGCGCGCCGCGCTCCAGGATTTCCTCCTCCGCCGGCGCTTCGTGCAGCAGGTCGGCGCGCCGGAAGAGCGCGCTGATGCGCGCGAGGAGATGCGGCAGGCCGGCGTCCTTGGTCAGGTAGTCGTCGGCGCCCATGCGCAGGCCCGAGATGACGTCGAAGTCCGAGTCGCGCGCGGTAAGGAAAATGATCGGCAGCGCGGCGGACAGCGCGCGCAATTCCCGGCACAGGGTGAAGCCGCCGTCGGGCTCGCCGGGCAGGCCGATGTCCAGCAGCGCGAGATCCGGCAGGCGGCTGCGGAATGCCGCGAGCGCGGAGCCGCGGTCGGCGAAAGCGCTCACCTGGTAGCCATGCTTCTTGAGCATGTCGGCATAGTTGGCGCGAATCGCCGGATCGTCCTCGACGATTGCCACGGTTTTTGCCATGCGGGGAATATACCGGAGGTCTCCTTGCCACGAGTTCGCCACAATTCAACTGCAAGCGGCCATCTTTGCGCTTCGGCAGGCGCATCTTGCGCTGTTGGAATGCAGTGCGTACCGACAACAAAGGAAGCGCCATGCTCACCACCCGCAAGATCGTCGCCGATTTCTCACTGGCCGCCGCGGCCGCCGCGCTCATCGGCATCGCGGTCGGCGGCAGCGCCCTGTCGTTCGTCTGGCTGCTTGCGGTGCTCAACCGCTAGGGGCGCCGAGGGCTGGTGGCTGGCGGTTTTCGCAGGTCGACCTCCTCCCCGCCCCGCGACGCGACGCCCGAGGCAGCTTGGGCGCCGGTCCGCCAGTCCCTAGCCCTCGCCGCCCTAGGAGAGCCCATGCTTCGCTTGGCTATCGTCTTTTGCATCTGGATCGCTTCCACCGCGCACTCGGTGCCCGGCTTGACGGATACGAACGTTCGTACTATTCTATCCGCCGATGAATGCCCAGGCGCAGACCCGCAGTGAGCCCACCAAGGGCGAACGAACCAAGGCCGCCATCCTCGACGAGGCGCTGAGGATCGTCAGCAAGGCGGGCCTCGACGGCCTGACCATCGGCACGCTCGCCGACGCCACCGGCATGTCGAAGTCGGGCCTCTTCGCCCACTTCGGCTCGCGCGAGGAGCTGCTGCTTGCGGTGCTCGCGCACGGCCAAGCCGAGTTCGGCGAAGTCGTGTTCCAGCCGGCGATGGCCAAGCCCCGCGGCTTGCCGCGCTTGCGCGCGATGTTCGTCAACTGGCTGGACTGGACCGAGTCGGCCGAGCTGCCCGGCGGCTGCCCGATGATCGGCGGCGCAGCCGAATTCGACGACAAGCCCGGGCCGGTGCGCGACATGCTCGCCGGCGGCCAGCGCACCTGGATCGAGACCCTCAAGCGCGCGGTGCGCCAGGCGGTCGAGGAAGGCCAGCTGGCGAAGGACACCGACCCGGAGCAGATCGCTTTCGAGATCTTCGGCATCGCGCTCGTCGTTCATCACCACCGCCGCCTGCTCGGCTACAAGAAAGCCCGCGAGCGCGCCCTGGTCGCGCTCGACTCCCTGCTCAAGCGTTACTCCGTCTCTTAAGGAACCCGCCATGCCCGCCGCCCTGCACCTGCCGGCCCTCGGCCACAAGATTAGCACGAACGTTCGCTTTGCCGCCTCGGCGCTGCTCTTCCCCGAGCTCGCGGGCAGCCTCGCCGAGCGCCTGTTCCTCACACCGCCGCGCCCGCGCGATGCGGCGGCTGCCGCGCTCGATCTGATCGAAGCGCGCTCCGGCATGGTCGAGCACAAGGGCCGCCACATCGCCACCTGGCGCTGGGGCTCGCTGGACGCCCCCGCAGTGCTGCTGGTGCACGGCTGGGGCGGGAACGCGGCGCAGATGCGCGCCTTCGTCTTTCCGCTACTAAGCGCGGGATTGCGCGTCATCGCGTACGACCAGCCGGCGCACGGGGTGTCCGAGGGCCGCCTGACGGGACTGCCCGATTTCGCGGACGTGCTGGCCGAGATCGTTTGGCATCACGGCGACGTGAGAGCGGTCATCGGGCATTCGCTCGGCGCCACCGCGGCTGCGCTGGCGCATTCCGCGAATAAGGCGGAGCTCAGGAAGATCGTGCTGGTGAGCCCGCCGTCGGACCTGGTCGGCTATTCGCGCCACTTTGCGCGCTGGCACTGGATCCCGGAACCGGTGCGCGATGCGATGCAGGCAGCGATCGAGGAACGCTACGGGCTGCGCTGGTCCGAGCTCGAGCTCGCGCGCCTCGCACCGCGCCTGGGCGCGCAGGCGCTGGTGATCCACGACCGCGCGGATCGCGTGGTGCCCTGGAAGCAGGGCGAGCAGTTCGCGCGCCACTGGCAGGGCGCGCGGCTGATGAGCACCGAGGGCCTGGGCCACCGGCGCATCCTGCAGGACGAGGCCGTGACGCAGGCAGCGGCGGATTTCATATGCGCTCGTTGAGCGTTTCCTGGCGCGACCCGCAAACCCTCGCCGAGGCGGGACGCACGATGTCCGGCATCGAGTTCCTGCGCGCGATGCGCGACGCCCGCCTGCCGCCGCCGCCGATCGCCGAGCTGCTCGGATTCAGGCTGGTGGAAGTCGAGCCGGGCCACGCGGTATTCGAGGTCATGCCGGGCGAACAGCACTACAACCCGATCGGCGTGGTGCACGGCGGCCTCGCCATGACGCTGCTCGACTCGGCGATGGGCTGCGCGGTGCAGACCCACATGCCCGCGGGCGGCGGCTACACCACGCTGGAAGCCAAGACCCACCTGGTGCGCGCCATCACGTCGAAAACCGGTTCGCTGCGCGCCATCGGCAAGGCGCTCCACCTCGGCAGCCGTGTCGCCACCGCCGAGGGCCGGCTGGTCGACGGCGCGGGCAAGCTCTACGCCCACGCGACCACCACCTGCATGGTGCTGGGCCCTGGGCAGCAGAAAAGCCTTTAGGAATCCAGTAGTTCGCATGGCGCAGCTAAGATGGGATGCAAATCAGTTTACAGAACCGCCGCAGCGGGTTAACAATCGAGGGGCATGTCCTCAGGCCGCGTTTTTCGCTTCGCGCCCACTCCTGAGCGTTCCCCGCGTCACCTATTCGTATTCCTGCACGGCTGCGGCGCTACCGCGCAGTCGATGATCCCGATCGCGTTCAAGTTCCAGGCGCGCTTTCCGAGCGCCGCGCTGCTGGTGCCGAGCGGCTTCAATCCGGATGCGCGCGGCGGCGCGGCGCAGGACTGGTATCCGACGCGCGGCCTCAATTGCGACAACCACCGCGAGCGCGTGGCATCGGTGCTGCCCGACGTCGAGGACCTGATCCGCCGCGAGCAGACCCATATCGGGGTCAGCGCGAGCCGCACCGTGCTGATCGGCTTTTCGCAGGGCGGCACGGTGGCGCTGGAAGCGGTGAAGACGGCGGGCCTCGCCGGCGCGGTGGTCGCCTTCTGTTCGCGCTACGCGCGGCTGCCGGCGCGCGGCATGCGCATCTCCTCGCGCATCCACCTGGTGCACGGGGCCTACGATTCGGTCGTGTCGCGCGTCTATGCCGAGCGCGCGGCACGCGTGCTGGCCGGCCTGCATGTCCCGGTGACCCTGGACATCGTCGAAGACCTGGGCCACGCGCTGTCGAACCGCGCGATCAGCCTGGGCTCGCTGCGGCTGCTGCAAGGCATCTACGAAGGCCGGCGCGCGACGCTGCATTGAAGCAAGGCCTCGTTCTCTTCGCGCACGGCTCGCGCGACCCCGAGTGGGCGCGGCCGTTCGAGCGCATCGCCGCAAGCCTGCACGACAAGCTGCCCGCCGTGGCCGTCGGCCTCGCGTTCCTCGAGCACGGACCCTCGCTCGAGGAGGTGGTCGCCGCGCTCGTCGCCAAAGGCGCCGGCTCGATCCGCGTGGTGCCGCTGTTCCTCGGCCAGGGCGGGCACGTGAAAGAGGATCTGCCTCGGCTGGCGGCCGGCGCCGCGCGCGCCGACGTGAAGATTTTTGTCGACAAGCCCATCGGCGAGCAGCCTGAAATCGTGGAAGCAATCGCCACGGCTATTGCCGCGGGGCGCTGAGCCGGTCGAGCATCGCCTTCACCGCGCGGATCTGCCCGCCCTCCTTCGTGTGGTACCGGGGCCCGGTATAGCCCCACCAGTCCCAGCAGCCGCGCGGATTGTAGATTCCCCAGGTCCGCTTGATGGTTTGCGGGTAAAGCACGATCAGGCGGTTCGCATCGGCCCAGCGGTTGTAGCCGGCCTCGCGCACGAAGCGCTCTCCCACTTCATCGGCGTTCTGGCGGCAACCGTGAAACGCCACGTGCACCCTGCAGCGGACCGATTCGCAGGCTTCGGGAATGAACACGTACGCTTCGTCCCCCATGCTGATGCCGTCGGAGCCGAAAGGCCTTTGGTCGAACCGGCGCAACCGTCCGCTCTGCTGCACGGCTTTGGGCTCGAGGTTGCCGACCAGATGCCTTAGCAGCTCGCCCGCCGCATCGTAGTCGCAATCGTTGATGTAGGGCGCGCGCGTGGCGGAACAGGCGTTGCCTGCGTCTTGCGTCACCATGGCATGCCCCGCGGGCTTGTCGGCGATGATGAGGGTGCTCGCCTTGTAGCGGCTATAGAAAGCGTGCAGGGCCTCCACCACCTCGCGCCTTACGGTGTCGTCCTCGGTCCCCGTGAAAAGCCAGGCGCGGCTGGAGGCCAGGTTCGCCGTAGCATCGATGCGGCCCGTCGCGGCAAGGCGGTCGGTTTGCGCCATCAATACCGCGGTGGAAGGCAGCGGGGTGAACCAGCCCGGCGCGCGGCAGTGATAGTACGCCGTCCACGCGCTTCCTTGTGCGCAGTAATACGGACCCCCCGCAATGGCGCCCGCGCCTTTCACGACTGCGGAATGCGCGACATGGAACTGCACCGCCATGTAGGCGCCCGAGGAAACCCCCGAAACCGTGTACTGCTCGTGCGCGTCGAGCGCGGGCAGTGGATCGGCGGCCAGGACTCGCGCCGAGAAGAGCAGACCGAGGAACGCCTTACGCCTGGAGCTCAGGCAGGTCCTTGAACAGCTCCAGGGCCTCCGGGTTGGCGAGCGCGTCGGTGTTGCCGGCCGGCATGCCGTGCACCACCGAGCGCACGGCGAGCTCCACCACCTTGCCGTTCTTGGTGCGGGGGATGTCGCGCACCTGGACGATGCGCGCCGGCACGTGCCGCGGGGAAGCATGGCGGCGGATATCGTGGCGGATGCGCTCCTCCAGGTGGTCTTCCAGGGTGTGCGAGCCCCTCAGCTTCACGAACAGCACGACGCGCGTATCGGTCGGCTGGCCGGGCGGCCAGAGCTGGCCGATGGCGACGGCCTCCTCCACCTCGTCGATGCGCTCGACCACGCGATAGATCTCGGCCGTGCCGATGCGCACGCCGCCGGGGTTGAGCGTCGCGTCGGAGCGCCCGTGCACCAGCAAGCTGCCGCGCTCGGTGAGCTCGGACCAGTCGCCGTGGCACCAGACGTTCGGATACTTCGCGAAGTAGGCCGCGTGATAGCGCTCGTCGCCGCGGTCGTTCCAGAACCCGAGCGGCATCGAGGGAAACGGCTTGGTGCAGACCAGCTCGCCCTTTTCATTTACTAGAGATTTTCCGTGTGGATCAAAAACGTCCACTGCCATCCCGAGCGATCGGCACTGCAGCTCGCCGCGATACACCGGCAGCACCGCGTTCGCCTCGGCGAAGGCGCCCATGATGTCCGTGCCGCCGGAGATCGAGGACAGGCAGACGTCCTGCTTCAGCGCGTCGTAGACATAGTCGAAGCTCTCCGGCGCGAGCGGCGAGCCGGTCGACAGGATCATGCGCAGCGCGGGCAGCTCGTGCGTATCGCGCGGCCGCAGGCCGCGCTTGGCGATGGCGTCGATGAACTTTGCCGAGGTGCCGAAGTGCGTGATGCGCTCCTTCTCGGCGTAGTCGAACAGGATCCGGCCGTTCCTGGCGAACGGCGAGCCGTCGTACAGCATCACGCTCGCTTCCGCGGCGAGCGCCGAGAAAAGCAGGTTCCACACCACCCAGTTCAGCGTGCAGAAATAGAAGAAGCGCTCGCCGGGACGCAGGTCGAAGTGCAGCTTGAACATCTTCAGCGCCTGCAGCAGCGTGCCGCCCGCGCCGTGCACGATGCACTTGGGCTTGCCTGTGGTCCCGGATGTGAACAGGATGTACACCGGGTGGTCGAACGGCAGCCGGGCGAAGGCGATGTCGCCCGGCGTGTAGCGCCGCAGCCACTCCTCGAGCACCACCGCCTTCGGGATGTCGGAGACGTCCGCACGCGCATCGAGGTGCGGCACCACCACTACCTTGCGCAGCGTCGGCAGCTTGTCCGCCAGCTGCGCCACGCGCTCGAGCGAGCCGTGCTGCTCGCCGTTGTAGCGATAGCCGTCGGCGCAGAACAGCAGCTTGGGCTCGATCTGGCCGAAGCGGTCCAGCACGCCTTCGACGCCGAAGTCCGGCGAGCAGGAGGACCATACGATGCCCTGCGAAAGCGCCGCCAGCGCCAGCATGCCGGCTTCCGGGATATTGGGCATGAAGGCGGCGACGCGGTCGCCCGCGCGCAGCCCCAGCGCGAGCAGCGCCTGCGCGGCGCGCGACACGTCGCTGTAGAGATCGGCATGCGAGACACGCCGGCGCAAGCCCGATTCGTCCCAGAACACGAAGGCGTCGCCGCGGTCGCCCCGGCGCATCAGGTTTTCGG
>CAZJJC010000087.1:0-2648 GCA_964546195.1 uncultured Enterobacteriaceae bacterium | reverse complement strand
CCCTCGCGCACCGGCAGGTTGCGCGAGATGTCGTTCTTGCCGGGCAGCACCCGCAGGCTGACGTTGTACTTCTGCTTGAGCGCGTTGCCGATCGCCACGGCCTGGTTGTACCCGCCGGAGCCCACGTCGTAGGCGCTCCAGGCAAGGGTGGGGGGAAGCTTGACCTGGGCCGAAGCCGCGCCGGCGACGAGCGCGGCGGCCAGCAACGCGCCGAAGCGCGCGCGGTGTGCGTGCTTAATCATGATGCCGTCCTCCTCCTAAGGGTTTTGGCCCCCGCATCTTAAACCAGGCGCGGCCAGGAAAGGGAGCGCAGGAAAGCGAAGCTGCGCCGGTGCGCGGGGCATCAGTGGATACGCATCGCGATGAGAAAGCGCGACACCATGTTGTAGCCGGCGATGGTGGCGGTCAGCTCGACCAGCGCCTTGTCGTCGAAGGCCTTTTTCAACTCCTCGAAAAGCGCATCCGGCACCCGCAGCTCGCGCGTCATGGCGTCGGTGTATCGAAGAGTCAGCTTTTCGACGCCTTGCAAGGCCCGAACGGAATTGTTTCTCAACCCCTCGATGGTCTCCTGGGTCAGGCCGGCCGCGAGCGCGTGCGGCACGTGCGCCTCGAACTCGTAGTCGGCGCCGTTGAGCACCGCGATGCGCAGGATGACGAGCTCGCGCAGGGCGGGCGGCACCGAGCTCTGCTGGCGGATGACGGTGAACAGGTGCTCCCAGCCGCTCGCGAGCGCGGGGCTGTTGAGCAGCACGCCGTAGAGCGGCGAGATGCGGCCGCGCGCGCCGCGGATGCGCGCCTCGAGCTCCGCGAGCTCGGGGCGCGTGCCGGGCGCGACCGGGGGGACGCGCGGCCTAGTTCTTGAATCCGATGGCACGGACCACCTTGCTCCATTTCGCCTGCTCGGCTTCGAGGAAGCGCGCGTAGTCTTGCGGCGTGCCGGGCGAGGGCACGCCGCTCACCTTGGCGTACTGCTCCTTGACCGCGGGGCTGTTCAGCGCGGCGACCGCCGCGGCGTGGATGCGCCTTTGCACTTCGGGCGGGGTGGCCGCGGGCGCGACCAGGCCGTACCAGTTGTCGGAGGTGACGTTCGGGTAGCCGGTCTCGGCGGTGGTCGGCACCTCGGGCAGCGTCGAGGCGCGCGAGGCGCTGGTGAGGGCCAAGGCCTTCAGCCGGCCGGAGCGGATGTGGCCGAGCAGGATCGGCACGTCGAAGATGCCCATCTGCACCTGTCCGCCGACAAGATCGGTGACCGCCGGCGCGGCGCCCTTGTAGGCGACGTGCACCATGTTCACGCCGGCCTCGGCCTTGAGCAGCTCGCCCGCGAGATGCGTGATGCTGCCGCCGCCCGCCGAGCCGAAGTTGACCTTGCCGGGGTTCGCCTTGGCATAGGCGATGAGCTCGGCCATGCTCTTCACCGGCAGCGACGGGTGCACCACCAGCACTTCCGGCACGCGCACCACCACCGTGATGAGCGCGAAGTCCTTTTTCACGTCGTAGGGCAGGGTGGACAGCGAGAACGGCGCGATGGCCAGGGTCGAGGCGCTGTTCAGCGCCAGCATGTAGCCGTCGGGCGCCGCTTTGGCGACGCGGTCGACCCCGAGCACGCCGCCGACGCCGCCGATGTTGTCGACGATCACCGGCTGGCCGAGCTCGGCCGACATGCCCTGCGCGAGGCCGCGCCCGAAGATGTCGGCCGGTCCGCCCGCCGGGAACGGCACCACGATGCGCACGGGTTTCGCAGGATAGGCCTGCGCCAGCACTCCCATGGGAAGGCACAAGGCGATCACTGCCAGCAAGAGTCTCTTCAAGGTCTTCTCCTGTTCATCAGATCCGATAGAAGCGGTGCGGATTGTCCACGAGCAGCGCGCGGCGCTCGGCCTCGCTGGGCGCCATCTCGGCGATGATGTCCACCATCACGCCGTCGTCCGGAACCGCCTTCAGGTTCGGATGCGGCCAGTCGGTGCCCCACAGCACGCGATCGCCGAATTCGGCCACCAGCTTGCGCGCGAACGGCCAGGCGTCCTTCCACGGCGCGGGCTGCTTCGAGATGCGCTCGCTGCCGCTGACCTTCACCCACACATGGTTGCTTTTCAAGAAGGTCAATAACCCGTTGAACGGCTTCTGTTCGAGTCCAAGTGAAGCATCGATGCGGCCCATGTGGTCGATCACCACCGGCACGGGCGAGCGCGCGAGCGCGGGCGCGAGCTCGTCGAGCAGGTCGCCCATGTAATGGATCTGCAGGTGCCAGCCGATGTCGGCGATCCTGGCAGCGAACTTGAGCACGTCGTCGATCGGCGCGGTGGTGCCGAGGTGCCGGGTGAAGTGGAATCGCGCGCCGCGGAAGCCCTGGGCGTCGAGGCGTTTCAATTCAGCCGTTGAAAGATTCGTGGGAACCATTGCGACACCGACGTAATCGCGCTTGCGCGAGGCGATCAGGTCGGCGGCGGCGGAATTGTCGAAGCCGTGCGCCGCCGACTGCACCACCACGCCGCGCGCTATGCCCAGGTGCTTGTGGAGCGCGAACAGCGCCTCCTTGGGCGCGTCGCCGGCCGGCGTATAGGTCCGGTCCGCGGCGAAGGGAAAGCGCCGCTGCGGCCCGAACACGTGGAAGTGCGTATCGCAGGCGCCCGGCGGGAGCTTCAGCCTGG
>CAZJJC010000086.1:0-3341 GCA_964546195.1 uncultured Enterobacteriaceae bacterium | reverse complement strand
GGATCCTGCAGCGCGGTGGCGATGTCGGCGAGCTTCAGGCTCGAGGTGTTCGAAGCGAGGATGGCGCCGGGCTTGGCGATCGCCTCGAGCTTCGCGAAGAGCTGGCGCTTGGCCTCCAGGTTCTCGAAGATCGCCTCGATGATCACGTCGGCATGCCGCGCGCCCTCGCCGGTGAGGTCGGGAATCAGCCGGTCGAGCGCGTCGCGCACGCGGCGCTCGTCGCGCATGCGGCGCTGGAAGAGCCCGGCCGCGCGCTTGATGGCCGGCGAGAGGCGCTCGGGCGCGGTGTCCTGCAGCGTGACCCTCAGGCCGCGCATGGCGCAGATGGCGGCGATGTCGCCGCCCATCACGCCCGCGCCCACCACGTGCACGTGGCGCGGCTCGAAGCTCGCGCCCTTGGCGAGCGACTTCATGCGCTCCTGCAGGAAGAAGACGCGGATCAGGTTCTTCGTGGTCGGATGGTCGAACAGCATCTCGATCGACGCCGAGGGGTCGTGGGCCGCGGCGAAAGGATTGCCGTCGTACTTGCGCCACAGCTCGAGGATGGCGTAGGGCGCCGGGTAATGCTCCTTGCGCACCCGGCGCGCCACCTGCTTGCGCGCTTGCGAGGCCACGATGCTCCTGAAATAAAGCAGCAGACGTTGCGAAAACGGCAGCGAGCGGCGGCCGCGGTCCTCGAGCGTGACCATGCGCGCGGTGTTCTCGAGGATGCGCAGCGGCACCGCCTCGTCGACCAGGCCCATGCGCCTGGCGCGGCGCGCATCCACTGCCTTGCCGGTCAAGATGAGATCTAACGCATTAGAAGGACCTATCAGCCTGGGCAGCCACTGCAAACCGTGCCAGGCAGGCATGATGCCGAGCATCACCTCGGGCAGCGCGAAGCGCGTCTTCGGGTCGTCGAGCGCCACGCGGTAGCGGCAGGCGAGGGCGAGCTCGACCCCCCCGCCCATGCAAAAGCCGTTCACCATCGCGGTGGTGGGGAAGGGCAGCTCGCGCAGCTCCTGGAACACGTCCCAGCCGAGCTTGACGAAGGCGCTCGCCTCCTCGGCGCTGCGAAACCGCGTGAACTCCTCGACGTCGGCGCCGGCGATGAAGTTGTCCTTCGCCGAGCGGATGACCAGGCCCTTGGGCTTTCCGTTTTTGATTTGATTCAGGCTGTAGGCCAGCTCTTCGAGCGCTTCGCGCGACAGGGTGTTGGCCGACTCGCCCTGCTTGTCGAAGCTGAGCCACACCAGGCCGTCGCGGTCGGTTTCCCAGCGCCAGTGCCGCGTGGAGGTCGCTGCGAGCCTGTCCATCAGAGCGTCTCCACCATCATGGCGCCGCCCAGCCCGCCGCCGATGCAGATCGCCGCGATGCCGCGCTTCGCATTGTTTTTTCTCAGTACTTTCAAAAGGTGCAGAACAATGCGGGTACCCGACGCGCCGACCGGGTGGCCGAGCGCGATGGCGCCGCCGTCGACGTTGAGCTTTTGCTCATCGAGGGCTCCGAGCGCGCCGTCGAGGCCGAGCTCCTCCCGGCAATATTTTTCATCCTGCCACGCGGCGAGGCAGCCGAGCACCTGCGCGGCGAAGGCCTCGTTGATCTCCCAGTAGTCGAGGTCGTTCAGCCCGAGGCCGTGGCGCTTGAGGATGGGCGTGGCCGCGTGCACCGGGCCCAGGCCCATCTGCGCCGGGTCGAGCCCGGCCCATTGCGAGTCGACGATGCGCCCCAGGGGCTCCAGACCATGTTTTTTCACGGCCTCTTCGGAAGCGAGCAGCAGCCAGGCCGCGCCGTCGGTGATCTGCGAGCTGTTGCCCGGGGTGACGCTGCCGTACTTGCGGTCGAAGAACGGCCGCAGCTTCTTCAGGTTCTCGAGCGAGGCGTCGCGCCGCACGCCGTCGTCGAGCGAGTAGGCCGTGCCGTCGCGGTCGTAGAGCGCCTCGACTTCGCCGCCGCCGGGCGCGAGCCGTCCCTCGTCTTGCGCTTTCGCGAGCCGTTCGTGGCTTTTTACGGAATAGGCGTCCTGCTGTTCCCGCGTGATGCCGAAGCGATGCGCGAGGTTCTCGGCGGTCTGGCCCATGAGCAGGCCGACCATCGGGTCGGTCAGGCCTTTCATGAGGCCTACGACCGGGGCAAGGAGCGATTGAAGGGGGAGTCGGGCAAAAAGCGCTGCGCGCTGTCCCGTGGTCTTCGCCGCGGCCATGTCCGAGAACCAGTGCACCATCTTCTCCGCGTACAGGAGCGGCGCGCGCGACAGCGCATCGACGCCGCCGGCGAGCACCAGCTGCGAGCGCCCGGCGAGGATGTTGCTGATGCCCGAGTCCACGGCCTGCATGCCCGAGGCGCAGTTGCGCATCACCGTCCAGCCGGGGACCTTCTGCCCGGTGCCCATGCGCAGCGCCGCGACCCGGCCGATGTTGACCTCATCCACCGAGGGCGCGGCGCAGCCCAGGATGACTTCGTCGAGCTCGTCGGGCCGGAACGGCTGGCGCACCAGCAGCGCGCGCCCGGCCTGGGTGGCGAGGTCGCTCGCCGCGAAGCGGCCGGGGCGGTTCTTCGATTTGAGAAACGGCGTTCTCGCGCCGTCGACGACGTAGATGGGCTTGGCGTACATGGCTAGGCCGCTTTCGCTTCCCTAATCTTTTCTTCATGGACAAGATCCGCACGGCCGAAATCCTGCGGAAAGTCGTCCACCTGGATGGCCTGCTTGCGCAGCGCTTCCTTGCGCTGCCACTGCGCGAGCTCTTCCGCCGTGAGGATGGCTCGGGGATCGGCCAGGCCGCGCTTCTGCCCGTCCCGGATTTTCTTGTCCAGGGGCTCGCAGGCCACGGTGGCGAGGAAGGCGGCCTCCAGCACCGCGGTCGCCTCCTCGCCCTTCGGCAGGTACATGCCCGCGGTCAGGCGATCGCGCGCCTCGCCGGGCTCGAGCGCGATCTGCGCGCATTCGTGGTTGCGCGAGTCGAGCGGCGGGCGCAGCCGCAGCCCGCGCGGGAAGATCATCCAGCGCAGCAGCGTGGCGAGCCCCTTCACCGGGAAGTTGGAGAGGATGCCCTCGATCGCCTGCTGCGCGCGGTAGAGCGCGTCGCGCACCGCCCAGCGCACCAGCGGCAGGTCTTCCGCGATGCGGCCCTGGTCCTCGTAGCGCTTCAGCGTCGCCGACACGAGGTACATCATCGACAGCACGTCGCCCAGGCGCCCGGAAATCTTCTCCTTGCGCTTGAGCGCGCCGCCCATCGCCATCATCGACATGTCGGCAAGGAAGGCGAAGGCCGCCGAGAGGCGCGACACGTGCCGGTAATAGTGCTTTGTATCGGGGGAGGCGCCCGCGGGGGCGGGTGCAAGGCTGGTCGCAACCCCATAGA
>CAZJJC010000085.1:0-14725 GCA_964546195.1 uncultured Enterobacteriaceae bacterium | reverse complement strand
GGCATATGCTCCATGAATTCTTAACTGCAAACACGACCGATCTGATCAGCCGTTGCCGGGTCAAGGTTTCGCAAAGGGACTCGCCGCCTGCGAGTGCGTCGGAACTGGAAAACGGAATACCGCTTATCCTCAACCAGCTGGTTGAGGCGCTTGTTTACGAGCAGGAATCGCTGGCGCGAGGAGAATCCATTCGCCATGACTCGCCGCATGCGCTTGCTTGGACAGAGTCAAGCCGTACGGCGGGGTTACACGGCACCGAGTTATTCAACCTCGGATACAGCTTGTCGCAGGTTGTCCATGATTACGGAGACCTGTGCCAAGCGATTACCGAATCCGCCATAGAAAACCATGCAGCAATTACGGTGGATGAGTTTCACACCTTCAACCGCTTGCTGGATAACGCCATTGCGAATGCCGTTGCCGCGTTCGGGGTGCTGCAGCATTCGTCCAGCTTCGCCGGGGGCGCTCAGGACATCCACAACCGTCTCGGCACTCTAGCGGACGAGCAGCGCAAACTGCTCGATATGGCACTGCAGGCCTTCGACGCCCTCAAGCGTGGAAATCTGGGCTTGATGGGAGCCACCGGCACCGTCCTGGAAGATTGTTTGATCCAATTGCGCAATCTCACCGATCGATCGCTTCCAGAGATACGCGTGGCAAGTGGAGTGGTCACGCCCCACGGCCGCTAAGTAGCGAGCCTGTGTCTGCCTAACTTTCGGAAGCGCCGCCGCGCCCGGAACTTTGGGCGGGGGCGCCGCTGCTTTCGCCCGGCCGTGGCTGCAGCTCCATCATCGAACGCTCGAGGAGCACGTCCACGATTTTGAGAAACATATCGTCAGGCAGCGGCGACGATGCGTTAAGCCAGAACTTCAGAGCCGCAGGCGGGACCTTGAGGTACCTCGCGAGCGGGTCCACGCCACCGGCCAAGTCGATTGCACGTTGAAGAGCGCGCTTATGGACTGCGGTCGGCACAGTATTGGACCCCTTGTTCTCCCCGAGCCGGGTGGCCAGTAGATTCGCCTGGCGTCCGCCTGAGCTGCACTATCCGTGCCTTATCGGCGCCCTGTCAATTAGGGGAAACCCTCAATCGTTGCAACGCTACGGGAGTTGGATCGGGCACCGTCTTGGAGGACAATCGGCAAACGCATGCCCGAGTCCACCCGTAAGGCGCACCTCGACGCCCTGCTTCTCAAGCTGCCGGGCGTCAGCACGAAGAAAATCAACGGCCTAGACGCCTACTTCGTCAGCGACCGGATGTTCGCCTGCATCAGCGGCGAGGGCATCGGACTGCGCCTGCCCGTGGCCGCGGCGAGGGAGCTGCAGTTCTCGCGGGACAACGTCGTCGCGTTTCAGCCGCGCGGCATGGCGAGCACCAGGGAATGGGTGCAGATCAACCGCGCCGAGGCGGCCGAGTACGAGAAGGACCTGGAGCTGTTCGAGGCGTCGGTCGAGTTCGTGAAGGGCGCGAGGGGGCGCTAGGCGCCAGCTCCGAACGCCCTTACGTGTAAAAGTTCTTTAAATCGCTGCTTACGCGCCGGCACATCTGCATCATGCGCATCTGGAATACGGATGCGTCCGGGAGAAGAAGACGTGCGTAGGGCTCGAGTGGTGCGCAGCTTGCACCGGATCCGCTGGCTTGCCTGGGAAGTCGCCTTTCGACTGATGTTCCTGCTCGCCTTGTTCAGGAAGCGCAAGCCGCGCAGGATAGCGGCCGCCCGCCGCCGCCGCGCCGGATCGCCGGCGCGCGGCAGCCGGGCCGGCTGAAGCTCGGCCTACTTCGCGCTCGCCTCGACCGTGCCGCCTGCCGAGGGCCTGTCCCCGGACGCCTCCAGCTCCACACCGAGCGCAGCCTGGGTCTGCTCATCCAGCATTCCGCTCGCCGGCAACAGTACGGAGAGCTGGAATTGCGCGAGCGCAGCCTGCGTGTTGAAGCCGAAGTCGCCGTTTACCGGACCGGCGTAGAAGCCCATCGCCTGCAGCTTCTCCTGCACCCGCTTGTTGAGGTCGGCATAGGGATCCGGCGCGACCTGCGGCGGGCTGTCCGCAGGAGCTTCCCGGGCTTCCCCGGAAGGGGGTGGGTTGTCGCTAGCCGCGAAGGCGCCCAACGGTATGAGCAACGCTGCGCTCGCCACCAAAAGAGTACGCATGTCCATAAGTGTTTCCCCCGAGATAAGTGTCCTGGGGGTATGGCTGCAATCCCCATGCCCGGCCTCGAAAGTAATTCGGCTCAAAACTCCGATCGCCGTCGCCGGTCCGGCTTGCGTTGCCGTGGCCTGGCCGGGGGCTTGTCGCCGCCGCGCCCTTGGGTGCCCGCCGCCCAGGCACGCCGCTCCTGGCCGCGGCGGCGGTCGACGAAGCCGACTTTGCGCGCCGCTTTGGCCGCCGCCAGCCAGCGCACCCCTTCCGGGTCGATGTAATAGCACTCGGAGAAGTCGATGATGAGGTCGTCCACGCGCGCGATCGCGCCGTGGTAGGTGGACTCGATGACCGGCAGCGAGCCGTAGTAGATATTGCCCCGGATCTTCAGCACATTGCCCCGCAGGCTGATATTGGGATGCGCCTGCTCCCACTTCGAATAGGCGATGGCGAGGAGGGCGCCGACGAGCACCGCGCCGAATAGATCCAGTATGAGCACCGACAGGAAGGACGCCGTGAACACCACCGCCTCGCGCCGGCTGGTGAGGTGCGGCTTGATGTCGTTCCAGTTGATCATGTTGGCCCCGAGCAGCATGATGATGGCGGCCATGGCCGGCATGGGGATGACGGCGATCACGTCGGACAGGAACAGCACCAGCAGCAGCAGCCACAGCGCCGAGCTCGCGATCGCGATCCGGCTATGGATCCCAAGCTTGTGCACCAGCCACATGCGGTTGAAGGATGCGCAGGTGGGCAGCGAGGACAGAAACGGCAGCAGGCAGTTGGACACCGCGTCGGAAAAGATCGCCTTGCGGCTGTCGGTATAGCCGCCGACCTTGCGGCTCATGCGCCGCATTGCGGCGACGGTCTGGAACAGTCCCAGCAGCGCGAGCGTCACGGCGCCGGGCACGATGGCAATGACATCCGGCAAGGCATCCTGGCTGAACAATGGCAGCGAGGGCGAGATCAGGCCCACCGACGACAGGTTGCCGATCTGCTCCACCAGCGTGTTTTGCAGCCCAACGGTGGCGCTCAGGTATTGGGAATAAAGCGTACCGGCTGCGATGCCGAACAGGATGGCCCAATTGCGCAGGCGATGGAACTGCTGCACGATCATGCAGGTTGCGAGGGTGATCAGCCCTATCTCGATGGCGTAAAGATTGCCGATCTCCAGCACGGCGAGAAACGACTGCCAGGCAATCCAGAGCGGCCAGTCCACCTCGGTATTGAGCGGCAGGCCTCCGAAGGTGGTCAGCGACTTGAAGATGAGGAACAGGCCAATGCCGCAGATCATGCCGTTGATCACCGGCTCGCTGATGAGATCGAGCATTCTCCCCAGCGGCCGGATCAGGTAGAACAGCATCTGGATCATCCCGGCCATGAGCGCCAGGGTGAGGGCGTAGCCCATGTACTCGGCGCCGAACGGCGCAGCCACCGGCAGCAGCGTGACGCCGATGGAGGCGGACATCGCGGTATTGGGGCCGCCGTGGAAGATGCGCGAGGGGTTGAGCAGGACGCAGAACAGCACCCCCCAGATCGCCGCGTAGATGCCGAAGTGGGGAGGCACGCCCGCAAGGGTCACGGAGAACGCGATCGCCTGCGGCAGCGTCACCAGCGCGAGCGTCAGGCCGACCACGAGATGGCCGTTCAACTTCGGCCATTGCTGCCAAAGAAGGGCGTGGGATTTCAGGGCGAGCGCGAGGGCCTTCATTCACCGTCCCGGAGCGGCGGCTGCTCCGGCGTCTTGCTTGATTCGGTCAGCCGCAACAGCGGCGGCAAGGCGATCATCATCAGCTGCTGCTGCAGGGCCACCAGCGGTCCCTGGCGGTCACCGGCGGGCCTGGGAAGGTTGCTGATGTAATAGGCGATATCCCTGCATTCCTGGTTGCTGAGCGTGCTTTCCTGCCCCGGCGGCATGTTCCGGCAGATGAAGCCGGACAGGATCGTAGACACGAAATAAAAGTTGTTGCGCGATTGCATGTTCCAGGCGTTGGGCCCCGCGACGGCGGGCGCGACCAGGTGGCCGTCGACTTCGATGCCTAGTCCTTGCCGGCCATGGCAGCCCTCGCATTTCTCCTTGTAGAGCGCTTCGCCGCGGATGTAGTCGTCGCCCTGCTTCAGGGTGGCGGACGCGGGAATCTCGTCGATGCCCTGTTCGTCGTAATGGTTGGCGATTTTGAGATCGAGCGCGGCCGAAAGGAACCGGCTGTATGCCGTGACGTCGCGTATGACATCGTCCGCGATATTGGGCTTGTAGCCGTTGGAAGAATTGATGTAGCACTGCATCTGGCGAAGCTCGTACGGCAAGATCATGCCGGTGAACCGGTCGAACATGTCGCCCATGATCCACGAGGCGGCGAGCGAGTTGGAACCGATGAGCGGCTTGCCCGAAGCGTCCTGCAGGTCGCCGATTCCCCGATGGCAGTGATCGCAGCTCGCATGGGTGCCGCGGATGAACCGCTTCGCATTCCATCGCTCCCGCCAAGGGTCGTTCGCAAGTCTGCCCTGGGTATCGTCGATGATGTTGCAGCCGCGTTGGATGGCGCGCACGTCCTCGTCGCGATAGCCTTCTAGCGTGGTGCGCATGCCCGTGCGTTGCAGCACATAGGGCGATTCGTAATGCTTGCCGGGTGCGAGCCCGTAACGGCCGAGCTTTTCGACGCAGTCCGGCGTCAGCGCGACGGGGGCGTTGCGGATGTCTTCCCTTTTCGCCTGCTCGTGGATCGCAAGGAGGTAGAGACTCCCGAGCGCGAGCAGAGGCAGGGCGATCTTGGCGAGCCTTCCGGCGAGCTTCGGCATAGGGCTTAGTCCTCGCTCCTGAGCGCGCCTTCGCTCAATTGCAGGTGATGTGCGACTGCGCGGGCCATAAGGCGGATGTCGCGAACTGCGGGGTCGTAGACGGTCGGTACGAAGCCATCGACCGACGCGGCGTAGCAGCGGCGCACCCGGTCCTCGAATGAAAGCCGCTTGCCGACGCTGGGATCGAAGCGGTCCGAATTTACGAAGCTATAGGCGAGATCTTCGGCGGTATGGCAGGCGCCGCAGGAATTCACCCGGTCGCTGGCGCTCTTGCGCGTAAAGCGCGGCGCGTACTTGTAGGTGTGGAAGAAGAGGTTGTAGCCGTTCTGGACGGCGCGCGTGAATTGGCCGTCATGGCCGAAGTAATCGATGCCGTACTGCGCGTGGAACTTCTTCCACCCGGGCTCGGGCGGGACCTCCGCCTGAAACACCGGGACGCCGGAGGCGAAATGCGCCCAAAGGAGAAATCCGACAATGACGGCGAGCGCGGCGACGCGTGGGATGCCTGCGTGCGTCAAGGCGGGCCCATCACCGCGTGCACCATCTTTCGATGGGGATCATAGTCCTTGTCCTCCGCCTTCCCTATACCGGTCAACAACGCGGTTTTAAGGACACTTCTGCCGGCTTCGCTGTTTTCGAGATCCACCAAGCTGGATTTAATGCTTTCGCGCAATTGCGCAGGCATCGAGCGCTTAACCGACCAGGGCAGTTGAAGCAGCTGCTCCGAAACGGCCAGGGCGGTCAGTTCGTCCATATTGATGGCGTTCGTGATCACCGGCTGCCCGACGACGTTATCAGCGGATCCGGCTGCATCCGCGAGCTTTCGGTAGACGCCAATCACCGAGTTGATCGGCGTGACCGAAAACTGCGATTTGAACTCGTCTTTTTTCAACCCAGCCTGCAGCATCATATAGACCGGTGCGATGTAGGCGATCATCGCATCCTCGCCACCCCCGAACATGACGGTGCGGCCACGCAGTTGCGCCAGGCTGGTGATGCCGCTGTCTTTGCGGACGTAGAGCACACCCGCCATGGTGCTCTTGCCGAATTCCTTGTTGTGCGCTATGACCTGATAGGTCTTCGCCGAGCGGATATAGTGATATTGGTTGTACTGCACGATGTCGTAGCGTCGCTCCTCGATACCCTGCCAGAACGCCTGGAAATCCTTGGACGTCACCAGGACGACCTTGCGACCAAGCCGCTCCTGGAGGTATTCGGCGAGGGGCGTGTATCGCGTGGTCGTCTCGGTCGCGTTGTACCGCGGGAAAACGCTCAGAACCAGAGGCTCGTCCGCCGCCTGGACGACAGGCGCGAGCGCGGCCGCCGCAATCAGGCAAAGCAGGCACGCGATGCCTCGTCGCAGGCTGTTCTCATTTTTGATCGTTTGGAGTTCCATTTACATCCCCTTTTTTTTTAACGTCAACCCAGGCTGGTATTGGTCCGCCTCGTAGAATCTGCCGCCGCTGGCTTCACGGCCTTTCAGATAGCGGTGATAGGCCTCTTCGTCCATCGGCCGGGCAAAGAAGTAACCCTGAACGAAGTCGCAGCCGTGGCCGGCGACGAAGCTGAGCTGCTCGGCGGTCTCCACGCCCTCGGCGACGACCTTGAGGTCCAGTCCCTTGGCCATCGCCAGGATGGCTCTCGCCAGCGAAACGTCGTCCGGGTTGCCGGGCAGGCCGGCGACAAAGCTGCGGTCGATCTTCAGAAGATCGAAGCGGAAGCGTTTCAGGTAGCTCAGCGAGGAATAGCCGGTGCCGAAATCGTCCAGCGACAGCCTCACCCCGATGGCGCGCAAGCTCGCCAGCTCCTCGGCGACCTGCTGGTGGTCGTCCAGCAGCACGCTCTCGGTGATCTCGAGCTCGAGCGCCTGGGCCGGGATGCCGTAGGTCGCCATCAGCTCGCCGAGCCGCCTGGAGAAGCGCTTCCTGAACTGCGTGCGGGATATGTTGATGGCCAGGAATCCCGGATTGATGCCGGCGCCGTGCCACGCGGACCAGCAGCGGCAGGCCTGCTCCATGACCCAGTCGCCGATGGCCACGATCTGACCGGCGGCCTCCGCCAGCGGAATGAACTCCATCGGGCTGATGGCGCCCCGCTCGGGATGCTGCCAGCGCAGCAGCACTTCGGCGCCGCAATGGCGCTGGCCGGTGGCGTCGAAGATCGGCTGGAAGTGCAGCGAGAGCTGGCCCAGCTCGAGCGCGAGGTTCAGGTCCTGCTCCATCTGCATGCGCTCGCGCAGCCGGGTGTTCATTTCCTCGGTGAAGAAAATGGCCGAGCCATGCCCCGTGGCCTTGGCCTGGTACATGGCGTTGTCGGCGTTGGCCATCAGCGTCTCCACGCTGTCTCCGTTATCCGGATAAAGCGCGATGCCGATGCTGCAGTGCGCCACCACTTTGCGCCCGTTCAAGTCCTGCGGCTCGGACACTGCGCGCATCAGGCGTTCCGCCAGCTTTTCCACCTGCACTTCGTCCCCTACATCGGGCGCCAGCACCAGGAATTCGTCTCCGCCGAGCCGGGCGACGGTGTCGGCCTCACGCAGGGCCGCCTGCACGCGGACCCCGATCCCGACCAGCAGCTGGTCGCCGACCGCGTGCCCCAGCGAGTCGTTCACGTTCTTGAAATCGTCCAGATCGATAAAAAATACCGCGAACCGCTGGCGCGAGCGCCGCGCCCGGTTTACCTCCATGTTGATCCGGTCGAAAGCCATCATCCGGTTGGGAAGGCCGGTCAAGGCGTCGAAGTTCGCCTGGCGGTGCAGCTTCGCCTGCTCGGCCTTCACTTCCGCGGCCATGGCATTGAAGGCCTGCGCGAGCGTTCCCAGCTCGTCCGCGGACTTCACCTCGACGGCGGTGTACTGGCCGCGGCCGACTTCCCGGGAAGCCGCGATCAGCTTGCGGATCGGGAACAGGACGTTGAACCGGAACACGGCGTGGATGGCGGCGCTCAGAAACAGCACGATGGCGGTGACCACCAGTATCTGGATCATCAATTGCTGGCGAAACTGGTCCTGCAGCGATTGACGGCTTATGCCCACCAGGAAGCGGCCCAGCAGCACCTTGTTGTGGGTGATCGGGAACTGCAGATTTATCAATTCGTCCTGGTCGCCCAGGGTCTGCAGCATCTTGACGATGTCGGACGACCCTGCCAGGCGCTTCCTGATCAGCGGATAGGACCCGTCGATATAGGAGCTTATGGCCTCGTCCTTCGCGTTCACGATCACGCCGTAAACGACGTCCGGCTGCGAGGACACCTCGCGCGTGTAGTCGTTGAGCAGCAGGAAATCGAATCCGAGTATCGCCTCGGGGCTGATGAGCGAAATCAGGCGCCCGAGCGCGCGGCCGCGCTCGATCAGCTGCTGCTCCTGGAGCCGGGTCGAGCGGTGGAGAGAGTAGAACGTGTTTGCCGCCATGGTGCCGGCGAGGATCACCAGCACGGTCAGCGTGAACTTGGCTCCCAGGCCAAGCCGCATCAGATCTTCGACACTCGGGTTTTTCCCGTATTGTGGTTTGTTGTAGTCATGTCCCCATGGCTAGTCTAACGCAAGCACTTGCGGAGCGTGAACGATGCCCGCCTTGGCCTGCGATGGCGTTAGGAGAAGCCGCGGCCAGACGATAAACTGCCCGCATGGCCGGAAGAAAAACACGCAGTGAACCGGCGGCCGACGCCGCAATCGGCGTCACCAGGCCGACCTCCCCGGGCCCGGCGATCTCGCTCAGCGCGCTGAAGGAGCAGGCCGCCGGCTTGCGGCGCGCGCAGCTCATGGCGGGCCTCGCGCACGTCATCACGAAGCCCGACGGGTCGTTCGAGAGCTGGTCCGAAAGCCTGCCTGCGCTTATCGGGCTGGAGGACAGGCAGATCGTCACCAGCACGCGGCGCTGGCTGGATCTGGTGCACCCCCGCGACCGGACGCTGTTCCGCGAGACCGCGCTCGGCGCGCGCGCCCGCGGCACGCGCGCCGAGGTGGAATACCGGCTGCTGCGCAGCGACGGCACGTGGATCCATGTGCGCCAGGTCATGGAGCCCATCCCCGGGCAGGCCGACCGCGAGGGCCGCATGCGCTGGTTCAACACGCTGCAGGACGTGACGGCGCACAGGAGCGCCGAGGAAAAGATCAGGCGGCTCAACCGCGTGCACGCCGTGCTGAGCGGCATCAATTCGCTCATCGTCAGGGTGCGCAACCGCGCCGAGCTGTTCAAGGAAGCCTGCGATATCGCGGTCAAGCAGGGAGGGTTCCGCATGGCCTGGCTGGGTTTGGCCAACGCCAGCTTCACCGAGGTGGCGCCCGTGGCGTCTGCGGGCGAGGTGGGCGATTTCTTCAAGTCGGCGCCGCTGTCGCTGCTGGAGGCCGATCGCGCCTTCGGTTTCGTGGGCCGCGTCATGCAGGATGGCAAGCCCGCCGTGTCGCTCGACATTGCGCGCGATTCCCGCGGCCTGATGAAGCAGCAGTGCGCGGCGCGCGGCATCCATTCGCTCGCGGTCATACCGCTCACCCTGAACGGCCGCGCCGCCGGCGTATTCGCCCTGTACGCAGCCGACGCCGGCTTTTTCGACGACGAGGAAATGCGGCTGCTCCTGGAGCTCGCCGGCGACGTCTCCTTCGCCATGGATTACCTCGACAAGAGCGAGAAAGCCGAATATCTCGCCTATTACGACCCGCTTACCGCGCTCGCGAACCGCAGCCTGTTCCACGAGCGCCTGGCGCAGCACCTCGAGGCCGCGTCGGAAAGCCGGCAGAAGCTCGCCCTGGCGATCGTCGACATCGAGCGCTTCAAGACGATCAACGATACCCTCGGCCGGCGCGCGGGCGACGGCCTGCTCAAGAGCATCGCCGAGCGCCTTACCGCGTCGATCCCGCACGTGCGCGTCGGGAGGATCGGCGCCGACCAGTTCGCCATCGTGGTACCGGAGGTGCAGAGCGAAGAGGAGCTTGCGCGCGGCCTCGAGGGCCGCCTGAAGGACTTTTTCGGCATGCCCTACCGCACGGGCGATACCGAGCTCAGGATCTCCGGCAGGCTCGGCATCGCGCTGTACCCGGACGACGGTTCCGACGCGGAGACGCTGTTCCGCAACGCGGAAGCCGCTTTGAAGAAGACCAAGCAGGCCGGCGAGCCCTACCTTTTCTACGAGGAGCGCATGTCCGAGCGGGTGTCGGAGAAGCTCGCCCTGGAGAACAAGCTGCGCCTGGCGATCGAGAAAGAGCAGTTCGTCCTGCACTACCAGCCGAAGGTGGATCTGGAGACCCGCAGCATCACCGGGCTGGAGGCGCTGCTGCGCTGGCAGAGCCCGGAGCTGGGCCTGGTGCCGCCGTTGCAGTTCATCCGGCTGCTGGAAGAGACCGGCCTCATCCTGCAGGTGGGCTCCTGGGCGCTGCGGCGCGCGGCCCTGGACCATCTGAGCTGGACGACCCGGGGGCTGAAGGCGCCGCGCGTCGCAGTCAACGTATCGGCGATCCAGCTGCGCCAGCGCAACTTCGTGCGGCTGGTACAAGACGCGATCGTCGACGGCGCGGCACCCGCCGGCATCGATCTGGAGATCACCGAAAGCCTGTTGATGGACGACATCCAGGCCAATATCGAGAAGCTGCAGGCGGTGCGCGGCCTGGGCCTCGAGCTTGCCATCGACGACTTCGGGACCGGGTATTCCTCGCTCGCCTACCTCGCCAAGCTGCCGGTCCAGACGCTGAAGATCGACCGGTCGTTCATCGTGGCCATGCACGACGATGCGAACGCGATGACGCTCGTGTCGACCATCATCTCGCTCGCGCATTCCTTGCGCCTGAGGGTCGTCGCCGAGGGGGTGGAGACCGAGGAACAGGCGAAGACCCTGCGCCTGCTGCGCTGCGACGAGATGCAGGGCTACCTCATCAGCAGGCCGGTGCCCGTGGACCAGCTCGCCGCGCTGCTGGAACGCAGGTAGCCTTATTCCTCGTTTTGCCGCTCATGCCGGCGCCGCCGCGGCGTCTTGCCGGGCTGCTCGGCGAGCGCGCGGCGATCGTGCTCGGCGAGGATCACTTCCATCGCCTTCTCGAACACCGCGCGCGGCGGGCCGCTTTTCGCGGCAGTCCACAGCGCGAGCTGCTGGGGATGCACGCCGAGAAACGCGGCGAGGTTTTCGCGGCCGCCGCGCACCGCCTCGCACTGCTGCAGGATGCGCGCGCACATCTCGGCCCAGCGGGGCTTGTGCTCCATGGGCTAGGGTGCCGCCAGCCAGACGGCGGCATGCTCCTCGTCGCGGAAGCGCCTCGCCTCGATGCCGCGGCGCGCGGCCTCGATGATGGCCGCGTCGTAGATCGCGATCATGTCGGCGCTCGCGGCGACCAGCGCGAGCCGGAATCCCGGCGGCACGCCGGCGAGCGCGAGGGAGCGCAGCGAGTCGCGCCCGGCGAGGTGCACGAAGCTGTCGCTGCCGCCGGCGCCGACGATGAGCAGCGACTTGCCTTTGCGCAGCAGGCACTCGTTGGCCAGCGTGCGATAGCACGCCTGGATCTCGTGCGGCTGCCCGGGCCCGATCGCGCAATGCAGGAAGCGCGGCGCCTCCCCGATGTCGCAACAAGCGGAGCGATGGATGGGGACCAGGGGGTCCATGGGCGATACCGCACGCAGCGACGAAATAGTGACATGCCGCGGATTACGCTTCGACAGGGGGGCATCAGCCGATTGGCGGGCGAAACTGTCATGAGGCTGAACGGTTTCAGCCGCCCGAGCGCGGCGGCGCCCGGTCCGCGGCCGGGCCGAGCACCTCGTAGCGCGGATCGACCGTCACGCCGTCGTAGTAGAAGGTGTTCGGCGTCGCGGCGGCCTTGTGCAGCTTCTTCGGATCGAGCTCGCACAGGTAGATGGGGGTGCGCATGCCGCCGACGTCGATCCAGCCCAGGACGGCCTTGGGCCGGTCCCGGACGTAGACCAGCTCGGAAACGCGGCGGAATTCGTAGCTGCCGACCTGGTGAAGGTGCAGGACTTTGAGGCCCGACCGGATCTTCCTGCGGTTGTGCATCGCGCACACCCATGCAGGGGACATGCCGCTGTCGTGCAAACGGGGATAGCTAGTCGATGGCCTTTTGCAGGTGGATGCTGAACGTGCTGCCCCGCCCCGGCTGCGACTCGACGCTGATGCGCCCGCCGTGGGACTCGACGATGGCCTTCGCGATGAACAGTCCCAGGCCGGTGCCGAGTTGGGCGGTGTCGGTCGCCTGCCAATAGCGCGTGAAGACATGCGGCAGCTGCTCTTGCGCGATCCCCGGCCCCCAGTCCCTGACCTCGATCCTGAGCCATTCGCCTTCCGCGCGAAGGCGCAGCTCGACCGGCGCCCCTTCCGGGGAGAATTTGACCGCGTTGCCGATGAGGTTGGAGAGCACCTGCGTCAGGCGCTGCCGGTCGCAGCGCACGATGGGCTCGCCATCGGGCACCTCGAGGTCCAGGCGCATGCGCTTGGCATCGGCGGCCAGCCGGCCGGCTTCAACCGCGTCCTCGAGAATCGGCAACAGGCGCTGGCGGGCCGGCTCGATGCTGAACCGGCCCGACTCGATCTTCGCGGCGTCGAGCAGGTCGTCGACCAGCCGCGTCATGCTGTCGGCCGAGCGGTGCATGGCATCCAGCGCGCGCGCCACGCTCTGCAGGGTCTTGCCATCGCTCGCCGCGTGCTTCACGTACGCGATGCCCATCAGGACGGCCGAGAGCGGCGAGCGCAGGTCATGGGACACGATCGCCAGCATGTTCTCGCGCGCCCGCTTGGCGCGCTCGGCTTCCTCGTATTGCCGGTGCAGGCGGCGGTGCGCGTCGCGCAGCGAAGCGACCACGGCGGCGATCAGGGCGCCGATGGCGGCATAGGTGAGCACGCGCAAGATGCTGCTCCACGAGTGGAACACGCTCGCGAGCGGCGCGGAATAGAAGTAATCGATGCCGATCGCCGTAATGGCGGCGTTGAGCAGCGCGGGACGCAGGCCGCCGTAGAGGGCGCTCAGCACCACCGAGGCGACCGCGAGCGCCGAAATCTGGGTGTTCTCCACCACGTTGAGCAGGTGCGCGAGAAGCAGCGATCCCAGCCCGAGCGCCGCGGCCACGCCGTAGCGAAGCGGCGCGCCGCGCTGCACGAGAACGAAGCGCTCGAGGAAATCCGGGAACATCAGGCGGTGCTTCGCCGCAGCCAGCGGGAGATGACGAAGAGCGCGGCCACCGGATAGGCCACGCCGGCCGGCACCCACATCACGAGGCCGGCGAGCTGCTGGTCCTCGAGCGCGTAGCCGGCGTACCAGGACGAGGGCGAGAAGGTCATGAGCGCGCCCAGGGCGCCGGTATGCAGCATCGTGGTGAACAGCGCGACGAGCGCGGCGAGCTGCCGGGACCCCGGCGCGAGCACGGCCCACCAGAAGATCGCCGCCGGCACGAAGAAGCTCGCGTGCTGCGCGAGGTGCAGCCAGGGGTTGCGCACCGCGGCCTCGAAGAGCGGCGGCACATGCCACAGCCAGATGCCCAGGGCGTGCAAGCCCCAGGCGAAGGCGGGATCGCAGAGGAGCTTCGGAATCCTGAGCGGAAAGACCCAGCGCCAGGCCTCCACCGGCTTGCCCAGCGCGAGCAGCGGCGCGGCGACGACCATCAGGAGCTCGTGCTGCACCATGTGCGCCCACAGCAGCCGCTCGGCATAGTGGTGCAGCTCCGAAAGCAGCGCGCCGGCCACCACCAGCCAGCCGAGCAAAAAGCAGGCGAGGTGCGGGTAACGGATGCCGCGGCCGGTTCCGGCCTTGCGCCAAAGCCTGCGCACGCCCCAGGCATAGAGGCCCAGCGCGGCGGCCAGAAGCGCGAGGGTCAGCGCGTGCATGCGAGAATTATCCCCTCCTGGGAGTCGCCACGGCCGCGCTATTCTGGCGGCATGGCTACTCCAAGGACCGCGACCCTGGCCGCTGCCGCCCTCGGTCTCATCATCGCCGGCGGCGCCGGCTACGGCGTGGTCCAGTTCGCCAAGAAGCGCGCCGACGAGCGCGCGGTCGTCCGCGTGGTCGCCGAAACGACCGCGCAGCTGCGCACCGTGCTGAAGACGCCCTCGGCCGACGCGGCGGCGAAGATCGAGCGCAACCTGCCCGTGGCGCGCGGCTGGAGCAACGTCTACATGGCCGATGCGGCGGAGCACTACCTCATCGGCGCGCGCGAGATCGCCAAGAAGCGCGCCGACGCGGCGCGCAACGCGCAGAAGTTCGCCGCCAGCCGCGCCGCGCTCGCCGCGCACATGAACCACGCCGGCCGGCGCGGCACGCCCTGGATCAGCACCGCCTCGCAGCTCAAGCAGCAGCTGGAGCGCGATCACTTCGATCTCGAGAGCTCGCTCAATGCGCTTGCCGCGCTGCTCGAATCGCTGCCCGAGGCGCAAAAGCGCCTCAGCCCCTACGTCGAAGGCTCGCTTACCCTGGAAGACGGGTTGCGCCTGCAGGCGCGCCGGCGGGCGCTCGACGAGCTCGGGCGCGCCACGCTCGACCTGGAGAAAGCCCGCGCGCTCGCGCCGCGCTTCTGAGAAGTTCGGGGTCAGGGTCGTAATTCTCTTCGCGCGTTAGCGCTATGGAATTACGACCCTGACCCCGAATTGGAACCCGATCAGACGGTTGCCGCAGCGAGCGAAGCAATCACCCTCTCGAGCTTGCGCGCATCGGCGTCGAAGCGCCGGATGCCCTCGGCGAGCTTGTCGGTCGCCATGGCGTCCTCGCTGTGCACCCAGCGGCAGCTCTCTTCGTCCAGCTCGACCTTCGGCAGGTTTTGCCGCTTCGCGGCCTCCACCGAGAGTTTTCGCGGCACGTCTCCCGGCG
>CAZJJC010000084.1:0-14463 GCA_964546195.1 uncultured Enterobacteriaceae bacterium | reverse complement strand
CCGGCCCCATGACCATCGTCGACACCCTCGCCGACGAGCATTACGGCGACAAGGTGACACTCGCCATGGCGTTCGCCGAGCTGCTGAACCAGGAAGCGCGCGCCCTCGAGAAGGACGGCGTGGACGTGATCCAGTTCGACGAGCCGGCCTTCAACGTCTACATGGACGAGGTCAAGCGCTGGGGCATCAGGGCCCTCGAGCGCGCCGCGCAGGGACTGAAGTGCACCACCGTGGTCCACATCTGCTACGGCTACGGCATCCAGGCCAACATCGACTGGAAGAAGTCCCTCGGCGGCGAATGGCGCCAGTACGAGGCGATCTTCCCGGCGCTCGCCAAGAGCACGATCGACCAGGTGTCGCTCGAATGCATCAACTCGCGGGTGCCCGTCGAGCTGCTGCGCCTGCTGAAAGGCAAGGACGTGCTGGTCGGCGTGATCGACGTCGCCAGCGACACCGTGGAAAGCCCGGAGCTCGTGGCGAAGACCATCGAGCGCGCGCTGCAATTCGTCCCCCGCGAGCATCTCTTCCCGTGCACCAACTGCGGCATGGCGCCGATGGACCGCGACATCGCGCTCGCCAAGCTCAAGGCCCTCGCCGCCGGCGCCGCGCTCGCGCGCAAGAAGCTCCAAAATCGGGGTCAGAGCCCTAAATCCAAAAAGCCCAAGCGGAAAGCGAAAGCCAGGAAGCGGCGCTAGAAGCCGATCCTGCGCTGTCGTGCTCCGTGAAGACCCGCTTCGGTTTGCGTGCTCCGCCGTGAGAACCGGTCACAATCTGTGACCGGTTCCTCGTAAATGATTGATCTCCAATGCTATTCAAACTTGAAGTCACAAATTGTGACTTCAAGTTCGCCGCTTCGTCCGCGGTCAAACGGAATGCAAAGTCACTCGGGAAGCGGTCGACATTGCGATCGACAGCCTGATTGAGAGCCTTGGTGGTGACGCCGTACAGGCGAGCCAGATCGGCATCCAGGATTACGCGTTGACCTCGAGCCGAGAAAATCAACGGCTCGAGCGGTTCGTCAACGATTCGGCGTTCTTCCTCCTCCAATGACTCTTCCTCCCATGGGGATAACGCACCAGCGCCTCGTCGGACGACAGCGTCAGAAAGGCAATCTGTCCCTGATCTACCAGGCCAGGGCGAAGGCGGGGAAGCACTCGGACTTCGAGCCGCGCGGGTCGCAGCCGGCCTCGAGCGCGCCGCTGGCCTCGTCGAGCTGCGCGCCGGAGACGAAGCCTTCGCTCCAGTCGGGCGCGAGGTCGACGTCGTGGCCGCGGCGGCGCAGCTCGTCGATGACCTTCGCGCCGAAGCGCGGCTCGACGCGCACGCGGTTGGGCTCGCCCTGGTGGGGCGAGAAGAAGCCGGGGAAGTGCTCGGTCGACAGGCGCGGCGCCTCGATCGCCTCCTGCAGCGTCATGCCGAAAGCCGCGCGGTAGAGGAAGAACTGCAGCAGCCACTGGCCCTGGTTGTCGCCGCCCATGGTGCCGAAGGTCATCCACGGTCTTGCGCCCTTGAAGGCGAGCGAGGGCGTGAGCGTGGTGCGCGGCCGCTTGCCGGGCGCGACGACAGTCGGGTGGTGCGCCGGCGCGAGATAGAAGGTCATCATGCGCGAGGACAGCGGGAAGCCCAGCGGCCCGATCACCTCGGAGGACTTGATCCACGCGCCGCTGGGCGTGAACGAGGCCATGTTGCCTTTCGCGTCGATCGCGTCGACGTGCACCGTGCCCGCACCCCAGTCCTTGGGCGTGAAGCGCTCCTCGGCGGGCAGCAAGGCGGCGTTGCGCCGCGCATCGCCGGGGCGCAGCTCGCGGCTCGATTTGCGCATGTCGATCAGCCCGGCCCTTTGCCTCGCATACGCCTCTGAAAGCAATACCTCTGCCGGGATCGAAGCCTTCTCCGGGTCGCCGTAGTACTGCTCGCGGTCGGCGAAGGCGAGCTTCATCGCCTCGATGAGAAGATGGCAGTAGTCGGCGCTGCCCGGCTGCATGCCTTTCAGCCGCGGCCACATGAGCGCCAGGGTCTGCAGCTCCGCCGGGCCCTGGCTCCAGAAGCCGCACTTGAAAAGCTCGGTCTCGCCGAAGCGCAGCGACACCGGCGCCTCGAGGCGGGTTTCGAACGCCTCCAAATCCCCGCGCGCGAGCAGCCCATCGCGTTCCCTGACGAACTTCGCGATCTCGCCGGCGACATCGCCGCGATAGAACGCCGCGTGCGGATCCTTGGCGTTGGCGAGGAAGTCCAGCGTGCGCGCGAGGGCATCGTTTTTCAGGAGCTCGCCCACCTCCGGAACCTTTCCGTGGGGCAGATAGAGCCTGGCGCTGGCCGGCCATTTCGCGCGGAATTTCTCCTGCAGCGCGAGGAGACCGAACTTGTGCTGCTGCCGCAGGCCGGCCGATACCGCGAAGCCTTTCGCCGCCAGCTCGCGCGCCGCCGACGACACGTCGCGCAGGCTCATCGTGCCCCAGCGCCCGAGCGCGGTGAGGAGCGCCGAGAAAGTGGCCGGCACGCCTGCCGCGAGCACGTCCTCGTCCGGCACATCGTCGAGCCCCCGCCTGGTAAAGGCTTCCGGCGTCGCCGCGCCCGGCGCGGCCATGTTGCCGTTCAGCGCTATGACGCGCGCCTCGCCGGCCGGGCGCACGAGGATCGGGCACTCGCCGCCGAGGGTGTTCATCTGCGGGTTCACCAGGCCTTCGACCAGCGTCATCGCCACCGCGGCGTCGATCGCGTTGCCGCCCGCCGTGAGGATGTCGGCGCCCGCGTTGGCCGAGAGATAGGAATTCGATGCCACCGCGCCGCGCGTGCCGATGAGGCGCGGATGGAAGGTGGTGCTGTCCGTGGGCGTGATGCGATAGGCGCGCAGGCTCATGCCGCTAGAATACAGGGCGGCGCGCAAGCTGGCGCTGCTCAAGACGCGCATCGAAAGCGGCTACTACGAGAAGGTATTAAGACGGCTTCGCTAGCTCCGCCGGCCCGCCGATGAGCGAGACAAGCGCATCCGGCGGAATCGGCGGCACGGTCTTCTCCCACGCCTCGTAACGCGCCTTCATTTCGGCGAAGCGCTGCGGCTCGCGCTGCGCGCGGTTGGCGCGCTCGCGCGCGTCGCGCGACAGGTCGTAGAGGAACTCGTGGCCCTCGAGGGACAGGTATTTCCATCGTCCGCTGCGGGCGGCCTTCTGCTGCCGGAATTTCATGCGCCAGAAAAGATCGCGCTTGAACCTCGTGCCGCTGAATACCGGCAGCAGGCTCATCCCGTCCGGCGGATAGTCCGGGTGTGGCGAAACGCCCGCCGCCTCCAGAAAAGTCGGCACCCAGTCCATGGTGATGGCGAGCTGCGAGGTGCTCTTGCCGGCGGGGATGCGCCCGGGCCAGCGGGCGATGTAGGGCACGCGGATGCCGCCTTCGAGCAGGTCCATCTTGCCGCCGGTGAGCGGCCAAGTGTCGGAGAAGCGCTCGCCGCCGTTGTCGCTGGTGAACACCACGAGCGTGTTGTCGTCGATGGCGGAAAGCACGCGGCCGATGCCCTCGTCCATCTGGCGCACCATGGTGAGGTAGGTTTCGACCGAGCCGCCGTCGAGGTGGCTGATGCTGCGGATTGCCTTCGCTTCCTGCTCGTCCTCGCGCGCCTCCCAGGGCCAGTGCGGCGCGGTGTAGTGCAGCGAGAGCAGATGGGGCTCGCCTTTTTTCCTGCCCACGAACTCGACGGCCCTGTCGGAAAGCAGGTCCGTGAGATATCCCTGCCGGTGCACTTCCTGCTCGCCTTCGAATAGATCGTGCTTGCCGCCGGAATCGCAGTGGGTGAAGTAGTCCACGCCGCCGCTCATCGGGCCGAAGAACTCGGTATAGCCGCTTTTCAGCGGGCCGCAATGCGGCTCGAAGCCCAGGTGCCACTTGCCCACGAGCGCCGTCGCGTAGCCGGCGTCGCGCAGCAGCGAAGCGAGGCTCGGGTGGCCCGGCGGCAGCCCGAGCACGGGATTGGCACGCGCGAACTTGCTGCTGATCGGCTCCTCGCCGCCGCCGCGCAGCCGGTACTGCCAGCGGCCGGTGGCGAGCGCGAAGCGCGTCGGCGAGCAGACCGCCGAGTTCGCATAGCCGTCGGTGAAGCGCAGCCCGTCGGCCGCCATGCGGTCCAGGTGCGGCGAGCAGGGCGCCCTGCCGCCGTAGCAGCCGAGATCCGCATAGCCGAGGTCGTCGGCCATGATGAAAACGAAGCTCGGTCGCACCGCGCTACTGGCCCGGCTTGAAGCCGGAGGCGCGGATCACCGGGCCCCATTTGTCGTAGTCGGCCTTCAGGATCGCGCCGAGCTCGGCCGGCCCGAGCCCGGTGGGCTCCAGGCCCATCTGCTGCAGCTTCTGCCGGGTGGCGGGATCGCGCACCGCGGCGATCGCGGCGCGCGCGAGGCGCTCGACCTGGGCCTGCGGCGTGCCGGCGGGCGCGAACAGCGCGTACCAGGGCACCGCCTCCATGTCGTAGCCCGACTCGCGGAACGTCGGCACGTCGGGAAACGCGCTCGAGCGCTGCGGGCCGGAGGTGGCGAGCAGGCGCGCCTTGCCGCCCTTCACCAGGGTGCCGATGTCGGCGGCCACCGTCGAGATCGCCGAGACCTCGCCGCCGGCGATCGCCTGCATCGCATGCGCCGTGCCCTTGTAAGGCACGTGGGTGAGCTCGATGCCGGCGGTGCGCGCGAACATCACCCCCAGGAAGTGCGGCAGGCTGCCGGCGGCGGCCGAGGCGTAGTAGCCGGCCTTGGGATCCTGCTTCACCAGCGCCACGTATTCGGCGAGCGAGCGCGCCGGCACGCCGGCCGCGACTCCCAGGCCGAGATGGAAGTTCGACAGGTGCGTCACCGGCGCAAAGTCGCGCAGCGGGTCGTAGCGCAGGCTGCCGGCGAACGAATGCGGGAAGATGGCCATGGTGGCCACCGGCGTCATGAGCAGCGTGGCGCCGTCGGGCGCCGCGGACTTGACCACCTCGTTGGCGATGCGCCCGCCGGCGCCCGCCTTGTTCTCCACGATCACCGGCTGGCCGAGCGACTGGCGCATGTGCTCGGCCACCAGGCGCGAAAGGATGTCGCTGGTCGCGCCCGCCGGATAGCCGAGCACCATGCGGATCGCGCCCTGCTGCGCCGCCGCGGGCAGCGCCAGCATCGCCGCCGCTGCGGCGAGCGCGGCCAGGGTGGTCCGCCGCTTCCGAAAAATCGCCATGTCGTGCCTCCTCCTGTTGGTGGGCTCAGCGCCCCAGTCGAATGAACTCCAGGATCTCGCGCCCCAGGCGCTCTTCGGCGGTGTTGAAGTGCGCGATCACCGAGCTATGGTTATGGCCGGCGAGCCATACGAAGCGCGGCGCGCGGCGCTTTGCCGCGGCCAGCCGATGGCAGAGCTCCGCGCAGTGCAAGTCGAGCAGTGGATTTTCGTATTCGCCTATGCCGATCATCGTCGGCACGCTGTCCGCCGAGACATGGCTCACCGCAGAACAGTCGGCATGCACCGCGGGATCGGCGCCGTAGTACGCCTCCACCTTGCGCGCGTTCGGATTTTCCGCCAGCGTCTCGGCGCGTACCCGCCCGCTCAGCACCACCAGCCCGGCGATGCCGGGGCCCGAGGGCGGCTGCAGCCGCCGGTCATAGGCGTAGGAGCCGGCGTGCGCCGCGCCGGCCGAATGGCCGATGAGGAAAACGCGCTGCGCGTCGCCGCCGTGCTGCGCGATGTTCTTGCGCACCCATTGCACCGCGAGCGCGACGTCCTGCGAGCCGCTCGGATAGCGGTGCTCCGGCGCGAGGCGATATTCCATGTTGACGCCGACCAGGCCGTTGCGCGCGAAGTAGTAGAGGACGTTGCTGTACACCTCGGGCGTGCGGTTACGGTGCCCGTCGACGAACGCCCCGCCGTGCACGAAGATCACGACCGGCAGCAAGCCGCCGCGGGCGCCGCGAAACACATCGAGCTGCTGGCGCGGGTGGCTGCCGTACGCAAGGTCGCGGCTGACTTCCACGCCCTCCTTGGGCGAATCGGCGAGCAGCGCGGAAAAGCTCTGCATCATCGCCCGCACGTGGCCGGGGATGTCCTCGCCCCATTTGCGCCCGAGCTCGGCCATCTGCCGGCGCAGGGAATCGGGGATGGCCGGGGCGGCTTTCAAGACGGCGCGAAGTTCAGCTCGACGCCGACGTTGTCGGGGTCGCGGAAGAACACCTGGGTCACGCCGGTGCGCTCGATCACCCGGCTGGTGAACTCGATGTGGTGCTGCCTGAGGCGCTCGTGCATCTCTTGCACGCTGCCCTTGGCGATGAATGCGAGATGGTCCACCGCCCCGGTCTCCCGCGTGGGGATCTCCTTGCCGAAGATGATGTGCACGATGGGCACCCCGCCGGCGTAGAGCCAGACGCCCGGAAAGCTCAGCTTGGGCCGCGCGCCGGCTTTCAGGCCGACGATCTCCTCGTAGAAGCGCGTGGTGCGCTCCGGGTCGGAGCTGAGCAGCGCGTAGTGATCCAGTCCGACCACCGCCATGGGTCCTCCTACCTGCCTGCTTCGCGCAACATGCGAACCTTGTTCACCGGCCCGTTCGGCGACATGCCGGCCCAGCCTTCCACCCGGTCAAGATCGATGAGCAGCGCCATCCCGGCGCGCGCCGGATCGTGGTTGCGCTCGGCCTCGGCCATCTTTGCGTAGACGCGCTGGCGCACCGCCTCGTCGGTCGAGACGCGCGCGCGGCCCTGGAACTGATAGGTGGCCTTGCTGTCCTCGTCGCGGTACATCAGCGCCACCTTCGGGTTTTTCGCGATCGCGTTGAGAAAGTTGCCGTCGGAGTTGCGTACCCAGATGGCGAGCTGGTCGTCGCTGTAGGACTGCGTGGAGCCGCGGAATGACAGGATCGGCTGGCCGAGCGCATCGACATAGGCGACCATCATGGGATGGCGGGTGGCAAGCGCGTTGTCCACCAGCTTCTTTAGCTCCTCGGTCAGCCTGACCGGCGTCGCCGGCGTGGGCGGCGCCGCGCCGAACAGCGGCTGCTGCCGGATGGCGGCGATGCGCTCGCCGGCAAACTCGAACAGCAGGATCAGCCCGCCGCCGGTGGCCTTGATCCTTTCACCATCGGCTTCGGGATGCGACCAGGTCGCCTTGCGGTACACCTCGTTCCCGGTGAAGTGCTTGAGCACCGCCTCGCGCCCGGAGGTGCGGGCGAGCGCCTGGAAGAACGCGTCCTCCGCGAGGAACTCGACGCGCGGTGAAGCGAGAAAGCGCGTAACCAGCTCGATCCTGTTCATGGGTGAATTTTACTATCGCCCATGAGGAGGTTCGGCAGGAAGGTGGCCACGCCGGGCACGCAGGTGACGATCGCCAGCACGACGAGGTTCACGGCGATGAACGGCCAGACCCCGCGCGTGATGTCGAGCACCTTCTTGTTGAGCGTGGAGGCGGCAACGAAGATGTCCAGGCCGAACGGGGGCGTGATCATCGCGATGCACACGGTGACGCCGATGACCACGCCGAAGTGCACCGGATCTATGCCGAAGGACCGCGCGACCGGGAACAGCGCCGGCACGAGCACGAGCATGGCCGCGCCCGGATCGATGAACATGCCGGCGATCAGGAACACGACGTTCACGATCAGCAGGAAGGCGAGCGGCCCGGCGTCGATGGCTTTCATGAAGGCGAGCACGGCCTGGGGTACGTGCGCCACGGTGATGAAGTACGACAGCGCGCTGCCCACCGCGATCAGCATGAAGATCACGGTGGTCAGCACCGCGCTGCGTTGCGCGACCTGGAAAAAGCCGCGCAAGCCCAGCGTGCGAAACACCGCGGCCTCGACGAACAGCGCGTACAGCACGCTGACCGCCGCGGCTTCCGTGGCGGTGAATACTCCCGAGTAGATGCCTCCCAGGATGATGGCCGGCATGCCCAGCGCCCAGGCGGTGCCGCGCAGGGCCTCGGTTGCCGCGTCGCGCCGCTCGGCCGGGCTGCCCATGCCGCGTCGCCATACCTCGTAGGCGACCAGGGCGTGGAACGCGAGGCCCAGGACGACGCCGACCGCCAGGCCGGCGGCGAACAGGCGGCTGATCGAGGTTTCGGTGAGCCAGCCGTAGATGATGAGCGAGATGCTGGGCGGTATGAGCAGCGCGGTTTCGGCGCTGGAGATCACCAGCCCGAGGCTGAAGCTCTCGCTGAAGCCCGTGGCGCGCAGGCGCGGATACATCAGCCGGCCAAGGGCCGCGACCGTGGCCGGCGCCGAGCCCGACACCGAGCCGAAGGCCATGGACGAGACGACCGCGGCATGCCCGGCGCCCCCGCGCACGCCGCGGAATCCCGCCTCGGCGGCGCGCGAAAGCAGCCGCGCAATGCGCCCGCCGGCCATCAGCTCGCCGGCGAAGACGAAAAACGGAATGGCGAGCAGGATGCTGTGGTTGATGCCGCCGACCATCTTCTGCACCAGGATCTCATCGGGCGCCGATCCGTAATACGCCGCCTTCACCAGGTACACCGGCACGCCCAGCACCAGGAAGAGCTCGAAGCCCAGCACGAGCATCAGCACCGCCAGGGCGATGATGATCCAGATCACGCCGCGCCGCCGCCCAGCCAGGCCGCGGTGGAGGGCTGCCGGCGCGCGTCGCGCACCGACAGCAGGCGCAGCAGGAAGCGAAAGGCCATGGAGGCGAAGCCGAACGCCGGCGCCACGTACAGCACGTAGGTGGAGATGCCGAGCGTCGGGCTCATCTGCCCGGTGCTCATGACGAAGCGGGTGAGCTGGACCGCGATGAGCGCGGCGCCGAGGCAGAACACGAAGCCGACCACGTCGATGAGCGCGAAGAGGAGGCGCTCATGGCGCGCGCGCAGGCGCCCGCGGATCACATCCACCGAGACCTGGCGGCCCACCTCCAGCGTGATGCCGGCGGCCAGGAACACCACCCAGACCAGCATGTAGCGCGCGGCTTCGTCGATCCAGGCGAACTCGCTCGCATAGAAAGGCGCAAGCGCGCGCACCAGGACGTTGAAGCCGTAGAGGAACGTCATGACGATGAGGATCGCCGCGGCGCCGTAGCGCTCGGCGACCCCCAGGACGTCGGCCACCCGACCCAAGAAGCCCGCAAGACGGGCTGGCGCGGCCTTCACTTCCTGTTAAGGGCCTGCAGCTCCTTTTCGTACAGCGCGATCAGGGCCTTGCCCTCGGCGCCGGCCTGCGCGAGATAGGCATCGCGGCCCGACGGGTAGACGATGGCGCGCAGCCTGGCCCGCTCCGCTTCGTCGGCGACGCGCACGTTGAGGCCCGCGGTCTTGAAGAAGGCGAGCGACTTCTGGGCATCGGCTTCCTTGCCGCGGTCGACCTCGGGGGCCACTTCGCGAAACGCCGCGCGGATCACGTCGCGCTGCGCGGCGCTCAGGCGCTGCATGAAGCGCGGGCTGAAGAGAATGCACTCCACGATGGCGCCGTGATCGGTCACCAGGAGATTCTTCTGCACCTCGAAGAATTTCATCGCCTGGATGATGTCGAGCGGGTTCTCCTGGGCGTCGATCACCCCGGTCTGCAGCGCGGTATAGAGCTCGCCGAAGGGCAGCACGATCGCCGAGGCGCCGAGCGCGCTGAACTGGCCGATGAGGATCTTGGAGTCCATCACGCGGAAGCGCTGGCCGGCGATGGCCGAGATGTCGTTGAGCGGCTTGTTCGAGGTGAGCTGCTTGCGCCCGCCCGACCACAGCGCGACCGGCTCGAAGCCGCGCTTGGCGAACGACTCGAGCACCGCCTGGCCGAGCTTGCCTTCGCGCAGCTCGCGCGATTTGTCGCGGTCGGTGGGGAAGATGTAGGGCACATCGAAGATCGACACCGCGGGATTGAAGCCGCCGAGGAAGGACGCCGGCGCGATCATCGCCTCCAGGCTGCCCAGCTGCACCCCTTCGCCCATCTCGCGCGCGCCGCCGAGCTGCGACGAGGGGAACACCTGGATCTCGACCGCGCCCTTGGTGCGCGCCTTGACGAGCTCGGCCGCCTTCAGCAGGCCGCGGTGCTTGGCGGTGGTGGGCGGGTCCTGCGAAGCGAGCTTGGCGACGAAGTCAGCCGCGCTTGCCGGCAACGCGATGAACAGGAAAACCGATAGAAAAGACTTCAGAAATGGCGACATGTCCCCCTCCTTTGACGGAGAGTCTACTTGAGTTTCGTCTCGTAGTCGGCGACCGCCTTCTTCAGATCGCTGTACTCGCTGCACGGCAGGAAGCAAAGCCTGTCGAGCTGCCCGAGGTGCTCCCTGGCCTTGGCCACGTTGTTCACGGTGAGGTAGGCTTCCCCGATGTATTCATGCGCGCCGCGGTGCTTCGGATCGATGCGCAGCGCCTCGTTGTAGTGCTTGAACACCAGGTTCATGTCCGGGCTCGGGCCCTTGCGGATCGAATAGGCGTAGAGATTGTGGTAGTCCGCGTTGCCCGGGGCCTTCGCCAGCGCCTCCCTGAGGAGGGCCTGCGCGGCGGGCCAGTCCTGGCGCTCGGTCGCGGCCGCCGCCCGCTCGCGCACCGGGTCGCCGGCAGGCGCCGGGTCGCTGTCGGCCGCCAGGACCGCGGCGGGCGCGAGCAGCAGGGCTATGATGAAGGGACGAATCGGCGATTTCATGTGTTCTCTCCTGTGATGCGGATGTTACTCCTCGCGCTGGCGCTAACAACGGCCGCGGCGCCGGCATTCCCCGAGCCGCCCCGGTCGCGCGAGCAGGCCCTTGCCGCATTGGCAAGCGGCGACGCGGCGACCCGGGCCGAGGCGGTGGTGTGGATCGCCAACCGCGGCGGCGCGGCCGACGACGCCCTGCTGCACGAGCGCCTGCGCGACGAAAGCGCCTTCGTGCGCAGCTACGCCGAGCAGGCGCTGTGGCTGCTGTGGAGCCGATCGGGAGAGCGCGAGATCGACGCCCTCATGGCGCGCGGCGTGGAAGAGATGCAGGCCGGCAGGCACGCCGAGGCGATCGCGGTCTTTTCCCGCGTCATCTCCGGCAAGCCGGACTTCGCCGAAGCCTGGAACAAGCGGGCCACGGTTTACTACCTCGCCGGCGAGCACCGCAAATCGCTCGCCGACTGCGAGGAGGTGCTCAAGCGCAACCCGCGCCACTTCGGCGCGCTTTCAGGCGCGGGGATGGTCAATATCGCGCTGGAGCAGTACGAGGAGGCGCAGCGCTGGTTTCGCCGCGCACTCGAGGTCAATCCGAACATGGTGGGGGTGGAGCTGGAGCTGCTCAGGCTGGAAGAGCGGCTCAAAGACAAGCGCAAGCGTTCAACTTAGCACCCAGAAAACCGCCACACCGGCGACCGCGGTACCGAGCAGGCTGCGCGTCATGAAGGCCACCGCAAAGGCGGCGCCGATGGCCGGGACGCCGGCCGCGCCCGCCGACAGCAGCTCGATCGCCAGCAGCGCGGAGAGCACCGCGACCGGCACGTAGCGCAGCCAGTCGAGCAGCCAGCCCGGCAGCTGCATGCGCGACAGCGCGACCAGCGGCAGCACGCGCGGCACGGCGGTCACGAGCGCGCAGGCGAGCACCAGGCCTAGGAACTCGGCGCGGATTTCCATCGTTCGATCGCAAATCCCAGGGAGGCGCCGAGCAGGGTTGCGCCCACGACCGCCCACGGCCCTGGCCACAGCTTGTGAATCGCCGCACCCGAAGCCGCCGCGATCACGGCCGCGCTCCAGGCGGGTCGAAGCTTCATCTGAAGCACCAGGAGGCCGGCGAACATGCTGGGTAGCGCAAAGGCCAGCGCCTTCGTATTGCCCGCGTAGCCCGAGAGCGCGGCGCCGGCGACGTTGGCCACGGCCCAGGTGCCCCAGGCCGCGAGGTTGAGGCCCGCCATCCAGGCCGCGGACAGCTGCCCGCGGGCTGAAGCGACGACAAAGGTCTCATCGGTGAGCTGCAGGCCGAGCAGCGCGTTCTTCCATGCCGGCACCGCGCGCAGCGCCGGCGCGAGGGCGGCCGACAGCAGCAGGTGGCGCAGGTTGAGAAAGAACACCGTGAGCACGATCGCCGGCGCCGGGTTGCCCAGGGTCAGCATGCTGGTCAGCACGAATTGCGCCGAGCCGGCGTACAGCACCATGGACAGCAGCAGGATCTCCGCATAGGACATGCCGGCGGCGCGCTCCACCACGCCCGCGGCGATGCCGATGCCCAGGTAGCCGAGCATGAGCGCCGATGCGGCGGCTGCGCCTTGCCTGAACACTGCCTAGATGTAATCCTTCGCAGCGCTGTCGGCGTCGAGCGGCTTGCCGATGAGATAGCCCTGCAGGTAGTCGCAGCCGCAGTTGCGCAGGAACTCGCGCTGGGCCTCGGTCTCGACGCCTTCGCCGACCACTTGGATGTCGAGCGCGTGGGCGAGCGCCACGATGGCCGAGACGATCGCGCACTGGTCGGCGTCGCCCGGCACCTCGGCGGTGAAAGAGCGGTCGACCTTGAGCTTGTCGACCGGGAAGCGCTTCAGGTACGAAAGGCTGGAGTGTCCGGTGCCGAAGTCGTCGATCGCGACCGACACGCCGAGCTGCTTCAGCCGCTGCAGGGTGCCGAGCGCGGTGTCGGTGCGCTGCATGGCGGTGGTCTCGGTGATCTCGAGCTCCAGCAGGCGCGCCGGCAGGCCGGTTTCGTGCAGCGCCGCCGCCACGATCTGGACAAGCTTCGGGTCGTTGAACTGCCGCGCCGAGAGGTTCACCGCGATCTGCAGCCCGCGCTCCACGCCGATGAACGTGGCCCAGCGGCAGGCTTCGCGCAGCACCCATTCGCCGAGCTTGAGGATCATGCCGGTGTCCTCGGCGAGCGGGATGAACTCCGCCGGCGGCACCAGGCCGCGCTCCGGGTGCTGCCAGCGCACCAGCGCCTGGGGGCCCGACACGCGCCCGGTGCGCGCGTCGAGCACCGGCTGTTTGTGCACGCGAAACTCGTCCTGGCCGAGCGCACGCCGCCGGTCGATCTCCCGCGCGTGGCGGCGCGAGGCCGCCAGGTTCATCTCGGCGGTGAAGAACTGGTAGTTCGCGCGGCCCATCTCCTTGGCGTGGTACATCGCGGCGTCGGAGTTGCGGATCAGCGTCTCGGCGTCGCGCCCGTCGTCCGGATACACCGCGATGCCGATGGACGGGGTCACGCTGAGCTCGCGCTCGTCGGCCGCGACCGGCCGCGACAGCTCGTCGATCAGCTTTTTCGCCACCTGCGCGGCGTCGGAGGCGCGCTTGATCTCGGGCAGCACCACCACGAACTCGTCGCCGCCGATGCGGCAGATGGTGTCGCCGGTGCGCAGCTGGTTCACCAGGCGCAGGGCGACTTCCTTGAGCAGCAGGTCGCCCACCGCGTGGCCCAGCGAGTCGTTGATGGTCTTGAAGCGGTCGAGGTCGACGAACATCACCGCCGTCTGCTTGCGGTTGCGGTAGGACAGCGCCAGCGCCTGCGTGAGGCGGTCCTCCAGGAGGCGCCGGTTGGGCAGGCCGGTCAGCGCGTCGTGGTCGGCGAGGTGCTTGGCGCGCTGCTCGGCCAGCTTCAGCTCGGCGGTGCGCTCGGCCACCGCGCGCTCCAGCGCGTCGCGCGAGCGCTCGAGGGATGCGCGCGCCTCGTGCTCGACCGTGACGTCGTCGTAGATCCAGATCGAGCCCTCGTGCGGGCGCGAGGCGTCGATCGCCTTGCCGACCAGCTTGCACCAGAAAAGGCTGCCGTCCTTGCGGCGGTATTGCCGCTCGGCCGACACGGCCTCGCCGCGCTGCATCTGTTCGTAGAAAACGAGATCTTCCTGCCACGCCTCGTCGCTGGGGTAGATCACCTCGGTGCCGCGGCCGACCAGCTCGGCCGGCCCATAGCCGAACATCTGCTCGAAGCGCGGGTTGCAGCGCTGGTAGGCCCGGTTGCGCAGGAACGCGATGCCGACCGTGGCGTTGTCGAGGATCAGCTCCTGCTCCGCGAGCGCGCGCTGCACCCGCAGCTCGGCGTCGCGTTCCGCGGTGACGTCCTCGAAGCTCCAGATCCATTCCTGCTCGCCCTCGCCCAGGTCGGTGCGCCGGCCGCGCGTGCGGCAGCGGAAGCTCGAGCCGTCGCGCCGCTTGAGCGGCCACTCGCTGTCGTGCGTCTCCCCGGGGAGGGTGCCTTGGTAGGCGAGGCGGCCGGCGTCCTCCCAGTCGGCCTGCGAGGCGAACAGCACCGCCGAGCTCTGGCCGGCGAGCTCGCCCGGACCGGCGCCGACCATGTCCTCCAGGAAGCGGTTGCAGCGCTGGATGGCGCGCCCGCGCACGAAGGCGATGCCGACCGAGGCGTTGTCCAGAATGAGCTCCTGCTCGGCGAGCACGCGCTGCAGCGCCTCCTCCGCGCGCCGCTTCTCGGTGATGTCATCCACGATCCACACCGTGCCGTGCTGCGGGTTGCCGCTGTCGAGCGCCCTAGCGATCATGCGCGCGAGGAAGGTCGAGCCGTCCTTGCGGCGCACCTGCCATTCGAGGTCGAGCTGCCGTCCGGCGCTGAGCACGGGGACGGCGACCTGGCCGAGCGC
>CAZJJC010000083.1:0-11589 GCA_964546195.1 uncultured Enterobacteriaceae bacterium | reverse complement strand
GTGCTCGAAGGAGGCGGCGTCGATCACCGGCGCGCTGCTGCCGGCCGACGGCGGCTGGACCGCGCAGTGAATGGATAAACTTCAGGCCAAGCTTCCGGGCCAGGTGGTGCTGGTGCTGCAGGGCGGAGGCGCACTGGGCGCCTACCAGGTCGGCGTGTACCAGGCGCTGTACGAAGCGGGCATAGAGCCCGACTGGGTGATCGGCACCTCGATCGGCGCGGTGAATGGCGCGGTGATCGCCGGCAACCGCGCCGAGGATCGCTTCCCGCGGCTGTGCGAGCTGTGGGAGCGCTTCTCGCACGGCAACGCCTTTGCGTTCGACCAGCACAATGTGTTCGCCGATTTCTCGGCGCTCTTGTGGGGCATTCCGGGGTTCTTTGCGCCGCGCCTGCCGGCGTGGGGCGGCCTGCAGGCGAAGGTCGGCCTCGACGCCGCGTCGTACTACAGCACGGCGCCGCTGCGCGAGACGCTGGCGCAGCTCCTGGATGCGCAGATCCTCGGAAGACAGATCCGGCTGACGGTCGGCGCGGTGAACGTGAAAAGCGGCACGATGCGCTACTTCGACAGCCGCGACGCGGCGCTCGGCCTGGACGAGGTGATGGCCTCGGGCGCGCTGCCGCCGGGCTTTCCGGCGATCCGCGTGGACGGCGAGGCCTACTGGGACGGGGGCCTGTATTCCAACACGCCGCTCGAGGCGGTGCTCGACGACAGCCCGCGGCGCGACTCGGTGATCTTCGCGGTCAACGTCTGGCAGCCCACCGGCCACGAGCCCGAGTCGCTCTGGCAGGTGATGGCGCGCCAGAAGGACATCCAGTACGCGAGCCGCGCCGACAGCCACATCGCGCGCCAGAAGCAGATCCACCGCCTGCGCCATGTGATCCGCGAGCTCACGAAGAATCTTCCCTCCGAAAAACAGGACGAATGCCGCGAGCTCGCCTCGTGGGGCTGCGCCACGACGATGCACGTGGTGCGCCTGCTCGCGCCGGCGCTCGAGGGCGAGGACTTCACCAAGGACCTGGACTTCAGCGCCGCGGGCACCCGCTTTCGCCGCGAGGCCGGGCACGCGGACACGCGCCGCATGCTCGAGCGCGCGCCGTGGGAAGCGGCGGTGGATCCGATGGAAGGAGTGATCGTGCACGAGCTATCCGCCAGAACCGGTGGATAGCGCGCTGCTGACCGTAGGCCCGTACGTGGGTGAATTGGCGCCGGAGTATCGCGCGCCCGAGCTGCTCGCCCGGCTGGCCGAGCTGCCGGCCTTGCTCGCCTCGCCCGCGGCGCGGCAGGTGGCCGGCGGGCGCAACCGCCATGTGCGCATCGACCTGCCGCTCGGCGGTGCGAGCGAGGCGGTCATCGTCAAGGCGTTCGGCAGGCAGGCATGGCTCAAGGACCTGCGCGATCGCCGGCGCGGCTCGAAAGCGCACCGCAGCTGGCTCGCGGCGAGCCACCTGCAGCGCCACGGCGCCGGCACGCCGCGCGCGATCGGCTATCTCGAGCGCTGGGAGGGCGGGCGGCTGCGCGAGAGCTACTTCCTGGCCGCCTACCAGAGCGACGCAGTGAGCTTGCGCGAGGCGCTGCTCACGCTGTTCCATGAGCTGCCGCAGGCCGCGAGCTTCATCGAGCTGCTCGAGTCGGTCGCCGCCGGGGTGCGCGGCATGCACGCGGCGGGCTTCGTGCACAACGATCTTGGCAACCAGAACGTGCTGTTGCGCCCCGACGGGCCGGGGCGCTGGCGCGACTTCCAGGTGATCGATCTCAACCGCGGCCGCATACGGCGCGAGCTCGGCGTGCGCGAGCGGGCGCGCGATCTGTCGCGCCTGAGCTTGCCTTCGCATCTCCTGCGGGTGTTCATGAAGATGTACTGGCAGGCGTCCCCGCCGCGCGCGCTCGCGCGCTGGGAGCGCGTGTACCGCTGGCTCTACGGCCTGCACAGCCGCAGCCGCGCCTGGCGCCACCCTATCCGCGAAGCGCGGCGGCGGGCCGAGGGCGGGCGCGAGGAGCGCCGCCGGTATCCGGCGCCGCGCGATATGTGGATCTGGGACGAGCGCACCGGCCAGCCCATCAACGCGATCCTGCGCAAAGAACGCCTGGCGCACTATCCGGCGGCGAGGTATGTGGGCCAGATCCTCGACACGCTGCGCGCGGCCCCCGGCCTGTGGCGCAGCTATGGCCCGCTCCTCGAGGGCGCGTTCCGCCAGCCGGTGAATCTCGCCGGGCGCGTCGGCATGGCGCTGCATCCTTCGCCCGCCACGCTCGAGCACGAGTTGAGTCTGCTCGCCGGCCTGGGGCGCATACCCGCGTTCGTGCGCTTCTACCATCACGAAGCGGCCGCGCAGCGCGCGTTCCGCGTGGAGCTCGTGCGCACCCTGCGCGCCGCGGGGCACCCGGTCGCGATAGCGCTGGTGCAGGATCGCAAGGCGGTGCGCGACCCCGGGGCGTGGAGCGGCTTCGTCGAGGACGTGCTCGGCGCCGTGGCGCCCATGGTCGAGGCGGTCGAGGTCGGCCACAACGTCAACCGCGCGAAGTGGGGCATCTGGGATTTCCGCGAATTGCGCGCGCTGTACGCGCCGATCGAGAAGTGGCACGCGCGCTTCCCGACCCTGCAGTTCATGGGGCCGGGCGCGATCGATTTCGAATACCTGGCGCTGCTTTCGGTCTTGCGCCAATGGCCGGCCGGCGTGCCGCTGTCGGCCCTGTCGCACCATCTCTACGTCGACCGGCGCGGCGCGCCCGAGAATCCCCAGGGGCGCTTCAGCGCGCTGGAGAAGTTCGCCCTGGCGCGCGCCATCGCGCGCCGCTCGCCGGCATGCGAGGACCGCCTGGTGGTGTCGGAGGTCAACTGGCCGCTCAAGGGAACCGGCGTCTACTCGCCGCTGCTCGCCCCTTATGTCGGGCCGGGACGCGGCAAGAACGCGGGCGTGAGCGAAGACGAGTACGGCGACTACCTGCTGCGCTACCTGTGCCTGGCGCTCGCCTCCGGGCTGGTGGAGCGGGTGTACTGGTGGCGCCTGGTCGCGCGCGGCTTCGGCCTGGTCGACGACACCGATCCGGCGGCGTGGCGGCCGCGTCCCGCCTACGCCATGCTGCAGACCTTCCTCGGGGTGCTGGGCGAGAGCACGTTTTCCGGAGCGCAGCTCCCGGCGCGCAGCGGCAAGCGCCACGGCCGCTACCGGTTTGCCTTCCGCCGTCCCGATGGCGAAACCGTGGCGCTGACCTACGCGCACGGACCCGCCTTGCCGTTCCCTCGAGAGGAGGGCTTCGCGCGGGTGGAAGACGCTTTCGGCCAGGCGCTCGCGCGCACGCCGGAGCGGCTCACCGGGCGGCCGCTGTATCTGCGCGGCAGCTCCGGCGCACCTCCTCCTGGATGATCTGCGCGAGGCGCCGCGTGCCCGGGCCGGCGGTGTCGCGCTCGGCGTAGACGAGGTACAGCGTGGCGACGCGCTCGCCGCCTTCGCGCAAGGCAAGCGGCTCAAGCGCGCCGCGCTCCAGCTCCTCGCGCACGCTGTCCTCGGGATACCAGGCGTAGCCCAGCCCCATCACCGCGGCGCGGATCGAGGTGGCCTTGCTGGTCACGGTCCAGCGGCTCTCGCTAGGGAACACGCCCCGGTCGGCGCGCTGCACGCCGGAATCGCGGATGACGAGGTGGCGGTGGCGGCGCAGGTCCTCGACGCTCACCGGACGGCCGAGCCGGTGCAGCGCGTGCCCGGGCGCGGCCATGCACACGAAGCGCACCGGCAGCAGCACGTCGCCGATGAAGCCCGCCGGAACCACCGGCCCGATGACCAGGTGCGCCTTGCGCTGCACCAGCGCCTCCTCGTTGCCGCCGAGCACCGTCTCGAGCAGCTCGATGCGCGTGTCCGGGCGTTCCTGGGCGAACCGGTCGAGGGACTCGAGCAGCAGCCAGGTGGGAAAGATCACCTCCACGGCGAGGCGGATCTCCGGCTCCCAGCCCTGCGCGAGCTCGCGGGCGGCGTGCTCCAGGCGCGCCGCTTCCTCGATGAGCGCCTTGCCGCGGCGGTAAAGCACCTCGCCGGTCGGGGTCAGCACCGCCTTGCGGCCGCGGATTTCGAAGGCCTTGATGCCGAGCAAGTCCTCCAGCTTCTGGATAGCGTAGGTGAGCGTTGACTGACTTTTATGCAAGCGCTCGCCGGCTTTAGCGTAACTGCCTGACTCTACTACGGAAACGAGCACGGCCCACTGATCCAGGCTTATCTTGTTCATCGATTCACTCGATTACATGAAGCGGTTTATTCTGCTTTTTAAGCGACTGGATAGATAGTTTAATGGAGGCCATGAACATCCTCCAAATCAAGTCCAGCCTCTTTGGCGACGACGGCCAATCCAGCCGGCTGGCGAACGAATTCGTCGCCGCGCTCCTCGAGCGCAACCCCGGCGCGCGGCTCGTAGTGCGCGACCTGGTGCGTAACCCCGTTCCCCATCTCGACCCGGCGCGCCTCGTCGCGCTCGGCGCCAAGGACAATCCCACCGCGGCGCAGCGCGCGGTGCTGGCCGAATCCGACGCGCTGATCGAGGAGCTGCGCCAGGCCGACGTGCTGGTCCTCGGGCTGCCGATGTACAACTTCGGCGTGCCCTCCCAGCTGAAGGCCTGGTACGACCACGTGGCGCGTGCCGGCGTGACTTTCCGCTACACCGAGAAGGGCCCGCAGGGCTTGTTAACGGGCAAGAAGGCCACCATCTTTGCTGCGCGCGGGGGCGAGTACGCCGCGACCGGCAACGACTGGCAGGCGCAATTCGTGCGCGTGATCCTGGGATTCATCGGCATCACCGAGGTCGAGTTCGTGTTCGCCGAGGGCCTCGCGGTCAGCCCGGACCGCCGTGAAGCGGGGCTCGCCGCAGCCCGTAGCGCGCTTCGCAAGCTCGTGCCCGAGACCCGGCTGGCAGCTTAACGACTGGAGAATGCGAGCCATGAAAATCCGTGAACTGCAACGCGTCATTCCCTCGGTACCCGCGTCCGACGGCGCCGGGGTGAAGCTGCGCCGCAGCCTGGGCTCGAGCCAGCTCGCGCGCCTGGATCCTTTCCTCATGCTGGATGAGTTCTTCTCCGACAACCCGGACGATTACCTCGCCGGCTTCCCGGCGCACCCGCACCGCGGCTTCGAGACGGTGACCTACATGCTCGACGGCCACATGCAGCACAAGGACAACCACGGCAATACCGGCGACCTGGGTCCGGGCGACGTGCAGTGGATGAGCGCGGCGCGCGGCATCGTGCATTCCGAGATGCCCCAGCAGAGCGAAGGGCGCATGCGCGGCTTCCAGCTGTGGCTCAACCTGCCCGCCAAGGAGAAGATGAAGCCCGCGGCCTACCGCGACATCGACGCGAGCGAAATACCGGTCGTCAACGATGTGAAAGTCATTGCGGGAAAGCTGGGCGAGACCACCGGGCCGATCCACGGCGGGGCCACCGACCCCTATTACTTCGACGTGCACCTCGCCCCCGGGGCGCGGTTCGAGGCGCCCTTGCCCGCCGGGCATGCCGCTTTCCTTTACGCCTACGAAGGGCAGGCGCTCATCGGCGAAGCGCGCAAGCCCGTGCCGCAGCGCGCGGCGGTGCTGCTCGCCGAGGGCGATGCGGTGAGCATCGAGGGCGGGCAGGAGGGGGCGCGCGTGCTGCTCCTCGCCGGCAAGCCGCTGCACGAGCCGGTGGTGCAATACGGCCCCTTCGTGATGAACACGCCCGAGGAGATCGAGCAGGCCATCACCGACTTCCAGTCGGGCGCCTTCGCGCGCGAGGCCATCGGCCGCATGCCGATCGCCGAGAAGACCTAGCCCAATCCCTGCGGCAAAAGCCGCAGTCGCGCTGTTGTTTTTTTACCGCTTTTCCGCGCTGCCGCAGACTCTTAGCGCCGCAGGAGGAACTCTGTGATATCCAGGGGCGCGCCCCCTCCGTAAGGTCCCATTAACGGGACACCTTAGGGGGGTAGCCCATGAAAGGACTGTACGAGGGAATCTGGGATGCCGAACGCTATCGGCTGGAAGCGGCTCTGGGGGCAAGGCTCGAAGCGCTTTTCGGCCGCTGCCCGGAGCTATGCGGCTTCCTGATCGGGGAGCGGGTAGTCAAGCCGGAGGAGAGCCGGCCGGGCGCTCGCGAATGGGAGCTGTACATCGCCAGCATCGATGTGTACCCGGCGCTGGGCGGGGCGCAGTCGGAGATGCTCGCGGCACAGATCTCCGCCGCGCTCGCCGATCTCCTCGACGACAGCCCGGAGGCGGCCGAGCTTCTCGCCGGCCGCAACTTTGCCCGCACCCTGCACTGAACAAGGAGGCCATGCCATGAAAAACATGAAAAAAAACATCCTCGTCGGGCTGCTTGCCGTGACCGCCTGCGCCGCGCGCGCGGAAGATCTCGGCAAGGCGCAGCTGCTGGTGGCCACGCCGGAGCTGCAGGGCCTCTACAGCCGCACCGCGCTTCTGGTGGCGCCGCTGAAGGGCCAGCACGTCGGCTTCATCCTCAACCGCGCCACCGAGCTGACGCTCGCAACGCTGTTTCCCGATCACGCGCCTTCGGCCAAGGTGGTCGACCCGCTCTATTTCGGCGGACCCGAGATGGTGGGTGCCATTTTCGCCGTGGTGCGCAGCAATCCGGGAGAAGCGGCGGTGCCGCTTTTCGACGACCTGTTCGTCACCGCGAGCGCGCAGGCCGTGGACCGCATCATCGAGCAGACGCCGAACGACGCGCGCTACTTCGTCGGCTTCGTCGGCTGGCGGCCGGGCGAGCTCCAGAAAGAGATCGAGTCGGGCTACTGGTACGTCACCGACGCCGATGCGGCCCTGGTGTTCAGCAAGGACACCGGCGCGATGTGGGAAGACCTGGTGAAGCGCCTCGGCCAAGCGCATGAGCTGCGCAAGGACCTGCGCCAGATCCGGTTCGAAGAAACGCTGCGCTAGTAGCGCTTCTGCCCTTTGATGGCCCAGGGCAGCGCGACGCTCTCGCCGTCGTCGTGGTTCAGGGTCGGGCGCACCGTGCCTTTCTTGGGCCGGCCGGGGCGGAAGGTGACGCTGAAGATCTTCAGCGGCGGCACCACCGGCGGCGATTCCATGAAGCGGCAATCGGACTCGGAGGGCACGCTGAGCTGCGAGCCGATGCGCTTGCCGTCGAGCATCACGGTGTAGCGCAGCATGTGCATCGAGCCCGGCGCGGGCTGGGCGAGGATGTCGTACTTGCCGACCTTGAAGCGCTTGCGCTCGATGGGAATCATGCCGGGGCGCGCTCCGACCTGCGGCCCCACACCGCCCAGTACTCCTCGCCGCGCGCTTCGACCTTGAAGCGCAGCACGGTCTCCGGGTCGACGCCCTGCACGGTGCGCGCCTTTTCCTCCGGCAGGTGGCCTTCCAGGCGCTCGCCGTAAACCAGCAGGCCCTCGGCGCCGCCCTGCTTGATCGCGAGGCGACAATGCTCCAGGCGCTCCTGTCCGGCAGCCCGGTCGGACCAGGGACGCGAGCCTGCGACATTCGGCGCCCAGAGCAGATAGCTGCAGGTGCCGTCGTCGGACTCCACGCTCTTCGCCCAGATGGTCATGACCACCGTGCCGTCGGACTTGCGCACGCCGCTCCAGCTGCCGCGCGTGTCCTGCAGGAATACGCCGCGCGCCTCGAACGCCCGGCTGCGCGAGATGAGATGGCGCCCGTTCTTGGCGGGCACGGCTACGCCGCGCGCGGCGGCGCGCTTGGGCACGCTTTTGAGCACCTCGGCGCAAAGCTCGGCGACCGCGCTTTCGCCGAGCGTTTCGGCGTTCGCGCGCAGCTGCTCGATTTCCTGCCTGCCGAGCTGCAGGATGCGCTCTCGCGTCCAGTCGGCAGCATTGCGGGGCCTGATGGGGTTGATGCGCAGCTGCTTCATGGGATGCTCGGTCGGAGGAGAGGCCTCCATTGGACCACAAAAATCATGCCAGGACGTCGCCGTAGGCCGGTGTTTTGTCAAACACCGATCTGGCATAGGGACATAGCGGCAGCAGCTTGCGGTTCTCGGCGCGCGCCCAATCGACCGCCGTGCCGACGAGCTTCGCGCCGGTGCCGGTGCCGCGCAGCGCATCGTCGACCTGCGTGTGATCGAGGATCACGCGCGAGCCGGCGACGGTGGAGGTGAGCTCGGCCAGGCGCTTGCCGTCGCGCTCGAGCACGAAGGCGCCGCGATGGCCTGAAGCGACGTGGCGGATCTCGCTATCCATGGCGTTCATTATCGCCGCTAGAATGCCTTATGAAAATATCGATATACCAGGCGAGCGCGCCGCGCTTCGCCAATACGCTGCGCAATCTCTCCGCGATCCTGGACAAGGCACAGGCGCATGCCGAGGCGAAGAAGATGGATCCCGCGGTGCTCGGCGGCACGCGCCTCATCGCCGACATGTTCCCGCTGTCGCGCCAGGTGCAGGTCGCCTGCGACACGGCGAAGGGGGCGGTGGCCCGCCTCGCCGGCATCGACATCCCGAAGCACGAGGATACCGAGCTCACGCCGGCCGAGCTCAAGCAGCGCATCGCCAAGACCATCGACTTCATCCTCTGGGTGAAGCCCGAGGCGATGGAAGGCAGCGAGGAGAAGGAGGTAGCGCTGAAGCTGGGCGGCAAGGACACCCGCTTCACCGGCCTGCAGTATCTCCTCGGCCACGCCTATCCGAACTTCTACTTCCATGTCACCACCGCCTACAACATCCTGCGCGCCAACGGCGTGGACATCGGCAAGCGGGATTACATAGGGACGCCCTGAGTCGTCGCCATGCGGCGACAGCGCGGCACAGCCGGTTGCATGGCACATCGTTTGCTCCTGAAGGGCGTTACTTTCCCGGAGGGTTCCATGGAATACGGACAGACGACCAAGGTGCCGAGCAACGTGCAGGAAATGCCGGCGCAGGCCGACGATACTTACCGCAACATGCGCGCCGCGATGGAGGAGTACGTCGAGAGCGCAACCGACATGGCGCGCGAGGCGGCGGCCTACGCCGACCGCCACGTGCAGCAGAACCCGTGGGCCGCGGTGGGCGTGGGCTTCGGCATCGGCGTGGTGTTCGGCCTGCTCGCGGCGATGGCCGCACGCTCGCAGAACAGCGCGCTCGACCACTTCCGCTAAGCGTCAGGAAAATGGGGACGTACCCCATTTTCCAGGCGGTAACATGCGGCGAACTCCAAGGGAGGGCGCCGCATGCAAGGCAAGATCGGGCTGGAAGAGCACTTCGCGATCCCCGAAACGCTGAACGACTCCAAGGGCTTCCTCGGCGACGCGGTCTGGCCCGAGCTCGAGAAGCGGCTCCTCGACATCCAGGAGTATCGGCTGCGGCAGATGGACCAGCACGGCATGGCGCTCATGCTGCTGTCGCTGAACGCGCCCGCGGTGCAGGCGATCCCGGACCCCAAGCGGGCGGGCGAGACGGCGCGGCGCGCGAACGACTTTCTCGCCGCCGAGGTGAAGAAGCGCCCGGAGCGCTTCCAGGGACTGGCGGCGCTCGCGATGCAGGACCCGGACGAGGCCACGCGCGAGCTGCGCCGCTGCGTGAAGGAGCTGGGCTTCCGGGGCGCGCTGGTGAACGGGTTCTCGCAGGTGCGCGACGCGCAATCGATGGTGTATCTCGACGACGCGCGCTACCGCGGCTTCTGGGCCGAGGTCGAGAAGCTCGACGTGCCGTTCTATCTGCATCCGCGCAACCCGCTGCCGAGCGCGGCGCAGATCTACGAGGGCCATCCCTGGCTGCTCGGGCCGACCTGGGCGTTCGGCCAGGAGACCGCGGTGCACGCGCTGCGCCTGATGGCCTCGGGACTGTTCGATGCGCATCCGCGGCTGCAGATCATCCTCGGGCACATGGGCGAGGGCCTGCCCTACAGCATCTGGCGCGTGGACAACCGCAACGCGTGGACCGGGCAGCCGCCGCGCTATCCCGCGAAGCGCAAGCTCGGCGAATACTTCCAGCAGAACTTCCACCTCACCACCTCGGGCAACTTCCGCACGCAGACGCTGATCGACGCCATGCTGGAAATCGGCGCCGACCGGATTCTCTTCTCCACCGACTGGCCGTTCGAGAACGTCGACCATGCCGCCCAGTGGTTCGACGCGGCGCCGATCAGCGAAGCCGACCGGCTGAAGATCGGCCGCACCAACGCGCAGCGCCTGTTCAAGCTATAAGAAATGGGGTACGTCCCCATTTTCAGCGGGGCGTGAAGGGCGCGCCCAGCTCCGCGCACTGCTGGCGCGCGTACTGCGCGCCGATCACGCCGAAGTCGTCGGGCCCGTTGTTCACCGCCACGATCTTCTCCTCGCGCAGGAACACCGTCATCGGGTAGAAGCCCTCGTAGGCGCCGCTGCGGTTCTTGTCGTTGACCCAGACGCAGACCGCCCAGCCGTACTGGCGCGCGCGCAGGCCGCTGTCCTTCTGGAACATGACCTTCGGCTCGGTGCGGAACTCGACGATGGCTTCCTTCGGATCGGTCAGGCGGATGCCGAGGTAGCTGCGGATCTCCTCACGCCAGCGCTCGGGCTTCGGGCCGTACTCCACCGCCTTCATCTCGTCGCGCCTCACGGTGGTGTCGCAGCCGAGCAGCGCCGATCCGAGAAGCAAAGCAAGCAGGATTCTTGACATGGGGCCTCCTTGACGGGATTCTAGAATAACGGACATGGAAGCGCACATCAGCTACACCGCCGACACCGGCGAGCCCCTGGTCAACGAGACCTTCGGCCCGAACAACATCCGGCGCCGCAGCCTCGGGACCGAGGAAAAAAGAAAAATCCTCATTGCAAACGCGCGCGAAAGCGACTGCTCGCTGGAGCGAAACGGCTTCGAGCTCGTGGAGCAGCGCACGGCGGTGCGCAACTTCTTCGATCCCGCCGAGCTCGAGTCGGTGTACTACCCTGAAATCGAGCACCTGGTCCGCGCGCGCTCGGGCGCGGCGCGGGTGGTGGTGTTCGACCACACCCTGCGCTCGGGCGACGAGGCCGAGCGCGAGGAGCGCCTGGTCCGCGAGCCGGTGCTCTCGGCGCACAACGACTACACCGAATGGTCCGGGCCGCAGCGCGTGCGCGAGGTCATGGGCGGCGAGGCCGAGGCGCTGCTCGCGCGGCGCTTCGCCATCATCCAGGTGTGGCGCGCGATCGACCAGCCGATCCGCGCCAACCCGCTGGCGATCGCCGACGCGCGCAGCATCGCGCCCGAGGACCTGCTGGTCGCCGAGCGGCGCTATCCGCACCGCGTGGGCCAGACCTACCGCCTGAAGTACAGCCCGCGGCACCGCTGGTTCTACTTCCCCGAGATGCGGCGCGACGAGGCGCTGGTGTTCAAGGTCTACGACTCCGAGAAGGACGGCCGCGCGCGCTTCACGCCGCACACCTCGTTCGAGGACCCGGCCACGCCGCCGGGCGCGGCGCCGAGGCAGAGCATCGAGGCGCGCGCGCTAGCCTTCTTTTGACAGCCCCCTGTAGAACAGCAGCATCGCCGCGATCTGGATGACGTGGTACAGGTCGTTGTGGTTGAAGTGCCGGTGCAGCGCGACCCCGCCCGCCTGCGCCAGCGCCGCGGCCACCGACACCGCCACCCCCGCCAGCATCCAGCCGTTGAAGCGCCACAGGTGCAGCGCGCCGACGATCGCGAG
>CAZJJC010000082.1:0-3839 GCA_964546195.1 uncultured Enterobacteriaceae bacterium | reverse complement strand
GCGCAGGTCCTCGACCACGAACTTGTTGTGGACGATCTCGTGGCGCACGTAGATCGGCGCGCCGTACTGCTCCAGCGCGCGCTCGACGATCGCGATGGCGCGTTCTACGCCGGCGCAGAACCCGCGCGGGTTGGCGAGCATCACTTCCATGGGGCGATTGTCTCTCATATCGGACGCCGCGCGTAGGCCGCATCGAACGCGGCCTCCAGCCCCGCGTGCGCACCGCGCAGGCGGTCGACCACTTCCTTCGCCCAGTCGAAGTACTCGCGCCTGCGCGCGAGGTCCCAGCTCGCGGGCGGCCTCGCGTTCACGTCGCGCAGGTTGCAGGTCTTGTCGGCCAGCTTGACCAGCTTCGCCTCGTAGCTCGCATTGGCCGCGTGCTCGACCTGCATGCGCTTGCGCGTGCCTTTCTTGAGCATCTTGTTGTCGCTCACTTCGAGCACGATCGAGGCGATCTTGCGCCCGAACTCGCGCTCCAGCTCCTGCGGCGTGGTCTCGGTGTCCTCGATGGTGTCGTGCAGCAGCGCCGCGCACAGGACTTCGACATCGGTCACGCCGCCCTCGTTCACCAGCAGGTCCGCCAGCGCGATCGGGTGGTTGATGTAGGGCGAGGCCTGGGCGTCCTTGCGCCGCTGGTCGCGGTGCTTGAGGGAGGCGAACGCCAGCGCCTTAAGAAGAAGCGCCAGCTCGCCTTTCATGGTGCCTGAAGCCGTCGAGGATCAGCAGCGCCGCGCCCACCGTGATGGCGGAATCGGCCACGTTGAAGGCCGGCCAGTGCCAGCCGCCGGCATGCAGGTCCAGGAAATCGACCACGTGGCCGAAGCGCAGCCGGTCGATCACGTTGCCCACCGCGCCGCCCAGTACCAGGGCGAGTGCCGCGCAGAACAGCCGCCGGCCGGGCGAGCGCAGCAGCAGCACCGACACGACGACGGCGGCGAGCAACGCGAAGCCGACGAGCAGCGGCGTCTGCCAGCCGCCGGCGCCCGCGAGGAAGCTGAACGCGGCGCCCTTGTTGAACACCAGCACCAGGTTGAAGAACCCGGTGAGCTCGAGCCGTTCTCCGGGAGCGAAGCGCTCCAGCACGATCCACTTCGTCAGCTGGTCGGCGAGCACGATCACGAACGAGGCAAGAAAGTACGGCCAAACCTTAGACATAGCGGCGCGTCTCGCCCTCGCCCTGCAGGTTGGTCTGACAGCGCCCGCACAGCCCCTCGCCATCGACGTCCGCCACGTAATGCCAGCAGCGCTCGCATTTCGGATGCTCGCTCGGCCGGACTTGCACTCCGGCCTCGCTCGAGCGGTCCACCCGCGCGGCCGAAGTGAGAAGCAGGTACTTCAGCTCGGCGCCTAGGCTCGAGAGAAGCTCGTAATCCTTGCCCTCGGCCCGGAGCTCGACTTCGGCCTGCAGCGAAGAGCCCACCTTGCCCCCGGCGCGCAGCACCTCGATGCTCTTTCGCACCGGATCGCGCAGCTCGCGCAGCCGCTGCCACTTCGCCAGCAGCTCGGCGCCGTCGAGCGGGCGCGGCAGCTCGTGCCAGGTCTGGAAGAAGACGCTGTCGTCCTCTCTACCGGTGAACACCTGCCAGAGCTCCTCGGCGGTGAACGAGAGGATCGGCGCCATCAGCCGCACCAGGCTGTGGGTGATGTGATGCAGGGCGGTCTGGGCCGAGCGCCGCGGCCTGGAGCCGGCCTTGCAGGTGTAGAGGCGGTCCTTGAGGATGTCGACGAAGAAGGCGCCCAGGTCCTCCGAGCAGAACGCCTGCAGCTTCTGCGCCACCAGGTGAAACTGGTAGCGCGCGTAGTCCTCGGCCACCGCCTGCTGCATGCGCGCCGTCATGGCGAGCGCATAGCGGTCGACTTCGAGCATCTCGCCCACGGGCACTGCGTGCTCGCCGAGCTCGAAATCGGCGGTATTGGCGAGAAGAAAGCGCAGCGTGTTGCGCACGCGCCGGTAGCTCTCCACCACGCGTTTCAGGATCTCGTTGGAGATGAAAAGCTCGCCGGAGTAATCGGTGGAAGCCACCCACAGGCGCAGGATCTCGGCGCCCAGCGTGCTCGACACCTGCTGCGGCGCGATGACGTTGCCCTTCGACTTGGACATCTTCCTGCCCTCGCCGTCGACGACGAAGCCGTGGGTGAGCAGCCCCTTGTAGGGCGGCACGCCGTCGAGCATGCACGACACGAGCAGCGACGAATGGAACCAACCCCGGTGCTGGTCGGAGCCTTCCAGGTAGAGATCCGCCGGGAAGGCGGTGTCCGCCTTGTGCGAGCCGCGCAGCACGGTGAAATGCGTGGAGCCCGAATCGAACCAGACGTCCAGCGTGTCCCGGCTTTTCTCGTATTTCCGTGCTTCTTCACCGAGAAGCGATTCGGCGGTAATGGACTGCCACGCCTCGATGCCGCCCTTCTCCACTTGCTTCGCCACGGCCTCGAGCAGCTCGGGCGTGCGCGGATGCAGCTGCCCGGTCTCGCGGTGCAGGAAAAACGGCATCGGCACGCCCCATTGCCGCTGGCGGGAAAGCGTCCAGTCCGGCCTGTTGGCGATCATGCCGTGCAGCCGCGCCTGGCCCCAGGCGGGGAAAAACTCGGTATTTTGGATGCCGCGCAGCGCCGTTGCGCGCAAGGGTTCGCCGCCCACCGGTTTGTCCATCGAAGCGAACCATTGCGTGGTGGCGCGCAAGATCACCGGCGTCTTGTGCCGCCAGCAGTGCATGTAGCTGTGCGTGTGGCTCTCGTGGGAAAAAAGCGCGCCGCGCTCCTCCAGCACTTCGAGGATCCTCACGTTGGCAGCCCAGATCATCATGCCGCCGAAAAGCGGCAGCGAGGCGGCAAACCTGCCGTCGCCCATGACCGGCGTGAGAATCTCGTCGTCCTTCATGCCGTAGCGCCGGCAGGATTCGAAGTCCTCCACGCCGTACGCCGGCGCCGAGTGCACGATGCCGGTGCCGGTGTCGAGGGTGACGTAGTCGCCGAGATAGACCGGCGCCTCGCGCTCGTAGAACGGATGGCGGAAGCGGATGTTCTCCAGCGCCGCGCCTTTGCAGGAGGCTACCGCCTTTCCCTCCAGCTTGAAGCGCTTCAGGCAGGCCTCCTGGAGCTCGGCCGCGAGTATCAGCAGGCCTTTCTGCGTGTCGACCAGGTTGTAGAGCACTTCGGGGTGGACGTTGAGCGCCTGGTTCCCCGGCAGCGTCCAGGGCGTGGTGGTCCAGATCACCGCGTAGATGGGCTTATTCGAAAGTGCGCTCTTTCCAAACGCTCCCCACAGCTTCGATAGATCTTCTTCAACTACCCTAAAGCCGACATCGATCGCCGGATCCTTGCGGTCCTCGTATTCGACTTCCGCTTCGGCGAGCGCCGAGCCGCAGTCGAAGCACCAGTTCACCGGCTTCAGCCCGCGGTAGACGTAGCCTTTCTCGAGCAGCCTGCCGAGGACGCGGATCTCGTCGGCCTCGTTGCCGAAGGCCATCGTGAGGTACGGGTTGTCCCAGTCGCCGAGCACCCCCAGGCGCTCGAAATCCTTCTTCTGCCGCTCGATCTGCTCGGTGGCGAAGGCGCGGCACAGGCGCTGGGTCTCCTCGGGCGGCAGGTTCTTGCCGTACTTTTTCTCGATCTGTACCTCGATCGGCATGCCATGGCAATCCCAGCCCGGGACGTAGGGCGCATCGAACCCGGCGAGCGAGCGCGACTTCACGATCACGTCTTTCAGGATCTTGTTGACCGCGGTGCCTATGTGGATGTCGCCGTTGGCGTAGGGCGGGCCGTCGTGCAGCACGAAGCGCGGCCGCCCCTTGGCGATGGCGCGCAGCCGCCGGTAGATGCCCCTTTCCCGCCATTGGCCG
>CAZJJC010000081.1:0-10697 GCA_964546195.1 uncultured Enterobacteriaceae bacterium | reverse complement strand
AGCAGCAGGCCGACGCGGAACATCTGCGGGGTCTGCGCCAGCCAGAGATCCGAGCGCTCTTCGGTCTTCTCGATGTGGTCGTGCGCCGCCCTTTTGACGGTCTCTGCGATCGGCAGGGCGAGGATGCCGCCGACCTCGTGCTGCTCGCAGGCGGCGATCAGCCGGTCCAGGTCCGCCCTTGAAAGGCAGGGCCGGGCGGCGTCGTGCACCAGCACCCAGTCGCCCGCGTCCCTGTCGCCGAGCGTCGCGAGCAGGCCGTTGTGCACCGAGTCGCGGCGCGATGCGCCGCCGCAGTAGAGCGGCTCGAGCCTGCCCTCATAGGCGCTCCAGTCGTGGCTGGCGAAGGTCCTGTCGCCGGGGGCAAGGACCACGAAGACCGATTGCACCGGCGGCACGCAAACTGCTCGGATGGCATGCCAGAGCATCGGCCGGCCGGCGAGCAGGGCGTACTGCTTGGCCTCCCCCGCGGCCGCCCGGCTGCCGCTCCCGGCGGCTGGTATGAGTGCAAACATCTTGTTTAAATTCAGAGCGATATAATTACACGCTTTTTCATTTGATGCACCGCGATTCGCTCTCCGCGCGCAGGCGCTACACCCGGCTCTCGGGCTCGGCGGACGCGCTCGCCCTGGCGCGGCTCGCGGCAGGGGAAAAGCCGCTGGCGGTGATCGCGGCGACCGCGCTCGACGCCCAGCGCCTGGTCGAGGAGATCGCCTGGTTCGCGCCCGCGCTGCGCGTGTGCCTGCTGCCCGACTGGGAAACGCTGCCCTACGACCAGTTCTCGCCGCACCAGGACCTGGTGTCCGAGCGGCTCGCCACGCTCTACCGCATCCAGCGCGGCGAGTTCGATGTCGCCGTGGTGCCTGCGCCTACGGCGCTGGTGCGCCTGTGCCCGCCCGCCTATATCGCCGGGCATACGTTTTTCCTCAAGCAGGGCGAGCGCCTCGACCTGGAAAAGCTGAGGGTGCAGCTCGCGACCGCCGGCTACCAGCACGTCACCCAGGTGGTGGCGCCCGGCGAGGTGTGCTTCCGCGGCGGGCTGATCGATCTCTTCCCGATGGGCAGCGCGCTGCCCTATCGCCTGGACCTCGACGACGACCGGGTCGACGCGATCAAGACCTTCGACGTCGATTCCCAGCGCACCGTCTACGCCGTCAATGAGATCCGCATGCTGCCGGCGCGCGAGTTCCCGCTCGACGAGCCGGGGCGCGCGCGCTTCCGCAGCCGCTGGCGCGAGCTCTTCGAGGGCGATCCGTCGAAGAAACGCCTGTACCGCGACGTCTCGAACGGCGTGCCGGCCGCCGGCATCGAGTATTACCTGCCCCTTTTCTTCGAGTCGGCCGCGACGATCTTCGATTACCTGCCGGCCGGCTGCACGCTCGCGCTGCATCACGACGTCGGCGGCGCCATCGGCGAGTTCTGGCGCGACGCCACCACGCGCCACAAGATGGCCGGCGGCGACCCCGACCGGCCGCTGCTCGCACCGGCGCAGCTGTTCGTCCCGGCCGAGGAGTTCTTCCTGCGCGCCAAGGATTTCGCGCGGGTCGATCTCGCCGGGACGGATGAGGAAGAAAAAATGGGGTCAGACCCCGTTATTACGGCCCCGCTGCCCGCGGTCGCGGTCGACCGGCGCGCGAACGATCCGCTCGCCGCGCTGAAGCGCTTCCTCGAGACCTCGAAGCTGCGCGTCATGGTGGCGGCCGAGTCGCCCGGACGCCGCGAGACCATGGCCGCGTATTTCGCGGGATACGGCCTGTCGCCTTCCGTGTGCAGCACCTACGAGGAGTTTCAGAAAGGCAGCGCCTGCCTTGCGCTGTGCGTCTCGCCGCTTTCGCACGGCTTCGTGGTCCCGGCGGAAGGCTGGGCGGTGCTCACCGAGGCGGAGCTTTACGCCGGCGTGGTGCGCCGGCGCGCGCGCGCCGCCGAGAAGCGCACCTCGGTCGAAGGCATGCTGCGCGACCTCTCGGAGCTCAAGGTGGGCGATGCGGTGGTGCACGAGCAGCATGGCATAGGCCGTTACCAGGGATTGATGACGCTCGACCTGGGCGACGGGGCGACAGAGTTCCTCCTTCTCGAATACGAAGGCGGCGACAAGCTCTACGTGCCCGTGTCGCAGCTCGGCGTCATCGGCCGCTACAGCGGCGCGCAGCCGGAGGAGGCGCCGCTGCACAAGCTGGGAAGCGGCCAGTGGGACAAGGCCAAGGCGCGCGCCGCGAAGCAGGTGCGCGACACCGCGGCGGAGCTGCTCGCGCTGTACGCCAAGCGCGCGGCGCGCCACGGCCACGCCTTCGGCGTGAAGCAGCACGACCTGGAGGCCTTCGCCGACGGCTTCGGCTTCGAGGAGACGGCCGACCAGGCCGCGGCGATCGAGTCGGTGGTGAGCGACATGGCCGCGGGCAAGCCGATGGACCGCCTGGTGTGCGGCGACGTCGGCTTCGGCAAGACCGAGGTCGCGCTGCGCGCCGCCTTCGTCGCGGTCGCCGACAGCAAGCAGGTGGTGATCCTGTGCCCCACCACGCTGCTCGCCGAGCAGCACTTCCAGACCTTCAGCGACCGCTTCGCCGAGTGGCCCGTGAAGATCGCCGAGCTGTCCCGCTTCAGAAGCTCCAGGGAATCCTCCGACATCGTCAGGAAGCTCGAAACCGGCGAGATCGACATCGTCATCGGCACGCACAAGCTGCTCTCCCGGGACGTGAAGCTCAAGCGCCTGGGCCTCGCCATCATCGACGAGGAGCACCGCTTCGGCGTGCGGCAGAAGGAGGCGCTCAAGCGCCTGCGCGCCGAGGTGGATGTTTTGACCCTGACGGCGACGCCGATTCCGCGCACGCTGGCGATGTCGCTGGAAGGGATTCGCGACTTCTCGGTGATCGCCACCGCGCCGCAGAAGCGCCTGGCGATCAAGACCTTCGTCTCGCCCTGGTCCGAAGGCCTGATCCGCGAGGCGGCGATGCGCGAGCTCAAGCGCGGCGGCCAGGTGTACTTCCTGCACAACGAGGTCGAGAGCATCGAGAGGATGGGAGAAAGACTGGCGCGCCTCCTCCCGGAGGCGAGGCTCGCGATCGCCCACGGGCAGCTGCGCGAGCGCGAGCTCGAGCGCGTGATGCGCGATTTCACCGCGCAGCGCTCCAACGTGCTGCTGTGCTCGACCATCATCGAGACCGGCATCGACATCCCGACCGCGAACACCATCGTCATCAACCGCGCCGACCGCTTCGGCCTGGGCCAGCTGCACCAGCTGCGCGGGCGCGTCGGGCGCTCGCACCACCAGGCCTACGCCTATCTCCTCACGCCGCCCGAGGAAGCCCTCGGCGCCCAGGCGAAGAAGCGCCTCGAGGCGATCCAGATGATGGAGGAGCTCGGCTCGGGCTTCTATCTCGCGATGCACGACCTGGAAATCCGCGGCGCGGGCGAGGTCCTCGGCGAGCAGCAGTCGGGCGAGATCCAGGAGATCGGCTTCTCCCTGTACGCGCGCATGCTCGAAAGAGCGGTACGCAAGCTCAAGGCGGGCAAGGGCGAGGCGCTCGAGGCGGTCGACGTCACCACCGAAGTCAACCTGCACGTGCCCGCCCTGCTTCCGGCCGCCTACTGCAGCGACGTGCACGAGCGCCTCTCGCTCTACAAGCGCCTCGCCGACGCCGAATCGCGCGAGGCGCTCGACGCCCTGCACGAGGAGCTGGTCGACCGCTTCGGCCTGCTGCCCGAGCCGGCGCGCGCGTTGCTCGAATGCCACCACGTGCGCATCGCCGCGCGCGCGCTGGGCGTCGCGCGCATCGACGCCACGCACGAGGCGGTGCAGCTGCAGTTCATCAAGAACCCGCCGCTCGACGGCGCCAAGGTGGTCGACTTCATCCGCAGGAAGGGCCGCCACGCCCGCCTCGCCGGCCCCGAGAAGCTGCGCGTCGAGGCCAAGCTGCCGGCCTGGCAGGAGCGCGCCGCCGCAGTGAAGGACATTCTGCAGCAGCTCGCCGCCTGAAATGGGGACGTACCCCATTTTTCTCCGATGAATCTCATCGTCCAGGGGCCGTTGCTTCAAGAGGACCAAGTCAAAGCGATCGCCGCGATGACCAAGCCCGGCGCCGTCGAGCGCATCGCCGAGCGCGCCTTCCGCTTGCGCGGCTCCCTCAAGGACGAAGCGATAGCCCCCTGGTGCGACGAGCGCAGCATCGACCACGCCTGGATGCCGCAAGGCCGGCGCTTCGGCGACCTCAAGCTCCTCGCCATGGACATGGACTCGACGCTCATCACGATCGAGTGCATCGACGAGCTGGGCGAGCTCGCCGGCAAGAAGGCCGAGATCGCCGCGATCACCGAGCGCGCGATGCGCGGCGAGCTGGATTTCCCCGCTGCCCTGCGCCGTCGGGTGGCGGCGCTCGCAGGGCTGCAGGAGAGCGCTTTGCTCAGGGTCTATGAGGAGCGCCTGAAGCTCACCCCGGGTGCCGAAATCCTGTTGAAGGCCTGCAAGGACCACGGCGTGAAGCTGCTGCTCGTTTCCGGCGGCTTCAGCTTCTTCACCGAGCGGCTGAAAGCGCGCCTGGGCCTGGACTACACGATCTTCAACCGCCTGGAGATCGAGAACGGCCGCCTCACCGGCAAGGTGCTCGGCGAGATCGTCGGCGCCGAGGCCAAGGCCGCGAAATTCCGCAACGTCCTCTCGGAGCTGAAAGCCGGGAAAGAACAAAGCGTGGCAATAGGCGACGGCGCCAACGACCTGAAGATGATGGCCGAAGCCGGGCTGTCCATCGCCTTCCATGCCAGGCCCGTGGTGCGCGCGCAGGCCGACTGCGCGCTCGACTGGTCGGGTCTCGACGCGGTGGTGAACCTGTTCGAGTAGCCTACTTGGCGGCGATCACCATGATCTCGACCAGCGCCCTGGGGTCGGCGAGCTTGGCCTCGACGCAGGCGCGCGCCGGGAGGTTTGCCTTGTCCACCCACGCGGTCCACACCTCGTTCATCGGCGCGCGGTTACGGATGTCGGTGACCCAGATCTGGGCCGAGAGGACCTTGGACTTGCCCGAGCCGCACTTGGCGAGCAGGCGGTCGATCTCGTCGAGCACCTGCCGGGTCTGGCCCTTGACGTCCTGCTCCAGGTCCTTCGCCACCACGCCGGCGAGGTACACCGTGTCGCCGTACGCGACGGCCTGGGAAAGAATGCTGCTCTGATCGTGCCGCGTGATGCTCATCGTTTTTCCTTTCGTTACGAATCCTTCTCGACCTTGCGGTCCTCGCGCTTCGCTGCCTGCATCGCCTCGGGCTCGAGCTCCTCGGCGCTGCGGTTGAACCGGATGAACAGTCCCCAGGCGACCAGCAGCGCCGCGGCGGCGACGCCGACGCTCGCCACGTAGGGCAGATGCTCGGGCGCGTCCTGCGACACGCGGAACGTGAGCACCAGGGTCTCGATGGTGAGCGCCACCACCAGCACGATCATGAAGCGCGACAGGAAGCGCCGCACGCGCGTGGGGGCGCTCATCTGCGCGTCGCGCTGCACCTCCTCCTCGAGAATGGTCTGGCCCAGCTCGAGCGCGGCGAGCGCCACGGTGAGCACCGCGATGCCCTGCAGCACCGCGTTCAGCCGCTCGGTCAGCCCCGCGTCCCCGAACGGCTGTATGCCCTGCCACAGCTGCGCCGCGGCGAGCGCGATCAGCGCCACCGCGGCGCCGACGAACAGCAGGCTGATGACGAAATGGCCCGCCGGGAACAGGCGATGGATCAGCTTCACTCCTGCAGGCTCGCCTTGTCGTAGCCGGCGATGCCCTTGTAGCGCTCGGAGATGGCCTCGAGCTCCTCGGGCGAGATCACCGCGTCGATGCGCTCGAACGGCCGGTCGCCGGTGCGCTCGTAGATCTCGCGCAGGATGGCGTCGGGCGGGTTGCGGCGGTTCTCCAGCACCACGCTCGCGGTCGGCTCGAGCCGCTCGGCTTCATAGGCTTTCAGGGCGGCGGGAATGTGCGCGTGCTCGGCAAGCTTCGCCGCCAGGGATCTTGCGTCGAGGATCGCCTGACCCGCGCCGTTCGAGCCGCGCGGATACATGGGGTGCGCCGCGTCGCCGAGCAGCGTGACGCGGCCGAAGCTCCACGCCGGCAGCGGATCCTTGTCCACCATCGGGTATTCGAGCACCACCTCGGCCGCGCGGAAGAACGCCGGCACGTCCAGCCAGTCGAACTTCCAATCCTCGGCGCCGGCGATGAAGTCCTCGATGCTCGCGGCTCGGTTCCAGTCCCAGCGCTTGTGCTGCGGCGTCTCGATCTCCCACAGCCAGTTCACCAGCTGGCGGCCCTGCGCGTCGATGCGGTTGCGGATCGGGTAGTGCACGAGCTTGCCGCCCTTCAGCCATCCGGCGCGCACCATGCTCGCGCCGGAGAGGATGGGCTGCCAGCGCGTGACGCCGCGCCACATGTTGACCCCCGAGTAGCGCGGCTCGCCCTCGCCGGGATAAAGCTGCCTGCGGATCACGGAATGGATGCCGTCGCAGGCGATGGCCGCCGCACCCGCGACGGCGCCTTCGCCTTTGAATTTCAATGAAACCGACTTCCCGGTCTGCTCGAATCCCTCGCAATGCCATCCCAGCTGCAGGCGCCCGGCGCCCAGGCGCGCCTTGACCGCGTCGATCAGGATCGCCTGCAGGTCGCCGCGGTGGATGGAGAACTGCGGCCAGGCGTAGCCGGCGGTTCGGCCGAGCGGCTCGCGGTAGATGAGCTGGCCGTAGCGGTTGTAGAAGACCGATTCGCGCGTCTCGACCGCCACCCCGGCCAGCGCCTGCTGCAGGCCGAGCCCGGTGAGCGTGCGCGTGGCGTGCGGCAGGAGGTTGATGCCCACGCCGACCGCCCTGATCTCGGGCGCCGACTCGAACACGCGGCAGGCAATGTTCCTGCGCTCGAGCTCGAGCGCGAGCGTCAAGCCGCCGATGCCGCCGCCGACGATGAGGATGTCGTCCATTGATCCGAGTTTACCGCGCGCCATGTTACGCTTTCCCAAAATGAGATCGCATGGGCGCTACGGCTATTCCCCGATCACCCGCCGCCCGGACTACAGCTGGCCCAAGAGCCGGCGGCTGGCGATCTACGTAGGGTTCAACATCGAGCACTTCGACTTCGGCGGCGGCCACGGCGCCTGCCTCGGCCCGAAAATGCCCGAGCCCGACGTGCTGAACTATTCCTGGCGCGACTACGGCAACCGCGTCGGCGTGTGGCGCTGCCTCGATGTCTTCGACGAGCTCGGCATCCGCGTCGGCGCGCTGGTCAACACCTCGCTCTACGACTACTGCCCCGAGGTGGTCGACGCGTTCGTCAAGCGCGGCGACGAGCTGATCGGCCACGGCCACACCAACTCGGTGCGCCAGGGCGAGATGCAGGAAGCCGAGGAGAAGCGGCTGCTGCAGTACTGCCGCGAGCGCATACGGCGCGAATCGGGCGCCGTGGTGGGCGGCTGGCTCAGCCCGTGGATCTCGGAAAGCGCGCTCACGCCCGACCTGCTGGCCGAAACCGGCTACCGCTATACGCTCAACTGGTGCCACGACGACCAGCCCACCGAGATGAAGACGCGCAGCGGAAGACTGTGGTCGATTCCCTATCCGCAGGAGCTGAACGACATTCCCATGATCATCGGCCGCCAGATGGACGCGCGCGACTTCGCCGACGTCATCGTCGACAACTTCGACGAGATGCTGGAGCAGTCGCACGCCCAGCCGCTGGTGATGGGCATCGCGCTGCATCCCTACATCGTGGGGCAGCCGTACCGGCTGCGGCACGTGCGGCGCGCGCTCGAGCACATCCAGCGCGAGAAGCGGGTGTGGTGGACCACGCCCGGCGAGATCTGCGACTGGGTGTCGCAGAGATCCGGGCCCGAGGCGGATTTCTTTTCCTAGCCGCTAGCCGACCCAGCGCCGCGCGTTGCGGAACATGCGCATCCAGGGCGAATCCTCCTGCGTCCGGTCGGGCGCCCAGGACAGCTGCACGGTGCGAAACACACGCTCCGGGTGCGGCATGACTATGGTGAAGCGGCCGTCGGGGGTGGTGAGCCCGGTGATGCCCTGCGGCGAGCCGCTGGGGTTGTAGGGATAGCTCTCGGTCACCTCGCCCCGGTTGTTGACATAGCGCAGGCAGACGTGCGAGGAGATCCTGCCTTTGAAGGAGGCTCTTCCCTCGCCATGCGCGGTCGCAATGGGGACGCGGCTGCCCGCCATGCCCTGGAAGAAGATCGAGGGGCTCGGCGTGATCTCGACCATCACGAGGCGCGCCTCGAACTGCTCCGAGCGGTTGCGCAGAAACAGCGGCCAGTCCCCGGCCCCGGGGATGAGCTCCTGCAGCGCCGCCATCATCTGGCAGCCGTTGCACGCGCCGAGCGCGAAGCTGTCGCCGCGCGCGAAGAAGGCCTCGAACTCGCTGCGCGCCCTTGCGTTGAAGAGGATGGTCTTGGCCCAGCCCTGCCCGGCGCCGAGCACGTCGCCGTAGGAGAAGCCGCCGCCTGCGGCGAAGCCCTTGAAGCCGGCGAGCGACACCCGCCCGGCGATGAGATCGGTCATGTGCACGTCGAGCGCCTCGAAGCCGGCGCGCTCGAAGCAGGCCGCCATCTCGGCATAGCCGTTCACGCCCTGCTCGCGCAGCACCGCGACGCGCGGCCTCGCGCCTTTGGCGATGAATACGTCCTTGTCATCGAAGCAAGGGGCAAAGGACAACCCCGGGTCCGCGGCGTCGATGATGCGGTCGTATTCCTCGCGTGCGCATTCGGGATTGTCGCGCAGCGTCTGCATGCGCCAGGTGGTCTCGCTCCAGACGCGCTGCAGGTGGTCGCGCTTGCCGTGGTACACGTTGCGGTTGTTGCGCGTAATGCGGATCTCGTCGCGCGTGTTGAGCTGGCCCACGACGTGCGTGCAGCCGTCGAGCCCCTTGCCGCGCAGCACCGCCATCACCCGGACGCGGTCGGCGGCACGCACCTGCAGCACCGCCCCCAGCTCCTCGCAGAACAGCGCCGCCAGCGCGAGATCCCGGGCCCGGCCGGCGAGCTGCTCCTCGGCGTCGCGCTTGAACGCGTCGACGTCGTCCGCCCCGGCCTCGAAGGCGATCGCATCGAGGCTCAGCGTCACGCCGCAATGGGCGGCGAACGCCATCTCGCATACCGCGGCGAATAGCCCCCCGTCGGAGCGGTCGTGATAGGCGAGCAGGACCGGGCGCAGCTCCTGGACCGCTTCGAAGAACGACTTGAGAAGCGCCGCATCGTCGAGGTCCGGGCAGGCGTCGCCGATCTGCGCATAGACCTGCGCCAGGATCGAGCCGCCGAGCCGGTTCTTGCCCCGCCCTAGGTCGACCAGCAGCAGCTCGGTGTCGCCGCAATCGGTGCGCAGCTGCGGCGTGAGCGTGTCGCGCGCGTCCTGCACCTTCGCAAAGGCCGAGACCACGAGCGAAAGCGGCGCGAGGATCTCCTTGCCGTCCCACGCCGTGCGCATCGACAGGGAATCCTTGCCCACCGGAATCGAGATGCCGAGCGCCGGGCACAGCTCGAGCGCCACCGCGCGCACCGTGTCGTACAGCGCCGCGTCCTCGCCCGGGTGGCCTGCAGCCGCCATCCAATTGGCGGAGAGCTTTACGCTTTTCAAAGAATCTATGCTTGCAGAGGCGAGGTTGGTCAGCGCCTCGCCCACCGCCATGCGCCCCGAAGCCGGCGCGTCGATCAGGGCGAGCGGCGCGCGCTCGCCGATCGCGAAAGCCTCGCCGGCATAGCCCGCGTAATCCGACAGCGTCACGGCGCAGTCGGCCACCGGCGCCTGCCAGGGGCCCACGCAGGGATCGCGCGCGCACAGCCCGCCGACGGTGCGGTCGCCGATCGCCACCAGGAAGGTCTTGTCCGCCACCGCGGGGTGGCGCAGCACGCGGTTGGCCGCGCCGGCGAGGGTGACCTTGTCGAGCGCCAGCGGCTGCAGCGCCGGCTTCATGCGCTTCGCCTCGCGCAGCATCCTGGGCGGCTTGCCGAGGATCAGCGCCAGGTCGACATCGACGGGGTTGTCCTTCATCAACGAGTCGGTGACGAGCAGGTGGCCGTCTGCGGTCGCCTCGCCGAGCACCGCGAAGGGGCAGCGCTCGCGCTCGCAGATGGCGCGGAACAAGGGAAGATCCTCGGGGGCCAGGGCGAGGACGTAGCGCTCCTGCGCCTCGTTGCACCAGATCTCGCGCGGCGACATGCCGCGGTCCTCGCATGGAATGGCGCGCAGCTCGATGCGCGCGCCGCGTCCCGCGGAATGCACCAGCTCGGGCAGCGCGTTCGACAGCCCGCCCGCGCCCACGTCGTGGATCGAGAGGATGGGGTTGCGCGCACCGAGCTGCCAGCAGCGGTCGATTACCTCCTGGGCGCGGCGCTCCATCTCGGCGTTGTCGCGCTGCACCGAGTCGAAGTCCAGATCGGCGAGGTTGGCCCCCGCGCCCATCGACGAGGCGGCTCCGCCGCCCATGCCGATCAGCAGGCCCGCGCCGCCCAGCTGCGCGAGCAGGCTGCCGGGGGCGAGCGGCGCCTTAGCCGACTGCGCGGCCTGGATGCTGCCGAGGCCGCCGGCCAGCATGATCGGCTTGTGATAGCCGCGGTTGCCGGACTCGAAGCTGCGGAAGTAGCCGCACAGGTTGGGCCGGCCGAACTCGTTGTTGTAGGCCGCGGCGCCGATCGGCGCCTCGAGCATGATGTCGAGCGCCGAGGCGATGCGGCCGGGCTTGCCGGGG
>CAZJJC010000080.1:0-9027 GCA_964546195.1 uncultured Enterobacteriaceae bacterium | reverse complement strand
ACCGACCGGAACGCCGGTCTGGGCCATTGCCGACGGCATCGTGCAGTTCGCCGGGCGCAAGGGCGGCAACGGGATACAGGTGCTGCTGCGCCATCGCGCCGGCTACAAGACGTACTACAACCATCTGTCGCGCGTCGCCCGCGGCGTGCGCAGCGGCGCGCGCGTGAGCCAGAAGCAGGTGATCGGCTACGTCGGCTCGACCGGGCTTTCCACCGGCCCCCACCTCGACTACCGCGTGTCGCACAACGGCAGGTTCGTCAACCCCTTGAGCGAGCGCTTCGTGCCCGGCAAGCCGATCGCCAAAGCGCACCGCGCGCAGTATCGGGAATACGCGCGCGCGCTCGTCGAGCGGCTGGAAAAAGAGGCGGCATTCCCGCTCTGAGCCTCAAGGAGCGGGCCGGAACACCAGGAAATACTGTCTTGGCAGGAAGTCGTGCTCCTGCGTGAGGCCGTAGCCCGCCGCCTTCAGCTCGGCGACCACGCGCTCGGGCGCGATGCGCGCGCCTTTCGGCGGGCCTGCGGGCGAGTCCATGCGGAAATCGATCACGGCGAGGCGGCCGCCGGGCTTGAGCGAGGCGCGTAGCTCGCTGAAATAGCGGTCGCGCTGGTCGATGTGGTGATAGGTGTTCACCAGCAGGATGACGTCGGCTTTCTCGGCGAGGCGCGGGTCGTCGGGCGCCCCGGTGACGGCGACCAGGTTCTCGCGCTTCGCGCGCTCGGCAAGGTAGGCCACCATGTCGGGCTCGACATCGACCGCGTAGACGCGTCCCGCGGGCACCATGCTCGCCAGCCGCACCGCGAAGTAGCCGGTGCCGGCGCCGATGTCGGCGACCACCGAGTCGGGCGCGAGCGCCAGCGCCTGGATGACTTCATTCGGCTTTTGCCAGGCGTCGCGCTTCGGATCGTCGAACACATGCGCCCAGCGCTCCGCGTCGCCGAAGCCGTGCTGGTGGCTATGCGGGGATTGCGCCGCGGCCGGTCCAGCCAGCCCGGCCATCAGGGCGAAAAAGACGAGGGCGGTGCGAACGTTCATCGCCGCGTGGATTATACGAGCGAGAAACCCGGCTAGCGCAGCGCTTCCAGCAGGCCGGGGAACAGCTTCGGCGTGGCGGCGCAGATGTCGCCCGATTCGAGATAGCCGTCTTCTCCGGCCAGATCTCCGACCAGGCCGCCGGATTCCTGGATGAGCAGCGCGCCCGCCGCCATGTCCCAGGGCGAAAGGCCCAGCTCCCAGAAGGCGTCGAGCCGCCCGCAGGCCACGTAGGCGAGGTCGAGCGCCGCGGCGCCGGCGCGACGCACGCCGGCGCTGGTTTCCATGAACCTGCGCAGTTGCCGGACATAGAGGTCGAGGCGGCCGACTTCCTTGAAAGGAAAGCCGGTGCCCACGAGGGCGTCATGCAGCCGCGAGCACTTCGAGACGCGGATGCGGCGGTCGTTGAGGAAGGCGCCGCGCCCCTTGGAAGCGGTGAACAGCTCGTTCTTCACCGGGTCGTAGACCACCGCGTGCGCCAGCGCGCCGCGCTGCTCGACCGCGATCGAAACGCAGTACTGCGGGAACCCATGGATGAAATTGGTCGTGCCGTCCAGCGGATCGATGATCCAGCGGCATTCGGCGGCGCCGCCCGTGGTGCCCGACTCCTCGGCGAGAAAGGCGTGGTCGGGATAGGCCTTGCGCACCACCTCGATGATCGCCTCCTCCGCCGCCCGGTCGACCTGCGTCACGTAGTCGTTGGCGCGCTTGGACTTCACCTCGAGCGGGCTGCCGCCGAGCGCGGCGCGGTTGATGATCGAGCCGGCGCGGCGCGCGGCGCGCACCGCGATGTTGAGCATGGGGTGCATGAAGGGGCGGTATTCTAGACTGTGGGGGTGAGGCGAATTCGCATCGTGCTGTGCCGGCCGAGCCATCCGGGCAACGTCGGCGCGGCGGCGCGCGCGATGAAGACGATGGGCTTGAGCGACCTGCGTCTGGTCGCGCCGCAGCGCTTTCCCTCGCCCGAGGCGCAGTGGATGGCGACGCATGCGGTCGATGTGCTCGAGAGCTCCACCGTCCACGCGAGCCTCGAAGAGGCGATCCAGGACTGCGTGGCCGCCTTCGCGATGTCGGCGCGGCCGCGGGAATGGTCGCCCCAGGTGCTCGACGTGCACGGCGCCGCGGCGCGCGCCGTGGAGCTGGATGGCGACGTGGCGTTCGTTTTCGGCAATGAGACCGCCGGGCTGACCAACGATGAAGCCTTCGCCTGCCAGTACCTGGTGCATATCCCGGCGAATCCGGATTTCAGCTCGCTCAATCTCGCGCAGGCGGTCCAGGTCGTGGCCTACGAGCTCTTCATGACGGGGAACCCGCAGGTCAGCGCCCGGGCGCAAAGGCTGGCGACGCTGGAAGACCTGGAAGGCATGTACGCCCATCTCGAGCAGGCGGCGCTCGCGAGCGGCTTCCACGCGCCGGGCTCGGGCTCGCGCTTGCCGGAGCGCCTGCGGCGCCTGTTCTCGCGGGTGCCGGCGTTCGAGCGGGAGGAGGTGAACATAGTCCGCGGTCTGCTCAAGGCGCTGCTGTCGAAATGGCCGGGCAATAGTTGATAAAAACACTCGGGCACCCTTAGAATCCTTTCATGTTCAAGACGCTGCGCGGCGACATCGGCTGCATACTCGAGCGCGACCCCGCTGCGCGCTCGGCCTGGGAAGTGCTGACCTGCTATCCAGGCTTGCACGCCATCTACATCCATAAGCTCGCGCACTGGCTGTGGGGCAGCGGCCTGCGCTGGCTCGCGCGCTTTACGTCGCATGCCGGGCGCTGGCTGACCGGTATCGAGATCCATCCCGCCGCCAGGATCGGCAGCTGCGTGTTCATCGATCACGGCATGGGGGTGGTGATCGGCGAGACCGCGGAGGTGGGCGACGGCTGCACCATCTACCAGGGCGTGACGTTAGGAGGCACTTCGCTGTATCGCGGCGAAAAGCGGCACCCTACGCTCGGCAGCGGCGTCGTCGTGGGCGCGGGCGCCAAGGTGCTCGGCGGTTTCCGCGTGGGAGAGGGGGCCCGCATCGGGTCCAACGCTGTGGTCGTAAAGGAAGTGCCCGCCGGCGCCACCGTGGTGGGCATCCCCGGGCGCATCGTCGAGGGTCGCAGCGCCGACGAGGCGGCGGCGCGTTTCGCCGCCTATGCGGTGGTCCAGGAGCAAGACGACCCCTATGCCAAGGCCATCCAGTCCCTGGTCGCGCATTCGCAGGAGCTCGAGCGCTCGGTCGCGGAGCTTCAGGAGCGCCTGGCGCGCTATGAAAACGACGCCGAAAAGCGGGACACCCTGCGCGCCGTCAAGTAGTTGACCGCGCAGTAGTTGACCTATTTAGTCGGGAATTGTATACTTGACTCCGTTAATCAGGTATTGGAGCCCACGGGACCCCCATGAGACTCACCACGAAAGGCAGGTTCGCAGTCACCGCGATGGTGGACCTGGCGATGCGCCAGACCCGCGGCCCGGTGACCCTCGCCGCGATCAGCGAACGCCAGCACATCTCGCTTTCCTACCTCGAGCAGCTGTTCGGCAAGCTGCGCCGCGCCAAGCTCGTGTCCAGCGTGCGCGGCCCCGGCGGCGGCTACAACCTCGCGCAGGCAACGCAGGCCATCTCGGTGGCCGACATCGTCACCGCGGTGGACGAGCCGCTCGATGCGACGCAGTGCGGCGGCAAGGAGAACTGCCACGACGACAAGCGCTGCATGACCCACGACCTGTGGGCCACGCTCAATGAAAAGATGTACGAGTACCTGTCGTCGGTGACCCTCGCGGATCTCGTGGCGCACCAGCACGGCAAGCCGGTCTCGGTGCTCAAGGACTTCAGGAACACGGAGCATCAGGTCGCGGCATGAAGCTGCCCATCTATCTCGACTATTCGGCCACGACGCCGGTCGACCCGCGCGTGGCGCAGAAGATGATCCCGTACCTGACGGAAATCTTCGGCAACCCGGCGAGCCGCTCGCACGCCTTCGGCTGGAAGGCCGAGGAAGCGGTCGAGGAGGCGCGCGAGAACGTCGCGGCGCTGCTGGGCGCCGACGCCAAGGAGATCGTCTGGACCTCGGGCGCCACCGAGGGGAACAACCTCGCCCTCAAGGGCGCGGCGAACTTCCACAAGACCAAGGGCAAGCACATCATCACCCAGAGGACCGAGCACAAGGCGGTGCTCGACACGGTGCGCGAGCTCGAGCGCCAGGGCTTCGAGGCCACCTATCTCGAGGTCGAACCCAATGGAATTATTGACATAAAAAAATTCCAGGCGGCAATCCGTCCCGACACCATCCTCGCCTCGATCATGATGGTGAACAACGAGATCGGCGTGATCCAGCCGGTGTGGGAGATCGGCGAGATCTGCCGCGAGAAGGGCATCGTGTTCCATTGCGACGCGGTGCAGGGCGCCGGCCGGGTCGATATCGACGTCGCCAAGTTCAAGTGCGATCTGCTCACGATTACCGCGCACAAGATCTACGGGCCCAAGGGCATCGGCGCGCTGTACATCCGCAGGAAGCCCCGCGTGCGCATCGAGGCCCAGATCCACGGCGGCGGCCACGAGCGGGGCTTTCGCTCCGGCACGCTGCCCACGCACCAGATCGCCGGCTTCGGCGAGGCGGCGCGCCTGGCGAAGCTGGAGATGGCCAAGGACAACGCGCACGTGCGCGCCTTGCGCGACAGCCTGTGGAACGACCTCAAGGACATGGAAGAGGTCTACGTGAACGGCGACCTCGAGCGGCGCATCCCGCACAACCTCAACGTCAGCTTCAACTTCGTCGAGGGCGAGTCGCTCATCATGGCGGTGAAGGACCTCGCGGTGTCGTCGGGCTCGGCCTGCACCTCGGCCTCGCTCGAGCCCTCGTACGTGCTGCGCGCGCTGGGGCGCTCGGACGAGCTCGCGCACAGCTCGGTGCGCCTCACGCTCGGGCGCTTCACCACCGAGGAGGAAGTGAAGTACGCGGCAAAGCTGATGCGCGCGAAAGTGGAAAAGCTGCGCGAGCTTTCCCCGCTGTGGGAGATGTACCAGGAAGGCGTGGACTTGAATTCAGTGCAATGGGCTGCACATTAAACTTTAGGAAAAGCATATGGCTTACAGCGACAAAGTAATCGACCACTACGAAAACCCGCGCAACGTGGGCTCGTTCGAGAAGGGCGACGAATCGGTCGGCACCGGCATGGTCGGCGCCCCGGCCTGCGGCGACGTGATGAAGCTGCAGATCCGGGTCGGGGCCGACGGGCGCATCGAGGACGCGCGCTTCAAGACCTACGGCTGCGGCTCGGCCATCGCCTCGAGCTCGCTCGTCACCGAATGGGTGAAGGGCAAGACGCTCGACGAGGCGGCGACCATCAAGAACACGCAGATCGCGCAGGAGCTGTCGCTGCCGCCGGTGAAGATCCACTGCTCGATCCTCGCCGAGGACGCCATCAAGGCCGCGGTAGAGGACTACAAGAAGAAGCATGCCGCCGCAGTGGCCCCAGCGGCCAAGAAGGTCGCTTGATGGCGATCACGCTTACCGAGAAAGCCGCCAGCCATGTCCAGTCCTTTCTCGCCAGGCGGGGCAGGGGCGTGGGCCTGCGCGTGGGCGTGCGCACCTCGGGCTGCTCGGGCATGGCGTACAAGCTCGAGTTCGTCGATGCGGTAAACCCGGGGGACCATGAATTCGAGAGCCACGGCGTCAGGGTAGTGGTCGATCCGAAGAGCCTGCCGTACATAGACGGCACGGAGCTTGACTACGCCCGCGAAGGTTTGAACGAGGGATTCAAGTTCCGCAACCCGAAGGTGAAGGATGAGTGCGGGTGCGGCGAAAGCTTTAACGTCTAGCCGGTTGCAGAACCACTTCGAGCTGTTCGGCCTGGCGCCGGCCTTCGCGCTCGATGCCGGGGCGCTCGAGCGCAGCTACCGCGGGATCCAGTCCGAGGTCCATCCCGACCGCTTCGCCCACGCGGGCGACGCCGAGCGCCGCGCGTCGCTGCAGTGGACCACGCGGGTGAACGAGGCCTACCGCACCCTGAAGGACCCGGTGCAGCGCGCCAGGCACCTCCTCGAGCTGCATGGCGTCGACGTGGCGTTCGAGACCAATACCCAGATGCCGGCCGAGTTTCTCATGCAGCAGCTCGAGCTGCGCGAAGCGCTTGAAAGCGCCGCCGGGAAGAAAGATCCGGCCGGTCTGGACGCGCTGCGCTCCGAGCTTGTTGTTTTCAAGAAAGGCCTCGAAAGCGAGATCGCCGAAGCGATCGACGCACGCAAGGACTATTCCGGCGCCGCAGAGCCCGTTCGCAAGCTGATGTTCCTGGACCGGCTGGAGGCCGAGATCGGCGCAGCCTATGAGGAGCTCGAATAGTGGCGCTCGTTCAGATCTCCGAGCCGGGCATGGCGCCGGCGCCGCACGAGGGGCGGCTCGCGGTCGGCATCGATCTGGGCACCACCAATTCGCTGGTGGCGACGGTGCGCAGCGGGGTCGCCGCGGTGCTGCCCGACGCGTTGGGCCGGCCGCTGCTGCCTTCGGTGGTGCGCTATCACGCCGACGGCAAGGTCGACGTCGGCTATGCGGCGCAGGCGAAGCAGGCGAGCGATCCGAAAAACAGCATCGCCTCGGTGAAGCGCTTCATGGGCCGCGGGCTGAAGGACGTGGCGCATATCGAGAGCGCCCCCTACGATTTTCTCGACGCCCCGGGCATGGTGCAGCTTCGCACCGCGGCCGGCGTCAAGAGCCCGGTCGAGGTGTCTTCGGAAATCCTTCGTGTGTTGAGACAGCGGGCCGAGCTGTCGCTAGGCGGCGCCCTCAGCGGAGCGGTCATCACGGTGCCGGCCTACTTCGACGACGCGCAGCGCCAGGCCACCAAGGACGCGGGGCGCCTCGCCGGCCTCAATGTTCTCAGGTTGCTGAATGAACCCACGGCCGCCGCCATCGCCTACGGGCTGGACAACGCCGCCGAAGGCATCTACGCCGTCTACGACCTGGGCGGCGGGACCTTCGACCTGTCGATCCTGAAGCTCTCGCGCGGCGTGTTCGAGGTGGTGGCCACCAGCGGCGACTCGATGCTGGGCGGCGACGACTTCGACCAGCGCGTGTTCTGCTGGGCGGTCGAGCAGGCCGGGCTGGCGCCGCTCGGGCCGCGCGACATGCGCCTGCTGCAGATGAAGGCGCGCGAGGCCAAGGAGCAGCTCACCTTCCACGGCGAGGCGCCGATCACCGCGAAGCTGTCCAGCGGCGACGTAGTAGATTTGAATTTAAGTACCGAAGTGTTTTGCAGCATTACCCAGACGCTCGTGCACAAGACCCTGGGCCCGGTGCGCAAGGCGCTGCGCGACGCCGGGCTTACGGTCGAGGACATCAAGGGCGTGGTGATGGTCGGCGGCGCGACGCGCATGCCGCAGATCCAGCGCGCGGTGGGCGAGCTGTTCCAGCGCGATCCGCTCAACAACCTCGATCCCGACAAGGTGGTGGCGCTGGGCGCCGCCATGCAGGCGAACGTGCTCGCCGGCAACCAGCCGACAGATCAGGACTGGCTGCTGCTCGACGTGATTCCGCTGTCCCTGGGCATCGAGACGATGGGAGGCCTCGCCGAGAAGATCCTGCCGAGAAATACCACCATCCCCGCGGCCAAGGCGCAGGAGTTCACCACCTTCAAGGACGGCCAGGCGGGAATGAGCTTGCACGTGGTGCAGGGCGAGCGCGAGCTGGTGTCGGACTGCCGCTCGCTCGCGCGCTTCGAGCTCAAGGGCATCCCGCCGATGGCGGCGGGCGCGGCGCGCGTGCGCGTCACCTTCCAGGTGGACGCCGACGGCCTGCTCGCCGTCTCCGCAAGAGAGAGCTCTTCCGGCGTCCAGGCCTCGGTCAGCGTCAAGCCGTCGTACGGGCTGGCGGACGCCGACATCGAGCGCATGCTGCGCGACTCGTTCGAGCACGCAAAAGAGGACGTCCACGCCCGCGCGCTCGCCGAAAGCCGCACCGACGGCCAGCGCCTGCTGGAGGCGACCCGCTCGGCGCTCGCCGCCGACCGGGCGCTGCTCGATCCGCAGGAGATCGAGGTGATAGAAAAAGCGATGCAGGCGCTCGAGAAGCTGCTGCCGGGCGCCGAGCACCGGGCGATCAAGCAGGCGGCCGAGGCGCTCAACCGGGCGACCGACGAGTTCGCCGGGCGGCGCATGGACGAGGGCATCCGGCGCGCGCTCGCCGGCAGGAAGATCGGCAGCCTCTAGCCTGATGCCCAAGATCAAGGTGCTGCCGCACGCGGCGCTGTGCGCCGAGGGGGCCGAGATCGAAGCGAAGAGCGGCGTGTCGATCTGCGACACGCTGCTCGAGCATCACATCGAGATCGAGCACGCCTGCGAGAAGCAGGCGGCCTGCACCACCTGCCACGTCATCCTGCGCAAGGGATTCGATTCGCTCGAGCCCGCCGAGGAGAAGGAAGAGGACATGCTGGACAAGGCCTGGGGGCTGGAGGCCACCTCGCGCCTGTCCTGCCAGGCTAAGGTGGCGGACGAGGACCTCACCCTCGAGCTGCCCAAGTACACCGTCAACTACGAGCGCGAGGGAGGCGCCAACAAGGGGAAATGAAGACATGAAGTGGACCGATACGCAGGACATCGCCATCGCGCTCGCGCACGCGCACCCCGACAAGGATCCGGAGGCGGTCAACTTCGTGGACCTCTACAAGTGGGTGCAGGCGCTTCCCGGCTTCGACGACGACCCGAAGCGCTGCGGCGAGAAGATCCTCGAGGCCATCCAGACGGCCTGGATCGACGAAGTCGACTAGCTCCTGACGGAGCGGGACTCGCCGGACTGGCACGGCCTTTGCGTCTCATGGGGGTCACTCCCCAAGGAAACCCCATGAAACCCAAGGACAAAGTCGAAGGCGAAGGCAGCTACACCGGCAGCAAGGATTACAACGAGCGCACGAAGAAGTTCGTCGACTCGGGCAAGGTGGACGAGGCCGCGAACGAGGCGAAGCCCAAGTCCGAGCAGGAAGCCCATGAGATGCAGAAGGCCGAGCGCCTGGGCAAGCGGCGCGCCAAGGGCGA
>CAZJJC010000079.1:0-2689 GCA_964546195.1 uncultured Enterobacteriaceae bacterium | reverse complement strand
CGGATCGAGGACAGCGTGCCGTCGAGCTGGCGGCCGCCGTGATTGGACACCACGAGGGCGTCGGCGCCGCTTTGCGCCGCGATCTTCGCGTCCTCCACGTCGAGGATGCCTTTCAGGACGAGCTTGCCGCCCCAGAGCTTCCTGACCCACTCGACGTCCTTCCAGGAGAGCGTCGGGTCGAACTGGCCGGCGATCCACTGCGACAGCGTGCTGAGGCTCTTCGCGTCGGGGATGCGGCCTTCGAGATTGCCGAAGGATTTTCGCTTTCCTCTCAGGACGTTCAGCGCCCAGGAGGGTTTGGACAACACATCGAAGAAAGTGCCGGCGGTCAGGCGCGGCGGGACGGCGAGCCCGTTCTTCAGGTCCTGGTGGCGCTGGCCCTGGATCTGCAGATCGAGGGTCAGCACCAGCGCCGAGCAGCCGGCGGCCTTGGCGCGCTCGATGAGCGAGGCGGCGAAGCCGCGGTCGCGCATGACGTAGAGCTGGAACCAGAACGGCTTCGCGACGGCGCCCGCCACGTCCTCGATGGAGCAGATCGACATGGTGGACAGGGTGAACGGCACGCCGAAGCGCTCCGCGGCGCGTGCCGCAAGGACCTCGCCGTCGGCCCAGTTGAGGCCCGCCAGGCCCACCGGCGCGAGCGCCACCGGCATGGTCACCTGCTCCCCGAGCATGGTGCTGCGCGTGGAGCGGTTGTCGACGTCGAACCCGACGCGCTGGCGCAGGGTGAGCAGCTCCAGGTCGGCGCGGTTGGCGCGCAGCGTGGCCTCGGCGTAGGAGCCGCGGTCGACATACTCGAAGATGGCGCGCGCCACGCGCTTGCGCGACAGCTCGCGCAGATCTTCGATGCAGGTCACCACAGCCATGGCGGCACATTTTACAATGCAGCCTTCCATGACCGCTTCCCGGGACGAGCAGAAGAACCCGATCCAGGTCGTCGAGCGCATGATGCGCCTGCTCGACGTGCTGGAGAAGCATCCCGAGCCGCTGGGCCTGAAGCAGATCGCCCAGTACACCGGGCTGCATCCGTCGACCGCGCACCGCATCCTCTCGGCCATGTCGGCCGACCGGCTGGTGGACCGCGTCGAGCCGGGCAGCTATCGCCTGGGGATGCGGCTGCTCGAGCTGGGCAACCTGGTGAAGTCGCGCATCAGCGTGCGCGAGCTCGCGCTGCCGCTGATGCGCGAGCTGCACGCGCACACCGGCGAGACGGCGAATCTCTCGGTGCGCCACGACGACGAGATCGTGTACGTCGAGCGCACCTCGTCGGGCCGCTCCGCGATGCGCGTGGTGCACGTCATCGGCACGCGCGCGCCGCTGCATGTCACCGCGGCCGGAAAGCTCTTCCTGCTCGAGGAAGGCTTCGCGCGCCTGCGCGACTACGCCAGGCGCACCGGCCTCGCGCCGCATACGCCCAATACGATCGCCAGCGTGGCGCTGCTCGAGCGCGACCTGGAGCGCATCCAGCGCCAGGGCTGGGCGGTCGACAACGAGGAAGCCGAGCTGGGGGTGCGCTGCGTCGCCGCCGGCATCCGCGACGACGCCGGCGCGCTGGTCGCGGCGCTGTCGCTCTCGTCCCCCGCGGACCGCATGAAGCCGCAGTGGGGCGCGCTCGTGAAGGAGACCGCCGACCGCATCTCGCACGCGATAGGGCACCGTCCCACCTCGCGCATCGGCGTTGCTTAAGGAAGACGTCATCGCGGGGCTGTCGCTGCCGCAGAAGACGCTGCCGCCGAAGTATTTCTACGACGCGGCGGGCAGCCGCCTCTTCGAGCGCATCTGCCGGCTGCCGGAGTACTACCTGACGCGCGCCGAGCTTGCGCTCACGCGCAGGCACATCGGCTCGATCGCGCGCTTTGCCGGCAAGGGGGGCGAGCTCGTCGAGTACGGCAGCGGCGAGGGCCTGAAGACGCGCCTGCTCATCCGCGCGCTGCGCCCGTCGGCCTACCTGCCGGTCGACATCTCGGCGGCGGCGCTGGGCGCGGCGACCCGGCGCCTCGCGCGCGAGTTCCCGCGGCTGCGCATCGTGCCGGTGCACGCCGATTTCTCGCGCCCCCTGGAATTGCCCGCGTCAAAGAGCCGCAGGATCGTCTACTTTCCCGGCTCGACCATCGGCAACCTCATGCCCGACGAGGCGCACGCCTTCCTTTCCATGACGCGCGGCCAGGCGGGGCGCATGCTGGTGGGAGTGGACCTGAAGAAGGACGCCAACGTCCTGCACGCGGCGTACAACGACTCCAGGCGCGTCACCGCGGCGTTCAACCTGAACCTGCTCGCGCGCATCAACCGCGAGCTCGGCGCCGACTTCGACCCGAAGCGCTTCTCGCACTACGCCTTCTACAACGCCGCGCTAGGCCGGATCGAGATGCATCTCGTGTCGCTCGAGCGCCAGAGCGTGCGCATCGCGCGGCATCGCTTCGCCTTCGACGAGGGCGAGTCCATCCACACCGAGAATTCCTACAAGTACTCCGTCGAGGATTTCCGCGCCCTCGCGGCGGCGGCGGGCTTCGCGGCGAACAAAGTCTGGCTGGACCGCAAGGGCCTGTTCGCCCTTCACGGCTTAACAATTCGGGGTCAGAGCCCGAATTCTGTTGGCGGGGTTGGCGCGCAACGCATTGCGGGGCAGACCCCCAATGGTAAACCCGTGTCCCGCGACCACCCCCTTGGGGGGCACCACCACGAGGGTCGC
>CAZJJC010000078.1:0-14574 GCA_964546195.1 uncultured Enterobacteriaceae bacterium | reverse complement strand
CGCCGTCCCGCGGACCTGCTATTGGTTGCCGAAGCCTCGGGCCAGATTACCGTTACGAAAAAAAAATAGGGACGTACCCTATTTTAAGGTTCACAAAATAGGGTACGTCCCTATTTTTCGGGCGGGACGTAGCCCGCGGCGGTGTCGGCGCCTTCGCCGAAGAAATGCCGCTCGGTCTGCTCCATCAGGTATTTGCGCGCGCGCGCATCGGCGAGGTTCAGTCGGTTCTCGTTCACGAGCATGGTCTGCTGCTTGAGCCACTGCGCCCATGCCTCCCTGGAGACGTTCTCCCAGATGCGCTTGCCGAGCGCGCCGGGATAGGGCGGGAACTCCAGTCCCTCGGCTTCGCGGCCGAGCTTGACGCACTTCACCATTCGGGCCATGCGGCGATTATAGGCGTTTGACAAAGACCTTCGAGCCGCGCTTCCAGTTGTAGAGGTCTTGGCGGCGCTTGGGCAGCGCGCTCACGTCGGCGGCGCGGAAGCCCTGCTCCAGGAACCAGTGCGCCGCATGCGTGGTGAGCGCGAACACGCGCCGGATCTTCATCTTCCTGGCACGCTCCTCGCAGGCCTTGAGCAGGTCCTCGCCGTAGCCTGCGTCGCGGTAGCCTTCGGCCACCGCGAGGCAGGCGAACTCGGCGCCCCTGTCCTCCCTGAATGGATACAGCGCTGCGCAGCCCACGATCACGCCGTCGTGCTCCACCACCAGAAAATTGCCGATTTCGGACTCGAGCAGCTCGCGGCTGCGCTTGACCAGCGTGCCGTCGTTCTCCAGCGGCTCGATGAGCTGCAGGATGCCGCGCACATCGTCGATGCGCGCGGTGCGCAGCTCCTCCACCGTGTCGGCGGTGATCATGGTGCCTACCCCGGTATGCGTAAAGAGCTCGAGCAGCAGCGATCCGGGAACGCGGCGCGTCACGAGATGCGCCCGCGCCACGCCGCCGGCCACGGCGGGGATCGCATGCTCCAGGGCGCGGCTGGTCTGCGGCGACAGGCCGCCTTTCTTCAGCAAAGCCTCGGCTTCGCGTGCGGTGAGCTCCGAGACCACCTGGTCCTTGCGGTCCGCGGGCAGCCGGTCGGTGAACATGAGCAGCTTGTCGGCCTTGAGGGCCACCGCGACGCTCTCGGCGATGTTCTCCCAGGCTACGTTGAACACCTCGCCGGTGGGCGAATAGCCCAGGTGAGGCACGATCACCACCTCGCCCGAGTCGAGCTCGCGCTCGATGCCCACCGCATCGACCTTGCGCACCGCGCCGGTGAACTGGAAATCGATGCCCTTGCGCACGCCGATCGGCTGCGCGGTGATGAAGTTGCCCGAAGCCACGCGGATGCGCGCGCCGGCCATCGGCGAATTGGGCAGGCCCTGCGACAGCAGCGCCTCGATCTCCACGCGCAGCACGCCCGCCGCCTGCTTCACCGCCATCAGCGCCTGCGCGTCGGTGACGCGCAGCCCCTGGGCGTAGCGCGAGCGCTGCCCCTTCTCCTTGAGCTCGGCCTCGATCTGCGGCCGCGCGCCGTGCACCAGCACCAGGCGTATGCCGAGCGCGGCGAGCAGGTTGATGTCGTGCACGAAGCTCGCGAAGCGGCTGCGCTCGGTGAACATCTCGCCGCCGAACGCGATGACGAAAGTGCGGCCGCGAAAGGCGTGCACGTAGGGCGCCACCTGGCGGAACCAGCGGACGAACGCCTCGGGTTGCTGCAGCGTGGCCATGTGTATTTTTTTCAAATTGTACGGGTAAACCGCACGGGCCCGGTACGCGTTATGCTGTCTCCTGCCGGAGGTCTCATGAAGCCCATTTTCCTTGCTGCGTTGATCGTGATAGCCGTCCCCGCTTGCGCCACCACGCCGCCGCCGCCGCCGGCCGAAGAGGAGGGATGGAGCGCATTCGGCCATGCGCTGACCCTGGCGCAGGTTTTCATGCGCATTGCAGCGCATTCCGACAACCCGGACCAGGCGTACGACGACGTGCTGGCGGGCCGCAGCACCGAGGCCAACCGCGCGATCGCCGGGCTGCTGGAGGAAGCCACTGTCGACATGCCGTCGCAATACCGCGACCGCGTGGCGGCCATCGGCAAGGACATCGCCTCCGTGGCCCGCAAGCAGGTCGGCAAGAACCCCGCAGCTGCGGGCTCGTCCAATGACGCGCTCCAGGCGCGGAAGGACCTCACGGCCATGGGCCTGCGCTATCACGATCCCAAGGATTTCCTCGACGCGGTAAAGCGCGACGACGCGCTTGCCGTGGAGCTCTTCGTCGCCGGCCGTGGCGTGAACCTTGCGGCGAGGGATGCGCAGGGCCAGACCGCGCTCGAGATCGCGCGCGCCCGGGGCAATGCCCCGATGGCGCAGCTGCTCGCTAGAAGTCTCCCCGCAGCGCGCTGAGCGCCGCCAGCGCGGCGAGCGCCGCGGTCTCGGTGCGCAGGATGCGCGGCCCCAGGCTCGCCTTGGCGAACCCGGCGCGCTCCAGCGCCGCCTGCTCTTCGGCGGCGAAGCCGGCTTCGGGCCCGGCCGCGAGCGTGGCCCTGCGCGTCACTTCGAACTCGCGGATCGAGCGGCCCTGGGCCGACAGCAGCAGCTTGGGTTCTTCGCCTTTTACATCCCGAATGTACTGTGAAAACTCGAGCAGCGGCTCGATCGCTGGAATGCGATTGCGGCCGCACTGCTCGCAGGCGGCGATGACGATGCGCTGCCAATGGCTCACGCGCGCCGACGCACGCTCGCCCTCCAGCCGCACCACGCCCTTTTTGGTCAGAAGCGGCTGGATGGCGACCACCCCCAGCTCCACCGCCTTCTGCACCGTGTAATCCATGCGCTCGCCCGAGGAGACGCCCTGCACCAAAGTGAGGGCGAGCGGCGATTCGCGCTCGAGCTCCCGTTTTTTGAGGGGCTGGACTCTTCTTCCGGAAACCAGGAGTGCGTCCCATTCGCCGCCGGTACCGTCGAAAAGGACGACCGCATCGCCCTCGCGCAGGCGCAGCACGCGGGCGTGGTGTCCCGCCGCGCCGTGCAGATCGACGGTGAGGCCTTCGCGCAGCGGTCCCTCGACGTAGACGCGCGGCGTCATGCGCGCAGCAGGCTGCGCAGCCCGCGCCAGATCAGGCGCACGAGCAGCGCTGCGGCGACGAGGAATACCGCGAGCAGCACGAAGAACACCGCCGGGTGGGCGAAGGCGACCCACAGGCCGGCCGGCACCATGGCATCTTCGGCGAGCGAGGCGGTCCAGTTGCTGAGCGGCTCGGGCGAGGTGTTGATCGCGGCGCGCGTGCCGGCCTTGGCGAGATGCACCCCGGCGGCGAGCGTGCCGCCGAGGAGCGCGGCGGCCAGGGCCACCGCGGCGCCGGAATCGCCGAATACCGCCGCGGCGAGCGCCGCGCCGGCGGGGATGCGGATGAAGCTGTGCACCGCGTCCCAGACACTGTCCAGCCAGGGAAGCTTGTCGGCGAAGAATTCCACCGCGGTCATGAAGCCGCTCGCGCCGAGCACCAGGGGATGCTGCAGCAGGCGCAGGTGCTCGGGAAGCTCGAACCAGCCAAGCGCGCCGGCGAGGCCCACCAGGAAGATCACCGCATAAGCGCGCAAGCCTGCACCCCAGGCGAGCGCTGCAGCGACCGCAAGGTCAGGCAGGTGCGCGGCGAAGTCCATTACATGGTGGCACCGACGACCCAGGGCGCGAACTCGTCGTCGCCGAAGCCGAGCAGCTCGGACTTGGACCTGCTCCCCCCGGTCGGCCCCATCAGTGGTTGTCCCTGGGTACGAAGGCGCCACTTTTCCCGACGAGGAAATCCAGGTCCGCTCCCTGGTGGGCCTGCAGGACATGGTCGAAGTACAGCTTCCAATAGCCCCGCTCAAGGGGTGCCTTGGGGGGCTGCCATTTCGCCTTCCTCCGGCTTAATTCTTCTTCGGAGACTAGAAGCTCCAGCTTCCGCCTCTCCACGTCGAGCTCGATCATGTCGCGGTTTTCCACCAGGGCGAGCGTGCCGCCGGAGGCGGCTTCGGGCGAGATGTGCAGCACCACGGTGCCGTAGGCGGTGCCGCTCATGCGCGCGTCGGAGATGCGCAGCATGTCGGTGACGCCTTTCTTGAGCAGCTTGGGCGGCAGCGGCATGTTGCCCACCTCGGCCATGCCGGGGTAGCCGCGCGGGCCGCAGTTCTTGAGCACCATGACGCAGCTCTCGTCGATGTCGAGCTGCGGGTCGTCGATGCGCCCGTGGAAGTCCTCGATGGTCTCGAACACCACCGCACGGCCGCGGTGCTTCATGAGCGCCGGCGTCGCCGCCGAGGGCTTGATGATGGCGCCGTCGGGGCACAGGTTGCCGCGCAGCACCGAGATGCCGGTGTTTTCCTTGAAGGGTTTGTCGAAAGAAAAGATGACATCGCGGTTGTGGCAGGGCGCCGCCTTCACGTTGTCCCAGAGCGTCTGGCCGTTGACCGTCAGGGCGTCGCGATGCAGGAGGCCCTTTTCGCCCAGCTCACGCAGCACCGCGGGCAGGCCACCGGCGTAGTAGAAGTCCTCCATCAGATACTTGCCCGAGGGCATGAGGTTCGCCAGGCAGTGCACGTCGCGCCCGGCGCGGTCCCAGTCGTCCAGCGTGAGCTCGACGCCGATGCGGCGGGCGAGGGCGATGAGGTGGATCACCGCGTTGGTGGAGCCGCCGATCGCGGCGCAGGCGCGGATGGCATTCTCGAACGCTTCCTTGGTCAGGATCTTGGAAAGATTGGTCTGGGTTTTGACCAGCTCGACGATGCGCCGCCCGGCCACCCTCGCCAGGACGTTTCTGCGCGCATCGACCGCGGGGATGGCGGCGTTGCCCGGCATGCCGACGCCGAGCGCCTCGACCATCGAGGCCATGGTGGAGGCGGTGCCCATGGTCATGCAGTGGCCGTGCGAGCGGTGCATGCAGGATTCGGCCTCGTGGAGCTCCTCGAGGCTGATCTTGCCGGCGCGCAGCTCCTCGGACATCGACCAGACGTTGGTGCCCGAGCCGATGTCGGTGCCGCGGTACTTGCCCGACAGCATGGGCCCGCCCGACACCGCGATCGCCGGCAGGTCGACGCTCGCCGCCCCCATGAGCAGCGCCGGGGTGGTCTTGTCGCAGCCTACGAGCAGCACCGTGCCGTCGAGCGGGTTGCCGCGGATCGACTCCTCCACGTCCATGCTGGCGAGGTTGCGGTAGAGCATGGCGGTGGGCCGCAGCAGCGTCTCGCCGAGCGACATCACCGGGAATTCGAGCGGGAACCCGCCGGCCTCGAGCACCCCGAACCTGACCTCTTCTGCGAGGCGGCGGAAATGCGAGTTGCACGGCACGAGCTCGCTGTAAGTGTTGCAGATGCCGATCACCGGCCGGCCGTCGAACTGGTCCTGCGGGATGCCGCGGTTCTTCATCCAGCTGCGGTAGATGAAGCCGTAGATGTCCTGGCGGCCGAACCATTGAACGGAACGCTTCTTCATCAGTAGGTGGCGCGTCCGCCGGAGATGTCGAAAACCGCACCGGTGGAGAAGCTGCACTCCTCGGAGGCGAGCCAGCACACCAGCGCGGCGATCTCGCCGACGTTGACGAAGCGGTTCATCGGGATCCTGGACAGCATGTACTGGATGTGCTCAGCGGTCATCTGCTCGAAGATCGCGGTCTTGGCCGCGGCTGGCGTCACGCAGTTCACCAGCACGCCGCTTTGCGCCAGCTCCTTGCCGAGGGACTTGGTGAGCGAGATGACGCCGGCCTTGGAGGCCGAGTAGGCCACCGCGTTCGGATTGCCTTCCTTGCCGGCGATCGAGGCGATGTTGACGATGCGGCCGTAGCCGGCGCGCACCATGTGCGGCGCCACGGCGCGGCAGCACAGGAACTGGCTGGTGAGGTTGATGCGCAGCACGCGCTCCCATTCCTCGATGGGATAGTCCACCGTCGGGACGTTCTTGCCGGCCACGCCGGCGTTGTTCACCAGCACGTCGATCTTGCCGAGCTCCTTGATCGCATCCCGGGTGGCGCGCTCGACGTCCGAGGGGTTGGAGACGTCCACCCTGAGCGAGCCCTCCAGATCCCAGATCTTGACTTTTGCGCCGCAGCCCCTGAGGCGCTCTACGATGGCGGCGCCGATGCCTTGCGCGCCGCCGGTGACCACCGCGGTGCGGCCGGCGAAATCGAGCGGGTTCATGGGAAACGCGAAGTATAATCGCTGCCCTCATGGCAGGACCCACCGTGGCAGGACGACTGGCAGGAAAAACCGCCTTCATCACCGCAGCCGGGCAGGGCATGGGGCGCGCCGCCGCGCTTGCCTTCGCGCGCGAGGGCGCGCGGGTCTGGGCCACCGACATCAACGGCAGGGGAGTTTCGGAGTTGGAGCAAGACGAAATCAAAACCCGGACCCTGGACGTCACCGATGAGGCGGCGATAACGAAGGCCGCGCAGGAGGTCGGCGACGTGGACGTGCTGTTCAACTGCGCCGGCATCGTGCAGCACGGCACCCTCCTCGAGGCCACGCCCCGGGACTGGGAGCTCGGCTTCGCGGTAAACGTCAAGTCGATGTTCCTGGTCACGCGCGCCTTCCTGCCCGGCATGCTCAGGAAGGGCGGCGGCTCGATCATCAACATGGCCTCGGTCGCCTCCTCGATCCGGGGGCTGCCGAACCGCTTCGTTTACGGCACCACCAAGGCCGCGGTCATCGGCCTGACCAAGGCGATCGCCGCCGACTACGTCAAGAGCCGCATCCGCTGCAATGCGGTCTGCCCGGGCACGGTCGACACGCCGTCGCTGCAGGGAAGAATCAACGCCCAGCCCGACCCCGTGCAGGCGCGCAAGGATTTCATCGCGCGCCAGCCGATGGGACGGCTGGGCACGGTGGACGACATCACCGGCCTCTTGGTGTTCCTCGCCTCGGACGAGTCGCTGTTCGCCACCGGAAACGCTTACTCGATCGATGGGGGGATGACGATATGAAGCTGTGCCGGTATGGCAAGGCCGGTCATGAGAAGCCGGGCGTGATCGATGGCGAGGGCCGGCTGCGCGATCTTTCCAAGGTGATCGGTAACATCGGCCCGAACGAGATCTCGCCGCGCTCCCTGAAGATGCTGACCCGGCAGAAGACCGAGTCGCTGCCGCTGGTGAACAGCAGCCCGCGCTTCGGCGTGCCTTATGTCGGCATCGGCAAGTTCGTCGCCATCGGCCTGAACTACTCGGATCACGCCCGGGAAGCCGGCCTGCCCATCCCCGCCGAGCCGATCGTGTTCCTGAAGGCCACCACCTGCATCAACGGGCCGAACGACGACATCATCCAGCCGAAGCATTCCACCAAGCTCGACTGGGAGATCGAGCTCGGCGTGGTCATCGGCTCGCAGGCGAAGTACGTGAGCGAAGCCGATGCCCTCAACTACGTCGCCGGCTACTGCATCGTGAACGACGTCTCCGAGCGCGCCTTCCAGATGGCCACCACCCAGTGGGACAAGGGCAAGGGCTTCGATACCGCGGGCCCGATCGGTCCCTGGCTGGTCACCGCCGACGAGATCCCAGACCCGCAGACGCTCGACATGGCGCTCGAGGTCAACGGCAAGCGCATGCAGTCGGGCAACACGCGCACCATGGTGTTCAGCGTGGCGAAAATCATCTCGCACGTGAGCCACTACATGACGCTGCTGCCCGGCGACGTCATCGCCACCGGCACGCCGCCCGGCGTCGGCCTGGGCATCAAGCCCGATCCGGTGTTCCTCAAGCCCGGCGACGTGATGCACCTCACCATCCAGGGCCTGGGCGAACAGCGCCAGAAAGTCGTACCCTACGCCGGATGAATAAGCGGGCGGAATCGGTCGTGGGTCTGGAGCAGTCTGCCTTCTGGATGCCGTACACCGCCAACCGCCAGTTCAAGAAAGCGCCGCGCCTGCTGGCGCGCGCCGAGGGGATGCGCTACTGGACGCCCGAAGGCCGCGAGATCCTCGACGGCACCGCCGGCCTGTGGTGCGTCAACGCGGGCCACTGTCGCCCGCGCATCGTCGAGGCGGTGCAGCGCCAGGTCGCCCAGATGGACTTCGCGCCGACCTTCCAGATGGGCCACCCGATCGCCTTCGAGTTCGCCGAGCGGCTGGCGAAGGTGGCGCCGCCCGGCTTTTCGCGCATCTTCTATACGAATTCGGGCTCCGAGTCGGCCGACACCGCGCTCAAGATCGCGCTCGCCTACCACCGCGCGCGCGGCGAGGGACAGCGCTTCCGGCTGATCGGGCGCGAGCGCGGCTACCACGGGGTCAATTTCGGCGGCATGGCGGTCGGCGGCCTGCAAGCCAACAAGAAGACCTTCGGGCCGGGGGTCGCGGGCGTCGATCACATCCGCCACACCCACGATCCCGCCCGCAACGCCTTTTCCAGGGGACAGCCGGCGCACGGCGCGGAATTCGCCGACGAGCTCGAGCGCCTGTGCGCGCTGCACGACCCGTCCACCATCGCCGCGGTCATCGTCGAGCCGGTGGCCGGATCGGCCGGCGTGCTGGTGCCGCCGAAAGGCTACCTCGAGCGGCTGCGCGAGCTGTGCAGCAGGCACGGCATCCTGCTCATCTTCGACGAGGTCATCACCGGCTTCGGCCGTCTCGGCCGGCCGTTCGGCTCGCAGCGCTTCGGCGTCATGCCGGATGTGTTCACCACCGCCAAGGGCCTGACCAACGGCACCGTGCCGATGGGCGCCGTGTTCATCAAGGATTCGATCTACGAGGCCTTCATGCAGGACGCCGAAGGCATCGAGCTGTTCCACGGCTATACCTACTCCGGCCATCCGCTCGCCTGCGCCGCAGGCATCGGCACGCTGGATACGTATGAGGAAGAAGGCCTTTTAGACAGAGTTTCGGAGTTGGAGGCGTACTGGGAAAACGCGGCGCACGCGCTGAAGGGGGTACGCCATGTGGTCGACATCCGCAACTGCGGCCTGATCGCCGCTGTCGAGCTCGAGCCGCGCGCCGGCGCGCCGGGCAAGCGCGCCTACGAGGCCTTCGTGAAGGCCTTCGAGAGCGGGGTGCTGATCCGCGTCACCGGCGACATCATCGCGCTATCGCCGCCGCTGATCATAGAAAAACCCCAGATCGACCGCCTGTTCGACTGCGTACGGGAGGTGCTGCAGGCGGTCGCATAGCTTCACCCAAGGGAGGGTATAAGAATGAACGAACCCCATCTGGCGAGCGCCGAGTTCGGCGGCTTCTGGATCCGCTTTCTGGCCGTGCTCGCCGATTCGGCGATCGTCTTCTTGCTCATGGTACTGATCATCGCCGGCGGCGCCACCTACCTCGGCGAAGACATGCTGCCGGTCGCGGTTGTGGCGGCCTGGCTCTTCGCCCTGCTTTACTGGCCGGTGATGCAGGCTTCGAAGCTGCAGGCCACCTTCGGCAAGGCGCTGCTGGGCATGCGGGTCACCAGCTACCAGGGCAACCGCCTTTTCTTCCTGCACTCCCTGGGCCGCGAGCTGTCCAAGATCCTGTCGAGCGCGGTGTTCATGGTCGGCTACCTCCTGGCCGCGTTCACTGCCCGCAAGCAGTCGCTGCATGACCTCCTCGCTTCGACTTACGTGGTGCGGGCGCGCAAGGCCCGGATAGTCCCCACGCTTGCCGTGACGGTGGCGAGTTTCGTCCTGCCCGTCGTGGCCGCGCCGATGGTCCTCGACCCGGCCGTGGTGGGCTCCATGACCGGGATGGTGAGCTCCATGACCAGGATGGTGAGCGCCGTGGCTGAGAGGGTGAAGAGCGTGGAAATCCCAAAGGCTTCGCCGCCACCGGTAGTGGCAGCAGCGCCCAAACCACCCCCTCCCCCGGCACCCGAAGTCCCGGAGGTCGCCGCAGTGGTGGCGCCTGAAGCCGTGCCAGCCCCTGCGCCTGCGCCAACAATTGAGCCGAAGCAGGTCGAGGTGAAGATAGAACCGAAGAAAGCCGCTGCTAGGAAGCCGGTGGCCAAGAAGGCGCCACGGCAGATTGCGGCGGCCGTGGCGAAGCCGAAGGCGCCAGCGGATCCGAAGTTCAACGACCTGGTGACCGCCGTGCTCCATCGCGACGCCGGGGCCGTGTCGGAGCTGCTCCGGTTCGGCAAATGGCCTGACAAGCCCGACAGCCGCGGCAGCACGCCGCTGATGCTGGCGGTCGAGCTGAACGATGCCGGCAGCGCAGAAGCCCTGCTCAAGGCAGGCGCGGACGCCAGCCGGGCGGTTCCCGTGGCACAGGCGCGGGGCGACCGGGCGATGCTAGACCTCCTGAAGCGCTACGAGGGCCGCTAGCGCCCGGCGCCGGACTACTTCACGGCCGCCCTGACCACGCCCAGCCGCCGGCCGCGCGCCGGCTGCTTGAGGCGCGCCGGGACGACCAGGTCGCGCACGTAATTGGGCAGTGCGAACACGCCCTCGTGCGTCTCGCCGTTGTAGAAGCGCAGCTCCTGGAGCTTGCGCTGCTCGATGCGCCGGTCGATCTCGTCGGCGGTGAAGGCCTTGGGATCGAGCTTGTCGGAGCACACCGCCATGGCCCACAGCGAGCCGTACAGCGGGATGTACAGGGTGTAGGGCCGCACGATGCGGAACACCGCGTTCAGCCGCTGGGCGAGCTCCGCCACGCGCTCGGGCTGCGCCACCGGCGAGCCGAGGTGCAGGACGAGCGCGCCCCCCGGCGCCAGGGTCTGGCGCAGCTGCTGAAAGAACTCCATCGAGTACAGCGCCGCCGCCGGGCCGACCGGGTCGTTCAGGTCGAGCGCGATGAGGTCGAACTTCTCCTGCACCTCGCGCACGAACTTCATCCCGTCCTCGATGCACACCCGCAGCTTGGGGTTGTCGAAGACGCCGTTGTGCACCGCCCGGAAATGCTCCTTTGCCACCTCGATGACGTCGCCGTCGATCTCGACCATGGTCACCTGCTCGACCGAGGGGTGCTTTAGCGCCTCCTCGGAGGAGCCGCCGTCGCCGCCGCCGATGATCAGCACCTTCTTGGGCGAGGCGTGCGCGCTCAGCGCGGGGTGGATCAGGTTCTCGTGGTAGACGAACTCCTCCTTCTCGGAGGTCATGTTGAACCCGTCGAGGCGGAAGATCTTGCCGTAGTGGGGCGTGTCGTAGATCGCCAGCTTCTGGTAGCGCGTGTTCCACTCCCCCAGCTGCCGGGTGGCCTTGATGTGAAAGCCGGTGGAGGCGTTCAGCGGCTCCATCAGCAGGTGCTCGCCGCGGTCGACCTCGTGCTTGGCCACCTCGCCGGGCTGGAAGTAGTCCACCAGCAGGTCGAACAGCTTCCTCGCCTTGGCGGAGTTGTCGGCGCTGTAGTTGCAGACGTAGACGTCGAGCGTCAGCCCCTGGCGCTCGGGCCAGGTATGGATCGCCAGGTGCGATTCGGCCAGGACGATCGTGCCGGTGAAGCCGTGGCCCTCGAACTGGTGGAAGGTCGCGTCCATGGTCGTGAGACCGGACGCCTCCACCATCTCCAGGCACTTGGCGCGGAAGCGCTCGCCGTCCAGAAGGAGCTGCGGATCGCAGCGGCAGCCGGTGAGGTCACCGATGAGATGCAGACCGTTCATATCCGTACCCTCCAAAATGCGAAGGCGCAGCCTGTGGAGCAGTCCAGGCCACGCCTTCCATCCGCGCCTTGCGGCGCACAGCGCTCTTCGATCGCGCTCAACTCGTTCAAAACCTCCTAAACGTCGTTTGTGCTCCTTAACTCGTCGCGCATTTGCGTGACAACCGCATCGATGAGTTTTCGAGCAACCGAGATTTTGCTTGGAAGTTTAGGCAATTGCAATACTTCGAACCAATTTGCTTCTTCGATTTCTCCTGCTTGCGGCGTGATCTCGCCGCTCACCCAATCGCAGACGAACGCGATCATCAGCGAATGTGGAAAAGGCCACGACTGGCTGGCGAAGTAGCGCGTGTTGCTTATCTGCACGCCGACTTCCTCGTGGATTTCGCGCGCGAGGCATTGCTCGAGCGACTCGCCGGGCTCGACGAAGCCGGCGAGCGCGCTGTACATCCCGGGCGGGAAATGCGGGCTGCGCGCCAGGAGCAGCTGCTTTTCCCTCTTGATGAGCGCCATCACCGCCGGCGCCACTCTCGGATAGGACGACAGCTTGCAGGCGGGGCACAGCCGGACGCGCTCGGTCCTGTGAGGCTCGGTAGGCGCCCCGCAGCGCCCGCAGAACTGATGCGTGCGGTCCCAGTCGATCAGCTGCAGCGCCCGGCCGGCGAGCGCGAAGTGCGCATCCTCGAGCACCGTGAACAGCGTGCGCAGGCCCTCCCAGGACATCCCGGCGGGCGGCGGACTGTCCTTGGGCAGCTCGGCGGCCCAGCATTGCGTGCCGCCTAGCACCCCAAGATATAGGCGGCGGGCCGGGTCGCACCCCAACCAATTGTGGTTTTTTTGCAACGCACCTGTATACGGGAGGCGTGCCCAGGCGGGCCTTGCGCGCACCCGCAGGTCGTCGGAGGGCCGCTCGAGCGGCCCCATCTCGACCAGCAGCTCGCTGCCGCGGAACACGAACCAGTGCGCCTCGCCCGGCGCCTCGCAGGCGACGCAGGGTTCGAAATCCACCGGACGGCAGAACGGGAGCACGAGCATGCGCTGAGTATAATTTGCGCCCTCATGGATTCCCCGGCAACCGCCAAAGCTTCCGACGGCGAGCTGGCCAATTCCATCCGCGCGCTCGCGATGGACGCGGTCGAGGCTGCCAAATCCGGCCATCCGGGCATGCCCATGGGCATGGCGGAAATCGCCGTCGCCCTGTGGCGGCGCCACCTGCGCCACAACCCGGCCAATCCGGCCTGGGCCAATCGCGACCGCTTCGTCGTATCGAACGGCCACGGCTCGATGCTGCTCTACAGCCTGCTGCACCTCACCGGCTACGCCCTGCCTATCGACGAGCTGAAGCGCTTCCGCCAGCTCGGCTCGAAGACGCCCGGGCACCCCGAATACGGCTACGCGCCCGGCGTGGAGACCACCACCGGCCCGCTCGGGCAGGGCTTCGCCAACGCCGTCGGCATGGCGCTCGCCGAGAAGCTGCTCGCGGCGCAGTTCAACCGCCCGGGCTTCGACCTGGTCGAGCACTACACCTACGTGTTCATGGGCGACGGCTGCATGATGGAAGGCATCTCCCACGAGGCCGGGGCCTTCGCCGGCACCCTGGGCCTGGGCAAGCTGATCGCCTTCTACGACGACAACGGCATCTCGATCGACTCCGACAAGGGCGAGATCCGCTCCTGGTACACCGACGACGTGCCCAAGCGCTTCGCCGCCTACGGCTGGCAGGTGATCGCGAACGTCGACGGCCACGACGTCGAGGCGCTCGACAGGGCGATTCGCAAGGCGAAGCGCGAAAAAGGCCGGCCCAGCCTGATCTGCTGCAAAACCGTGATCGCCAAGGGGGCGCCGAAGAAGGCCAACACCGGCGCCGCCCACGGCGCGCCGCTGGGCGCCGAGGAAATCGCCGCGACGCGCGCCGCCATCGGCTGGCCGCACCCGCCGTTCGAGATTCCCCAGGCGGTGCGCGAGGGCTGGGACGCGCGGGAGGCCGGCAAGAAAGCCGAGAAGCGGTGGAACAGCCTGCTCAAGAAGTATTCAGTCCAGTTTCCTTTCGAGGCGGCCGAATTCCAGCGCCGGGTCGCCGGGCACCTGCCTCAGGGGTTCGAGGAAAAAGTCACCGCCTTGCTGGAGGATTTGACCGCGAAAGCCGAAACCCTCGCCACCCGCAAGGCCTCGCAGAACGTGCTCGAGGCGCTCAAGCCGGCATTGCCGGAGCTGCTCGGCGGCTCGGCCGACCTCACCGGCTCCAACCTGACCATGGTGAAGGCCTCCAGGCCGGTGTTGCCTGATTCCTTCTCTGGAAACCATATCTTCTACGGCGTCCGGGAATTCGGCATGTGCGCGATGATGAGCGGCATCGCGCTGCACGGGGGCTTCATCCCCTACGGCGGAACCTTCCTCGTGTTCTCGGACTACGCGCGCAGCGCGCTGCGCATGGCGGCGCTGATGAAGATCCGGGTGGTCTACGTCTTCACGCACGACTCGATCGGCCTGGGCGAGGACGGCCCGACGCACCAGCCGATCGAGCATGCCGCCAGCCTGCGGCTGATCCCTTTCATGGACGTCTGGCGTCCCTGCGACACGGTCGAGACCGCTGTCGCCTGGGCGGCCGCGCTGCGGCGCAAGGACGGGCCGACGGCGCTGCTGCTGACGCGCCAGAACGTAGCTTTTTCAAAGCGAGACCAACCCAAGGAGATCGAGCGGGGCGGCTACATCCTGTCCGACGCCCCGGAGCCGCGTGCCATCCTCATCGCCACGGGGTCGGAAGTGCCGGTCGCGCTAGGCGCCCAAAAATTGCTCGCCGACGGCGGTGTGCCGGTGCGGGTGGTTTCCATGCCCTGCACCAGCGTTTTCGACCGCCAGCCGCCGGAATACAGGAACTCGGTGCTTCCGGCTCAAGTCCCAAAGATAGCGGTCGAGGCGGGCGTGAGCGACTATTGGCGCAAGTACGTCGGGCTCGAGGGCGCGGTGGTGGGAATCGACCGCTTCGGCGAATCGGCGCCGGCGGGAGACCTTTTCAAGCATTTCGGTTTCACGCCAGAGCACGTCGCGGAAGCCGTGAGGAGCGTATTTGGATG
>CAZJJC010000077.1:0-3478 GCA_964546195.1 uncultured Enterobacteriaceae bacterium | reverse complement strand
TTCACGCTGGGATGGCGGCGGTCGGAGGCGATGAGGTCGTGCAGGTACTTCTTCGCTTCGCCCCACTCCCACCAGGTCACGACGATGTTGCGCTCCACGCCTTGCGGCCGCTGCGGCCTGGCGTGCGGCAGCTCGCCCTTGGCGACGCGGTCGGTCCAATCGCCGAAGTACTTGAACGGCGCGCCGCCGAGCTTGCCCGCGAGCGGCCCTATCATCAGCGGCGCCGCCTGCCCCGACTGCACGCGCCGCATCCACGCCTCCTCGCCCGACTTGATGTCGGCGAGCGCCGCCGGGATGGTGCGCGTGGACTCGTTGCCGAGCTGATGGCAGCCGACGCACGACTGGTTCTTCATCGTCGTCAGCCAGTCGCTCTGGGTGATGTTCTTGGGAATGTTGCTCGCGCCGCCGAACTGGCTCGCGTCCGGGATCTTCATCATCGAGTACCAGTAGATCGCCGGGTAGTAATGCGCCGCCGCCCGCGCATCGGGCGCCGGCACCGCCGCGTGGTTCAGCACCTTGCCGGGAACCGCGCGCATCTTGGGCGAATCCACCAGCCCGTAGCCGCGCACCCAGACGCTGTAGTTCGCCCTCGGCAGATCCGGAACCAGGTAGCGGCCCTGGTCGTCGGTCACCACGATGCGGGCGAACTTCGTGGGCAGATCGGGCGTTTCCGCGATCACCCACACGCCCGCCTCCGGTCCTTTCGGCCCGGTGACGACGCCGCCGATATCGCTACTTCCAACGTTGACTTGCGCGTTCGCTGCGGTGCCGACCACGAGCGCCGCGAGCAATGCGCCGAGCTTGCAGGACCAGCTTTTCATTCGCCACCCCGCCGCGTGAACGGAGCACAGTCTAGGCGCAGAAGGAATCGCTTCACAAGCCCGAGACAACTGCGTTTGCACCCGCGCCTTTTCGGTGCGTAGGGGCCCAAGGGAAGAAATAAGCAGCAGCTAAATCAACCACCTGCAGCTGCTTCGCCCCTTCCGGCCAGTCGGCAGAGATGGACAAGTCACAGGAATCGATTCGTAGTGCGCTGCATGACGCGCCTGCGACTGTTGACGCTCTGCTGCCTCATCCTGTGCGCCCCTGGCGCACTGGCGGGTCGTGTTGAGATTCCGCTGCGGGTGCCTCTCGAGCCTGTCCGTCAAGCGCTGAGCGCGCAGTTGGCCACCGCGTCCGCCAGGCCGAACGTGGTCTACCGGGAAGGCCGGTGCCGGTATCTCAAGCTCGAGGCGCCCAAGCTCGACGCGCTCGAGGGCCAGTTGCGCTTCATCGGCCCCGGCTCGGGGGCGCTTGGCGTGGAACTTTTCGGCCAATGCCAGAACGCCGCCGTCTGGCAGGGCACGATGCAATTTCTCCTCGCGCCGCAGCTCGACAATGCCGGCCGTTTGCGCGTGCGCATCGTCGATTCCAAGCTCACCGACGCTGGCGGTGCGAACGCGCCCGCGCTCGGGTTCATCTGGGACCTGAGCAAGCGTCATCTGCACCCGCGCCTGGAGAAATTCAGCTATGACATCGGCGCCTCGCGCGCGGCGCTGCTGGACATTCTGCGCAGCGTGGCGCCGCCCGAACACACCGCGCAACTCGAGCTCGCGCTGGCGCGACTGCAGGTGCTGGGACCGCGCGTCGAAGCGACGGGTATCGTCGTGCCGATCGCCGTTGAAGTTCCGGATGCCTGGCTGACGGCGGCGCCGCCCGCCGCTGCCGCCACGGCGCCCCTCACCGAAGCCGAGCTCGACGCCCTGGACGAGGCGCTGCAACCGTGGGACGCCTTCCTCGTCTACAGCGTGAAGCAAGTCGCGCTCGACAGCGCAGACAGCGCACTGCGCAAGCGCCTCTTCACGCTGTTGCTGGAGAGCCGCTATCAACTGACCGCCATCCTGTCGGGCGAAACGCCCGCCGCGGGCGATCCAGTGCGCGCACTTTTCATAGACGCATGGAATGAGCTGCGCACGATCCTCGCCGACGCGCAGCGCGAGGGCGTGCTCGACGCCTCGTTGCTGCGCTACGCCGCTTTCATCGAGGCCGGCGATGTGCTCCTGGCGCTGGATCGCGCCGCGCCCGGCCTGGGCGTGCGGCTGTCGGCGGATGGCCTGCGGCAGCTGGCGCGCAGCCTGCGCCCCGGCGAGACGGACGATCCGATCGGGTACGCTTGGGAGCTCGATCCGCAATTGCGCGCGTTGTTCGATGTCGAAGCTATTCCCGACTCCGCACCCGCGCCCGTCAAGCCGCGAAGCTGGCTACAACCGTTCATCGCGAGCGCCCACGCCACAACCGCGGCGCGAGCGCTGGATCAATGGGTGCCCAAGCGCGATGAGCTGGACGCCTATGAAGCGCGCATTGCCGACTTGCTGCAGGAAACGGCGGCGAGCGAGCTGCAGCGCGCCAAGCTCGCCGCGCCCTACGACAAGATCTATGACCACCTCGTGCCGGCGACCGCGCTCATCGAAAGCTGCTGGCGCCAATACGTACATCGCCGCGGCAAGATCACCTACCTGCGCTCAGGCGCCGGCAGCGTAGGCATCATGCAGATCAACCAGCGCGTGTGGCGCGGCTTTTACGATGTCCAGCGCCTGCGCTGGGACACCGCCTACAACACCCGCGCAGGCGCCCAGATCCTGATGCGCTACATGAAGGACTACGCCATCCCCTACGCCCAGCGCAGCGGCGACCTCGATCGCGTGCCGCGCGCCGCCTACGCCGTCTACAACGCCGGCCCGCGCGCCGTCGGCCGCTTCAACAAATCCCCCCCTCACCCGCGTGAAGCGCGCGTCGACGAGGGCCTTTGGACCCTCTATCAAGGCATCGCGGCCGGCGGACGCGCCGACCTGCGCACCTGCAGCGTGACCACCGCCGCCGCTTCGCAGTAAACGGCAGCGCCACCAAGATTGACGAGTCGCTAAGGGAAGCGATTCAAGAGCTGCCCGAGATCTGCGGACAAAAGACCTACCTAAGCTGGTTCGGATCCTGATCGACGACAGAAAGCTCTACCCCGGGGATTACAACCGGGCGGAGCCCGGAACCGCCGATAGCCGTGTCTAGAGCGAAACCGGCTGCACCTGCGTGCTCATTACCTCCACCCGAGACGGGCTTCGTTGATGTCTTGAAACATGCCGCGAGGGGTTCGGGACCTCGCTAGGCTGCGTCGACCACGAATTGTGGCCAGAACTCAGGCCTGAACTCTGCCACGTTCCGCAAAGTGATTTTGCTCGTGGTATTGATATTCGGGTTGGCCTTACTGGTGCCTCGCGGCGGCTGACCGAAAACCGCCGGGAACCACACATCGTTATCAGCCGGCTTGGGTCGCTGATCCTAGACCATCGTGAGGCAGGGAGCTTCGAATTCGTTGCCCGATTTCTATGACGCTCGAAACGCGCTTGCGCGCCTCGACCTGCCGCCTTTCTTCCAGCGCTGTGTGCACCGCGACGTACTCCAGCGTGAGCTTGTGCTTGGGTGTCAGATAGATCAGTGGCTTCGC
>CAZJJC010000076.1:0-8599 GCA_964546195.1 uncultured Enterobacteriaceae bacterium | reverse complement strand
GTTAGACGAGTGGACACGCGCGAACTCCACAAAATCAAGCAGGATCGGCCCAATTTCGGGTTATGTGTACCGGGGGATGGGCTTGGCGTTGCTTTACGGTGGCGCTTCTGTGTGGGGCTACCAAGGTGTCCCGGAGGCGGTCGTCGTCGTGGCCGTTATCGCGTACTACTGCGGCAAAGCAGCGGCCAAGAGCAAGCGCTACTGAAACGGGCGCCTGCCCTCCCGCTTAAAACCGGCGGAGCGTCCGACTTGACGTTCCCGGCATCGACCCTGTTCGACCCAAGGCGGCCATTCAAGTGGTCCAAGCCGCGTTCAGACCTATCGTAACGGCAATTTGGCCCGCGACCGCCTCCGACTCCATACGGACGAGCGTAGACTTTCCTGAGCAAGCCCGCCGCGTATCCGCCACGAGGAGGACCACCATGCGCGCTATACGAATCGATCGCAGCAAACCCCTGGCCGAGGAGCCCCAAACCGGACACAACCGCTACCACCCCGACATCGAGCCGGTACTGGAGGTGGCCGAAGGCGAGGAGGTGGTCCTCGAGACGCGCGATGCGATCGACGGGCAGTTGAGGTCCACCGCAACCGAGGCGGCATTCGCAAACATGAATGCTGGAGCCATCCACCCGCTCACCGGGCCGGTGTTTATCAAGGGAGTGAAACCCGGTGACGTGCTCGAGATCGAGTTCCTCGACATCGCGCCCGAGCCGACTGGCTTCAGCTGCATTATCCCGGGACTGGGCTTTCTGCGCGACGTCATGACCGACCCGTTCCTGGTGCACTGGAAGATCAAGGACGGCTGGGCGACCTCGGACCAGATCCCCGGTGTGCGCATCCCCGGCGCGCCGTTCATGGGGGTGTCGGCTGTCGCCCCCTCGGCGGCAAAATTGAAGGAATGGACGGCGCGCGAGCAGCGATTGCTTGAGCGAGGCGGCATGGTGTTCCCGCCAGATGCGAGCGGTGCGGTGCCGCCTGGAGCTTGCGGCCTAGCCGGCCTGCGCACGCTCCCGCCGAGAGAAAACGGCGGCAACTTCGATGTCAAGCAACTGAGCAAGGGCGCAAAGCTCTTCCTGCCGGTATTCACGGAAGGCGGACTCTTCTCCACGGGCGATGCCCACTTCGCCCAGGGCGATGGCGAGGTATGCGTAACTGCGGTCGAGATGGGCGCCACCGTGGCCGTGCGCTTCAAGCGCCACGCCGGCCTGGCTACGAAGCGGAAGTTCCAGGCGCCGGTGTTCACGCGCGAGGACTACTTCATCGACCCAGAGTACGCGGCGCCGCGGCGGCTCCTCGGCGTCATGGGTATGCCTTTGCGCTCAGACGGCGAGAATGATGGCGAGAACCTCACACTCGCCTGCCGCAACGCGGTGCTCAACATGATGGAGCTTCTCCAGGAACGCGGCTTCACTCGCAACCAGGCCTACATCATCTGCAGCGTTGCCGTGGATCTGCGCGTCAGCAACGTTGTTGACGTGCCTAACTATGTGGTTTCGGCGCTGCTGCCGGAAACGATCTTCGGGTGAGCTAAGGGGAAGGGCTCTTCCCGTTCAGCGGCGATCCCGCGCCACGAAGCTTTGCAGCCCTGTCGCGCACCACTGGAGCTTGTCGGCGCGAGACGCCTGCTTGAATGCGTATTCCGCGCGGAGGGCGGCGCCCTTGGTCGCCATGGTCGCCTTGCCAAGGATGCGTACCGGCCGATTCAGCCGGGTGAAGATCGCGCCCGTGCCGTTGACGTGCGCTTCGAAGCGAGCGTCGACGTCCTTGGCGATGCCGGTGTAGAGCACGCCGCCCTGGCATTCCAGGACGTAGAGCCACCATATCTGGGTGCCCCCTGCCGGGTCGATCGCTTCAGTTGCGGCCACTGCGGTTTATACCGCGGGCGGCAGGGTAGCGCCTGCACCTGATTGACGCACAGCAACAGGAAAGCATCGTACGAGCGAAATGGGCACCACCTGCTGCCTCCTTGGCCTTTCCGCTTTCGCGCGACGCGAGTAGGCTCCGAGGGCGCGGCGTTCCGTCCGGATAAACAACCCGCCGCTAAAGGGGACGAAGATGAGTCAGATGAAGCGCAGGGACGTTCTGAAAGTCGGAGCGATCGGGGCGGCAGCCGCCGGGCTCGGGTTTCCCGGAATCATCCGCGCCCAGGCAAAAGAGGTGGTGATGCTGGGCATCTGGCCGAACACCGGGGCGTTCTCGGACGTGGGGCCGATCCTCGATCGCGGCATGAAGATGGCGCTGGAGGAGCGGGACATGAAGATCCTCGGGCGGCCGATCAAGTACGTCACGCGCGACTCCGGGACACAGGCCGGGGCGGCGACGCGGCGGGTCGAGGAGGCGGTGGACGGCGAAGGGGCGAAGTTCGTGATCGGGCCCTGGTCCTCGGGGGTGGCGCTGGCGGTGTCGGAGGTGGCGAAGCGCAAGAAGGTCCTGCACATCTTCAGCGGCGGGACCGAGGACATCTCGGGCTCGCGCTGCCATCGCTACTCGTTCCAGTGGGCAGCGAGCCCGTACACGGCGGCCAAGACGGTGGTGGACGCCTTCATGAAGGCCAACCCGAAGGCCAAGCGCTGGCATCTCCTGGTGGCCGACTATGCGTTCGGCTGGTCGGTGGAGAAGTACATCAAGGAGGTCGGCAAGACGCACGGCCTCGAGTTCGTCGGCGCCGACCGGCATCCGCTGGGCGAGCGCGAGTTCTCCAACTACGTGCAGAAGGCGGCGGCCAACCGCCCCGACGTGGTGGCGATGATCAACTTCGGCGGCGACGCGGTGGGCGGGGCGCGCGAGATGTTCAACTTCGGCCTCACGCCGAAGCTGCCGCTGATCATGGGCTGGTCCTCGGGCGTGGAGGAGCTGGTGCAGCTCTCGCCCGAGATCCGCGAGAACATCTGGGTCGGGTCGAACTTCTATTACACCGCCGACACGCCGGTGGCCAAGGCTTTCGTCAAGAGCTATCAGGCCAAGTGGGGCAACCCGCCGGGCTATGCGCCCTCCGCCGCCTACTCGATGACGCGGCTGCTGCTCGCCGGCTTCGACAAGGCCAAATCGGCCGAGGCGCAGGACGTGATCAAGGCGCTGGAAGGGATCGAGATCAACGATATCGTCGGGCGCATGCGGATCGACTCCGCCACGCACCAGAACATCCGGCCGTACTTTTTCATGCGCTGCAAGCCGAAGTCGGCCATGAAGCACCCGACGGACTTCGCCGACATCATCGCCACCGGCGATACGCCGCTGCCGAAGGAGTATGCCGCCTGCAAAGACATCGGTAGTTTCTAGTTTTTGAATCTTCTCTTCGGTCAGATCCTCAACGGGATCGCGACGGGAATGCTCTATGCCCTGATGGGGCTGGGGCTGGCGCTGATCGTGGGGATCCTCAACATCCCCAATTTCGCCCACGGCGCGCTGTTCGCCGTGGGCGCGTATCTCATGGTGAGCACGATCGGTGCCGTGGGGAATTTCTGGGTCGCGCTGCTGCTCGCCCCCATCGGCGTCGCCATTCTCGGCTTGGTCATCGAATATGCGGGCATCCGCCGGCTCTACGCGGCGGGGCACGACTACCAGCTTCTCTTCACCTTCGGCCTGTCGCTGATCCTCGCCGAGGGCATCATCCTCATCTGGGGGCCGGTGGGAATCAGCCAGCTGCCGCCGCCGATCCTGCGCGGCGGGGTGGATCTGGGCTTCACCTTCTATCCCAAGTACCGACTGTTCGTCATGGTGCTCGCCGGCCTGCTGGTGGTCGCCACCTGGCTATTCTTCGAGAAGACGCGCTACGGCGCGATCATGCGCGCCGGCATCGAGAACAAGGAGATGGTGTCGCTGCTCGGCATCGACATCCATAAGCTCTTCACCGCGGCCTTCGCGCTCGGCGCCTACCTCGCCGGGATCGCCGGCGCGCTCACCGCGCCGATCCGCGGGCTCTCCCCCGGCATGGGCGTGGACATGCTCGGCATCGCCTTCGTGGTGGTCGCGCTCGGCGGCATGGGCAACGTGCTGGGCGCCATCGCCGCCGGCCTGCTCATCGGCATCGCCCAGGCGGTGGTGGCGGCCTACTGGACGGAAGCCTCGGTTGCGGTGATCTATCTGGTGATGGCGGCGGTGCTCGTTTTCCGTCCCCAGGGGCTGTTCGGCATCCGGTGAAGAACCTGGCGATTCTCGCGGCGGTGCTGGCGCTGCCCTTCGTGGTGCGCCCGGTGATCGCGGCCGAGATCTGGATCTTCGCGATCTTCGGCCTGGGGGCGAACCTGCTGATGGGCTACACCGGGCTCCTCTCCTTCGGCCAGTCGGCGTTCTTCGGCTCCGCCGCCTATGTCGCGGGCTACCTGCTCAAGCACTACGGCATCAACGTGTTCCTCGCGCTGGGCGCCGGCGTGGGCGTGGGCGCGGCTTCGGCGCTGCTGGTGGGCTATCTCTGCGTGCAGCGCTCCGGCATCTACTTCATCATGCTCACCTTCGCGCTGAACCAGCTGTTCTACTTCACCGCCTACCAGTGGACCAGCGTCACCGGCGGCGAGGACGGCATGCCCGGCATCGCCCGCCCGGCCCTGCTCGGCATCGATTTCGGCGACCCGGTCACCTATTACGCCTTCGTCTCGGTGCTGTTCCTCCTCGCGCTGTGGGTCATGAAGCGCATCGTGGACTCGCCGCTGGGCAAGATCCTGCAGGCGATCCGGGAGAACGAGGTGCGCGCCCAGGCGGTGGGCTACAACGTGCCGCGCTTCAAGCTGCTCGCCTTCGTCATCGCCGGCGCCTTCTCCGGCCTCGCCGGCGTGCTCTACGCGATGCTCTTCGGCATCGTGCCGCTGGAGGCGGTGAGCTTCGTGTTCTCGGGCAATGTCGTGTTCGCCACCCTGATCGGCGGCAGCGGCTCGCTCTACGGGCCGATCATCGGCTCGTTCGTGTTCATCTGGCTCTCCGAGTCGGTGAGCACCATGTGGGCGCGCTGGCCGCTGCTGCTCGGCGTGGCGTTCGTGATCGTGGTGCTGTTCTTCCGCGGCGGCGTGGTCGAAGCCTGGTCGCGGCTGGTGTCATGGCGATTCTCCAGACAGAAAACCTGACCAAGTCCTTCGGCGCGCTCACCGCGGTGAACGGCGTGAGCCTGAGCATCGAGGCCGGCAGCCTGCACTCGATCATCGGGCCCAACGGCGCGGGGAAAACGACGCTTTTCAACCTCCTCACGGGGACCTTCGCGCCCAGCTCGGGCCGCATCCTCCTGGATGGAAAGGAGATCACCGGGACGCCGGCGCACGGCATCGCCCACCTGGGCCTCGCGCGCTCGTTCCAGCGCACCAACGTCTTTCCCGCCTTCTCGCTGCTCGACAACGCCTGGGTGGCGGCGTTCGCCACCGGCCGCTCCTGGAACGGGCTGCTCTGGAGAAAAACGCAGCGTTATCCCGAGGCCGGCGCGCGGGCGCGCCAGGCGCTCGCGGACGTGGGCTTGTCCGGCAAGGCGGATCACCTGGCGCGCGAGATCTCGCATGGCGAGCAGCGCCAGCTCGAGCTGGCGATCGCGCTCGCCGCGGCGCCGCGCGTGCTGCTGCTCGACGAGCCCGCCGCCGGCCTGTCGCCGGAGGAGTCGCGCAGGATGGTGGCGCTGGTGCGCGCGCTCAAGGGGCGCTACACCATCGTGCTCATCGAGCACAAGATCGACATCATCATGAGCGTCTCGGACCGCATCTCGGTCATGCACTTCGGCAGCCTGATCGCCGAGGGCACGCCGGAGGAGATCCAGCGCAATCCCGAGGTGCGCCGCGCCTATCTGGGCGGAGTCGCCGCCTGATGCTCCAAGTAAGGAGTATCGATACCTTCTACGGCCTGGGCCATATCCTGCACGGTCTCTCGCTCGAAGTAGGCGAAGGCGAAGCGGTCGCGCTCCTCGGACGCAACGGCGCGGGCAAGACCACGACCCTGCGCTCGATCACCGGCCTCACGCCGCCGCGCAAGGGCGAGATCCGCTACAAGGGCCGCGACATCGCCGGGCTCGATGCCCACCGCATCTCGCGCATGGGCATCGCCCTCGTGCCCGAAACGCGCGGGATTTTTTCCTATCTGACCTGTCAGGAAAACCTGGCGATCGCGCGCCGCGCCGGCTCGCGCTGGCAGATGGAAACCGTCCTCGAGCGCTTTCCGAAGCTGAAAGAGCGGCTGAACAACAAAGGCCGCGAGCTCTCGGGCGGAGAGCAGCAGATGCTCGCCATCGCGCGCGCCCTGCTCACCGGCCCCGAGCTGCTCCTGCTCGACGAGCCTTCGCAGGGACTCGCGCCGCTGGTGGTCAGCGCGGTGATGGATACCATCCGCAAGCTGAAAGACGAGCGCGTGAGCCTGCTGCTCGTCGCGCAGAACGCGGAGAGGGCGCTGCAGCTCGCCGACCGCGTCTACCTCATCGACCACGGCACGGTGGTGTTCGAAGGCACGCCCGAGCGGCTGCGCGCCGACCGGCAGGTCATGGTCACCTACCTCGGCGTCGGCGGCTAGGCCCGGCCATGGCGCATCCCCTGCCCAGCCTCTCGCTGCTCGATACCCGCGTGCTGGGCACGCTGGCCGAGAAGCAGCACACGGTTCCCGACTCCTACCCTTTGAGCCTCAACGCCCTGGTCTCGGGCTGCAACCAGAAAACCAGCCGCGACCCGGTGATCGAAGCGTCGGAGGCCGAGGTGCAGGCGAGCATCGACACGCTGAAAGGCTGCAACCTGGTGGTGGAGACGAGCGGCAGCCGGGTGGCGCGCTACGCCCACAACGTCGAGCGCGTGCTGCAGGTCCCGTCCCAGTCCGTGGCGCTGCTCACCCTGCTCATGCTGCGCGGCCCGCAGACCGCGGGCGAGCTGCGCATCGCAGCCGAGCGGCTGCACCGCTTCGCCGACATCTCTGCCGTGGAAGCTTTTTTGGCCGAGCTCGCGGCGCGACCCGCCGGCGCGCTGGTCGTGCAGCTGCCGCGGCAGCCCGGCGCGCGCGAAAACCGCTGGGCCCACACGCTGAGCGGCACGCCCAAGATAGAGGCCAAAGCCCCTGCGGCACCCGCCGCCGATGCTCGCCTTGCCCAGCTAGAGGCGGAAGTCGCGGAGTTGAAGCAGTTGGTGTCCAGAATCCGCGCGCAGCTCGGCATCACGGACTAGCCCGGCCGTCGGAGGGGCCTTTCAGCTCCACCGTATTGCCTTCGGGATCGGTGACGTAGATGGAAATGCCGTTGCCCTCGGCGCCGAAGCGCGGGCGGATGTTGCCCGGCGCGACGCCGTGGCGCTTCAGGTGGGCCACGATCGCTTCCTGGTCGAAGGGCTCGACGCGCAGGCAGAAGTGGTCCATGTTGCGGCCCTCCGGGCCCGCCGCAGCGCCGCCCTGCCTGCCGAGCGGCCCCTCGACGGTAATGAGGTCGAGCATGGAAGCGCCGATGCGCAGGTGCGACATGCCGAATTCCGGCCGCCAGACGACGTGCGCGGCACCGAGCACCTCGCAGTAGAAGCGCCGCATCGCGTCGATGTCGCGCACGCGCAGGACGACGTGGTCGATTTCGCGGATCTTGAGCATGGGTGTAATTCTTGCTGGTCCCGCAGCATGGCACAAGCGGGTCATCCCGAGCACATCCCGGCGCGAGGCTGGTGGGACATCACCAAGCGGGTGAACCGGCAGATCAAGCAGGACCGGCTGTCGATCATCGCCGCCGGGGTCGCGTTCTACGGCCTGCTCGCCGTGTTCCCGGGCCTCATCGCGCTGGTCGGGCTATACGGCCTCGCCTTCGACCCGCAGCAGGTGGAGCGGCAGATCGCGGCGCTGAGCGGCATCCTGCCGCAAGAGGCGGCCGATGTGCTCCTCGCGCAGCTGAGCGACCTCACGACGACCGACCGCACCTCGCTCGGCATCGGCGCGATCGGCGGCCTGCTGCTCGCCCTGTGGAGCGCCTCGGCCGGCATGCGCACGCTCATGCAGGCGCTCAACATCGCCTACGACGAAGAGGAAAAGCGCGGCTTTTTCCGCTTCTACGGCACCGCGCTGCTCCTGACCCTCGCCGCCATCCTCGGCGCGGTCATCGCCATCGGCATGGTGATCGCGCTGCCCCTGGTGCTGAAGCTCGTCGGCCTCGCCGCGCCCCTCAAGTGGCTGATTGCCGTCGCGGCTTGGCCGATCCTCGTGGCCATGATGCTGCTCGGCCTCGCGATCGTGTATCGCTACGCTCCGAGCCGGACGCAGCCGCCCTGGCGCTGGGTGAGCTGGGGCGCGGTGATCGCGACCGTGCTGTGGGTGCTCGGCTCGGCGCTGTTTTCCCTCTACGTCGCGCGGTTCGGCAACTACAACGAGACCTACGGCTCGGTCGGGGCGGTGGTCATCCTGCTCATGTGGTTCCTGCTCTCGTCCTACGCCGTGCTGATCGGCGCCGAGCTCAATGCCGAAATGGAGCGCCGCGACAACCCCCCGCCCGCCTAAGCTCGCGACCCCCTTGTCAGGGGGTCAACCCGTTGAGAGAGAAGGCGAACAGGAACGCCACCAGCGCGCTCGCCGCGTAGGTGCCGCCGAAGTCGGCCAGCGCACGCCGCGGCCCGGGCAACGGCAAAACGGGTTTTTCTAGCGAGTAGAATCGACGGGATGTCGCGCGCACGCTTTCTACGAT